>JBIQMI010000168.1:0-7411 GCA_044463585.1 Cryomorphaceae bacterium
CCCCGCCATGCGCGACATACTCGAGGTACTTAGGTCCACTTGGGGCTACTCGGGTTTCCGCCCGATGCAGGAAGAGGTGGTGCGCTCGGTGCTTTCGGGTACCGATACATTGGCGCTGCTTCCCACCGGCGGCGGCAAAAGCCTGTGCTTCCAAGTGCCCGCCCTGGCCATGGGCAAATTGTGCATCGTGGTATCGCCATTGATCGCCCTGATGAAGGACCAGGTGGAGCGATTGAAGAAACTGGGCGTGCGCGCCTCGGCCGTTACCAGTGGCATGGCACCGGTGGAGATCGACAATGCGCTCGAGAGCGCCGCCGTGGGGAAGCTCGATTTCCTCTACCTCTCGCCCGAGCGCCTGGGCTCGGAACTGTTCAAGGCACGATCACAACGCATGCCGGTGGGCCTGATCGCCGTGGACGAGGCCCACTGCATCAGCCAATGGGGCTACGATTTCCGCCCATCGTACATGCTCATCGGCACCTTGCGCGAACAGCATCCGCAGGTGCCCGTGCTCGCCCTTACGGCCTCGGCCACGCCCACGGTGGCGGCGGACATCATGCAAAGCCTGCGCTTCCGGAAACCGCATTTGCTGCAGGGTTCGTTCCGCCGCCCCGAGCTGGCCTTCTGGGTGAGCCGCGGCGAGGACAAGAACGGGCGGTTGCTCCGCATTGCGCAGCATGTGCAGGGCAGCGGCATCGTGTACCTGCGTGATCGGCGCGGCACCGTGCGCATCGCGCGGTTCCTGCAGCAGCACGGCATCAGCGCCCTGCCCTACCATGCCGGCCTGGGCCATGAGGAACGCGACAGCGTGCAGCAGCAATGGCTGCAGGGCAAGGTGCGCTTCGTGGCCGCCACCAATGCATTCGGCATGGGCATAGACAAGCCCGATGTGCGCTGCGTGGTGCACATGGAACCGCCGCCCGACATGGAAAGCTATTACCAGGAAGCAGGCCGCGCAGGGCGGGACGGGCAACCGGCCTATGCCTTTATGCTCACCCACCCTTCCGACGAGGGGCGCTTGCGCGAAAAGCTCGAGGCGTCATTCCCCACGCAACAGGAAGTGCGCCGTGTGTACCAGGCCTTCGCCGATGAGCACGGCATTGCGTTGGGCTCGGGCGCGTTCGAGGCGTACAAGCTCGACCTGCCGAAGATCGCCGCGCGCACAGCCCTGGCGCCTGCCGTGGTGGCGAATGCACTGAAGGCACTGGAGCTCGATGGTGGCATCGCGCTTTCGGAGGGTGCCCGCTCGCCATCACGCGCCATGATCAGGGCCTCATCCGCCACCATACACCAAGTGCGCGTGGCCGATGCGCGCCAAGGGCCTGTGCTGGAATGCCTGCTGCGCATGTACGGCGGCCTGTTCGAGGAACCGGCCATGATCGACGAGGAAAAGATCGCCCAGCAAACAGGCCGTTCGGTGAACACCGTGCGCAGCATACTGCACGAGCTTATGCGCGACCAAGTGCTTTTCTACCAGCCGCGCAGTGACACGCCGATGCTCACCCTGCTGCAACCGCGGCGCGATGCCCAAACCTTGGTGCTCGACCAGCAAGCGCTGCACGACCGCCGCAAGCGTGCGCAGGATAGGCTGGAGGCGATATTGAGATACGCCTTCCGCGAAAAAGGCTGCCGCGAGGCCGCCGTGCTGGCGTACTTCGGGCAGCAAACGCCCGGCCCATGCGGCAAATGCGACAACTGCCGCGCCATGGAACCGGCCGTGGTGACCGAACCACCCCGTCGTTGGATTGTTGATGAAGCCGGTGACCAATAGCAATGGCGAAGGGAAAAAAACTACCACGATCGTTTTACGCCCGCGAGGACGTGGTTGCGCTTTCGCGCGAACTGCTGGGCAAGGTGCTGGTTACACGCATCGATGACATACTCACCAGCGGTGTGATCACCGAGACCGAGGCTTACCAAGGGGTGAACGACAGGGCGTCGCATGCCTTCGGCGGCAAGGTGACCAAGCGCAACGAAGTGATGTACGGCGAACCGGGCCATGCCTATATATACCTCTGCTATGGCGTGCACCACCTTTTCAATGTGGTCACCAACCAACCGGGCACGCCGCATGCCATCCTGGTGCGCGCAATCCATCCGCTGGAAGGCATTGATGCCATGTTGCAACGCAGGGGAACGAAAGTGCTTACCACCGGGGGACCCGGCACACTGAGCCAAGCCCTTGGCCTGCACAAGCGGCAAACCGGCGAGGACCTGCTGGGCGACCTGATCACCCTTGAGGACCGTGGCATAATTGTGCCGGACACGGCCGTGGTTGCCGGCCCACGCATCGGTGTGGACTATGCGGGCGAGGATGCACTGCTGCCCTACCGCTTCTATTTCGACCCGAAAATCCTGGGATGAACAAACGGATCATTTTCATGGGCACGCCCGCATTCGCCGTGGCCTCGCTCAACGCACTGGTGAAGGCCGGCATGAACGTGGTGGCCGTGGTCACCGCTCCCGACAAGCCCGCCGGGCGCGGCAGGCAATTGCGCGCAAGCGCGATGAAGGAGCGCGCGCTGGAGCTGGGCCTTCCCGTACTGCAGCCCACCAATCTCAAGGATCCGGCCTTCCATGCGCAACTGGATGCACATGATGCCGCCCTTTATGTGGTGGTGGCCTTCCGCATGCTGCCCGCCGTGGTATGGCAGCGCCCGTCGTTGGGCACCATAAACCTGCACGCCTCACTGCTGCCCGACTACCGCGGGGCAGCGCCCATCAACTGGGCCATCATCAATGGCGAAACGCGCACCGGGGCCACCACCTTCCTGATCAACGCCGCCATTGACACGGGCGACCTGCTGCTGCGCGAAGTGGTGGAGATCAAACCCCAGGACAATGCAGGCACCCTGCACGACAAGCTCATGCATACCGGTGCAGCCCTGCTGGTGCGCACGGTAAAGGACCTGATGGACGGCACCGCCGACCCCATTCCGCAGGAAACATTCGTGGGCATGGAGACCAGGCCGGCGCCCAAGCTCACCCCGGAGAATTGCCGCATCGATTGGCGCAAGCCCGCGCAACGCGTGAACGACCTGGTGCGTGGCCTATCACCCTTCCCAGGTGCGTGGACGCAGTGGACCGAAAAAGGAAGAAAGCCCGTGCACATGAAGGTACTGGCCGCGCAGGTGGTGCACCACCCGGGCGCCATGGAACCGGGCCGCGTGGAAGTGGACAACGGAAAGTTGCTCGTGCATTGCGGCAAGCACATGCTACAGGTGGAGGAATTGCAGATGGAGGGAAAGAAGGCGATGCCCATCACCGACTTCCTGAACGGGCTGCAACGGCGCGAGGGGATCACCCTGCAATAAGGAACCATGCGGGCCGCATGCGCGGAAAGCCTTGCTATCACTGGAAATGCGGGCGACTTATGAACAAACACCCCCATTTATCAACATTTCCCGATGCTTACGCCTGTAACCCTTGACAGCAAAGGCTTTGCGGATACATTTGCGACGAGTCCCCTAAACATTCACTCAAAAAACAAAACGTAAGAACATGGGCCTGAACAAAGCTGAACTGATCGAGTCGATCGCCGCTGAGGC
The DNA here is from genome assembly GCA_044463585.1 of Cryomorphaceae bacterium. Classification (GTDB taxonomy): domain Bacteria; phylum Bacteroidota; class Bacteroidia; order Flavobacteriales_F; family PHOS-HE28; genus PHOS-HE28. The sequence continues at coordinate 3,549 of JBIQMI010000168.1, forward strand.
GAAGATCTCCAAGGCTGACGCCAAGCGTGCCTTGGACGCTTTCGTGAACAACACCACGAAGGCATTGAAAAAAGGTGAGCGCGTGGCGCTGGTGGGCTTCGGCACCTTCAGCGTTTCCAAGCGTGCAGCCCGCAAAGGCCGCAACCCCCAAACCGGCAAGGAAATCAAGATCGCTGCCAAGAAGGTAGTGAAGTTCAAGGCCGGTGCCGACCTCGCCAAGAAGGTGAAGTAAGCCTGGACAACCTATTGGAAAAGGTCCTCCGCGCAAGTGGGGGACCTTTTCTTTTGCACGCATCTTTGGGCCATGGCCAGCGACGCCGAACGTTACCAACTCCTTTCCGCCTTCATCTCCGACAACAAGCGGGCACTGTTCGAACGCATTGCGCGTGAACGGACCCGCCATGTGACCGTGGTGCTGGAGGACATCTACCAGCCGCACAACGCCAGCGCCGTGGTGCGTACCGCCGACCTGCTCGGCGTACAGGACATCCACATCATCGAGAACCGGAACAAGTACACGGTGAACCCCGATGTAACGCTCGGCTCTTCGAAGTGGACCGACATGTTGCGCTACCGCGAGAAAGGTGCCGACAACGCGGGCCGCTGCATCGAGGCGCTAAAGGCCGGCGGCTACCGCATCGTGGCCACCTCGCCGCACGCCGACAGCGTAACGCCCGAGACCATCCCGCTGGACAAGCCCATGGCCTTCTGCTTCGGCACCGAGCTTACCGGCTTGAGCGATGGCATGATGCAGGCCGCGGATACCTTTCTGCGCATACCCATGCATGGCTTCACCGAGAGCTACAACATTTCGGTGTCGGCAGCGATCGTGCTGTACACGGTGATGCAGCGCCTGCGTGCCAGCGATGTGCAATGGCGACTCGACGGCGCGGCCTTGGACGCATTGAAATTGAGCTGGGCCCGAAAGACCGTGCACTCCGCCCCGCACCTTGAGGAACGCCTCACGGGAAAGGCGGCCGGAACCGATCGCTCAGTGCCCTGAACCCGGTTGTTGTTGGAAACAACAATGTGCCGCCACGGAAAAAAAATGCACCGGCATCATTCTTTTGATCGATGCGGCGCACAACATTCCGGCGTTCGCAGGAAGGCCTGTTGCGGTGCCGCCACAAAGCGTTCACTTCCCGCGCAATCCCGCGCCAGCCGCAGGATATAGCGCATGCACGCCACCCGGCGCGGTGCGGCCGATCCATCGGCCGGGTGAAAATGTGCATGGTTCTTAACAAGTAATCGTGGAGAAATGAAACCGTGCATTGCAAGCTGGCGTTACAACGCGCCGATAGATTTGGACCAAATCCTAAACACTCCACACAATGGGTAAAGGTGATATGAAGACGAAGAAAGGCAAGCGCACCGCCGGTAGCACAGGCAAGGCCCGTCCTGCCAAGCGCACGGTGGCCACTGCCAAGAAGGCCGCCGCGAAGAAGGCAGCCCCCAAGAAGAAGGCCGCGCCGAAGAAGGCAGCCGCCAAGAAAGCTGCACCGAAGAAGGCAGCAGCGAAAAAGGCAGCAGCCCCCAAGAAGGCAGCCGCCAAAAAAGCTGCGGCCAAGAAGCCTGCAGCCAAGAAGGCCGCCACGAAAAAGGCAGCCCCCAAGAAGAAGTAAGCGACACACGCTACAGAAGCAAAGACCCCCGATTACATCGGGGGTCTTCTGCTTTATGGCCCATTCGTTCTACTATGGCTGCAACCGCAAGCGCTGCCAGCTACCATCGCTGAAGCGCTCATACGCCAACCGGTCGTGCAAGCGGCTGGCACGGCCCTGCCAAAATTCGATGCGGACCGGGCGTACCACAAAACCGCCCCAATGCTCGGGACGCGGTACCTCGTCCATGTCCTTGAAACGTTCCGACCAGCGCGCAAAGCGCTGCTCCATCTCTTCGCGGTCGTTCACTACACGGCTTTGGTCGCTGCTCCATGCACCGATCTGGCTGTCGCGCGGGCGCGTGGCGAAGTAGGCGTCGCTTTCTTCCGCGGATACTTTTTCAGCTTTCCCCTCAACGCGTACTTGCCGTTCCAGGCCCGGCCAGAAAAAGGTGAGCGACGCACGCGGGTCGCGTTCCAGGTTCATGGCCTTGCGGCTGTTGTAGTTGGTGTAGAAAACGAAACCCCGCGCATCCACCTTTCTCAGCAGCACGATGCGGCTGCTCAAGCTGGCGCTGCCCACCGTGGAGAGCAGCATGGCGTTGGCATCAACAATGCCTGCCTTTTCAGCCTCGTCAAGCCATTGCGTGAACAGGGCGATCGGGTCCATGCCCGAGGCCGATTCATCCAACGTGCCCTTGATGTAATCCCTCCGTTCGTCCACTGTTCTTTCGTCGGCCATGGCATTGCATTGTTCTGCCGGCGAAGTTACCCTGCGGCGCCTTGGGCGATCATGGTTAACTTTCAGCCAAGAATCATGGCCAACGCTCCCTTCGAGTTCGATCCACCCAACCCCATGCCGCCGCGCAGTGGAACGCTGTTGGTGAGCGGGCCCTTTCTCCCCGATCCCTATTTCCGCCGGTCCGTGGTGCTTTTGTGCATGCACGATCCCGAAGGCTCCTTCGGCCTGGTGCTCAACCGGCCCATCGCCATGGACGTTTCCGAATTGATGGACGACCTGCCGGAGCTCTCATCCCCAGTGGGCATCGGCGGCCCCGTGCAAAGCGGCAACCTGTTCTTCCTGCACACGCTTGGCGAAAGGATCGAGGGCAGCCTGCCCGTGGTGGATGACATCCGCCTGGGCGGCGATTACGGCCAGTTGCGCGCCCTGCTGTCGGCCTCGCCGAAACTGGCCAAGCATGTACGCTTCTTTGTGGGCTATAGCGGCTGGGGCAGCGAGCAATTGGACACTGAGATCAACCAACGCTCGTGGTTGGTGCACCCCGCTACCAAGCACTTGGTCATGGGCGCGCCGGTTGATGGCCTATGGCGCGAAACGCTGCGCGCCATGGGGCCCGGGTACGCACCGTTGGCCAATTTCCCCGAGGACCCCTCGCTCAACTGAGCATTTGCTTCACCAGCAGGTCCTGCAGGCGCAAGGCCATGCGGTGGCCGTAACGCTTGGTGCGGTACGCGCCCACCCATTGCACCCCGGAGGCCACATTGGTGAAGAACAGTTCGTCCGCCACCAGCAGGTTTTGCGGGTTCAAGGAGCTTTCGTACACCTTGATCCCGTTGGCCAGCGCGGTGTTGATCAACTGCATCCGCATTACGCCGCCCATGCAGCCATCGCTCAGCGGAGGGGTATAGAGCACCCCGTTGCTAACAATGAAGATGTTGCCGCTGCTGCTTTCGATGATGTTGCCCCGGTCGTTCAGCAACAGGCAGTTGTCCAGGTGGTGCTCCTTGCTCCATAGGCTGGCCATTACGAACAGTTGCGCGCCCAATGTTTTGTGCACGGCGAGCACGTTCACCGGTTTGCGCATTTCCGGGTACAGGTCCACGGTATAGCCCCGTTCGTTCAGGATGTAGGTTTCGCGCTCCACGGGGAAAAGTTCCAAGGTGAAGGCGCCATTGTTCCGCTCCGGCTTGTAATAGCCTGCCGAATCGCGGAACACGGTAAGGCGGCCGCGTGCGTTGGGCATGCCGTTGCGCTCCACCAGTTCGCCGATCGCTTTTTCCAGGGCATCGCGGCCCAGCAGGGGCGGCATTTCGATCCGCAGCACGCGCAGGCCTTCCATCAGCCGCGCCCAGTGCGCATCGAGGTAGCAGGCGCGGCCGCGCACGATCCGCATGGTCTCGAAAACACCGTCGCCATAATGGAAGGCGCGGTTGTCGAGCGTGATCACCGGCGAATCGGCCGGCACCAGCTTCCCGTTGTGGTTCACGAATCTTTCCATCAGATGATCCCTTCGTTCTTCAA
>JBIQMI010000169.1:0-7391 GCA_044463585.1 Cryomorphaceae bacterium
TGGCCGTTGCGCGCGTTGCGCATGGCCGATGTGCCGAAGGCGCCGATGCGTGCCGCGCCCAGCCCATGGGCCGTGGCCGCCAAGGTGCGCAGGGCGGCAAGGCCGCGTTCCATGGCATCTTCCGCCAGCACGTTCTTTTCCACCCCGCCCCGGCCCAGGAACACGCCCAGCTCCTTACTGTGCACGATGTTCAGCCCTGTGGTGGCGCCTGCGCTCCTTTCGGCCACAAGCAGCTTGAAGGTGTTGGTGCCCAGATCGATGATGGCCGCGCGCATGGTGCAAGGTTAGCGGGCAAAGGTGCGGCGATCAGTTTTTTGTTGTGCTCCACCGCAGCTGCAGCCCGCCGGTGATCCACCGCCCCGGCAAGGGGATGTTGCCGCGGTCCACTTGGTCGGCACCCAGGAGGTTGTAGGCGCTGGCGAACAGCGTTACCGGTCCGCGCTTCCATTCGGCGCGCAGGTCGATGCGCACGGGGTCGGGGTAGGCGGTGCGCTGGCCGTCGCTGAAGCGCACGTAGCTGCCGTAGCGCTGTTTCCAGGTGATGTTGGCCTGTGCGCTGAAACCGTTGGGCAATTGCTGGTTCCACCACAGCACGGCATTGTGGCTAAGGTGGTCCAGTACGTACAGCGAGGCAAATCCGAAGCTGTGCTGGTCGGCCCATTGGTAGGCGTAAAGCAGGCCCCCGCGCCCGTTGGCGGTGCGCACCGTGGCCTCGGCCTCCACGCCGTTCAGGTCCACCTCGGTGAGGTTGGCCGCATGCGTGGTGGTTTCACCCGGCCGCTGCACCCAATCGATCAGGTCGCGCCCTTGGCGGCGCCAAGCGGCCCACCGCAGGCTTCGCTTGGTGCCCAGCACCCGGTGGCCCAGCTCGAGCTGGTCGGCATGCTCGGGCTGCAATCCCGCGCTGCCGGTGGCCCCGCCGCGGTTGTAGTACAGGTCGGTCCAGGTGGGGAAGCGGAACGAACGGCCCGCGCTGGCGTAAGTGCTGTGCCCGTTCTTCCAGCGGTGCACCACGTCCAGGCCGGGCGCCCATTCCGGGGCGAAATCGGAGTTGAGGTTCAACAGCACGCCGCCATTGAAGGTCCAATTGCCGTGTTCGTAGCGGTGGTCGGCGTGCAGGGCCAGGTTGCGGCGCTCATCGCTGCGGGTGAGCAGCTCCCGGGAGCCCGCGATGCGCTTCGGTTCGGCCAAGGGCTTGCCCAGCACATTGCTCAGGATCCCCTCGTAGCGCCCGTGCACGCCAAATGCCGTGGTGCCGCCTTTCCAGCGGCGCGCTAAGTTGGCCATGGACCCGGCCACGCGTGTGCGGTGGCGGTTGTGGAACGTGTAGAACATGCTGGGTGAAAGGCGCGCGGTATCGCTTTCACCCCGGATGAAGTAACCGTTGCTGTACCGGTAATGGTAATCGTCCTCGCGGAACAGCTCGAAAAGGTCGTCGTGCTGGCGGTAATAGACCTTGGCGTCCCAATTCCAGCGCTCGCCATCGCCGCGCAGGCCGATGCTCGCAAGGGTGGTGCCGGTCACCTCCTGCTGGTCGGGGAAGGCCGAGGAATAGAAGTTCTGCGCCCCGAAGCGCTTGTTCATGTGCCCGGCCTGCACGCGCACGCGTATGCCCTTGACGCTGCGGTGCAGCTCCAGTTGGCCGCCGCGCTGGTCATTGTCCGTGTTGGCGGTGTAGCCGTCGCTGTGGCCCCATTGCCCGCCCAGGCGCAGGCCGGTCTTGCCCAACAGCAGGTCCTGCGATAGCCGCGCACGGTACGATCCGTATTGGCCGCCATCGAGGGTGAAGGAGCCGCGGCCGTCCCCGGGTGCACACGTGATCAGGTTGATGGCCCCGCTGAACGCCCCCGCCCCGAAGGTGCGGCTGGCACCGCCGTACAGCACTTCCACCCGCTCCAGCGCATCGCTGCCCACCGGCAGGTCCATGGCGTGGTGGCCGGTCTGGGGGTCGCTCATGGGGATACCGTCCACCAGCACCAACGCCTGATCGAAGGTGCCGCCGCGGATGCCCAGATCCGTTTGCACATCGAAGGGGCCGCGCTGGCGTACATCCACCAGGGAGGCCATGCGCAGCACCTCGCTCACCTCGGTGCGCGCGGCGCCGTGCAGTTGCAGGCTGTCGATCACCTGCAGGTTGCGCCCCACACGGGGCAGCACATCCGGGATCCGAGTGGCCGTTACCTGCACGGGGTGCAGGGTGCTGTCGGGCAATTGCGCCGTGGCCGGGGCAATGGCGGCCCAGCAGGCCGCGGTCAACAAGAGCGATCGGGCCAGGTTCCGTTCAGGCATGAATGGCATTCCGCACATCGCTCATGATCCGGTCCTGCGCGGCCTTTGCTTCACCCTTTGTAGAACAGCCATTTGCCCAGTTCCTTCCAGCTCACCTTTTTGCCGTACATCAAAATACCGGTGCGGTAAATGCGGCCGGCCAGCCAGGTGGTGAACAGGAATGTGCCCAACAGCAGCACCATGCTCAACACCAGCTCGCCGGGGTGTGCGAAGGCATTGCCGGTGGCGATGCGCACCATCATTACCACGGGCGAGGTGAAGGGGATCAGCGAGAACCAGAACACCGCGGGCCCGTCCGGGTTGTACACCGCGGTCTGCGCAATGAAGATGGCGATCAGCATCGGCACGGTGATCGGCATCATGAACTGTTGTGTGTCGGTCTCGGCATCCACCGCACTGCCCACCGCCGCGAAGAGCGAACTGTACAGCAGGTAGCCGCCCAGGAAATAGAACAGGAACAGGCCGAGGATGGCGGCCACGGGCAGTTCATCCCAGATCTCCATGAGCACACCGAGGTCCTCGGCGCTTTCGCTGGCGGGTTTAAGCGTGCTTCCTTCCTCCCCGGTCATTTGCTGCTGCAGCTGGGTGGTCATTTGCGTGCGTTCCTGCACCGCCCCGGCGCTGATGGTATCCTTGGCCAGGCCCACGGCCGCGCTGCCCAGCACCAGGGAAAGCACCACCCACAGCAGGAATTGCGTGAGCCCCACCATGGCCACGCCAACGATCTTCCCCATCATCAGCTGGAAGGGCTTCACGGAGCTGATCAGCACCTCCACCACGCGGTTCTGCTTTTCCTCCATCACCCCGCGCATCACTTGCACGCCGTACAGGAAAATGAAGAAGAAGATGAGGTAGCCGAACCCGAAGCCGATGCCCGCCTTGATCTGGTCGTAGGAGCGTTTGCCCTGCTTGTCGATGTCGAACAACTGGATCTTCAATGCGGTCTTTATCCGCCGGTAGGTGTCCGGGTCCACGTTGTTCACGCGCAATTTTTCACGCTCCAGCACCGTCTCGATCTGCCGCGAGATGTGGTTCTGCGTGGTGATGCTGGGCAGGTTCTTGTAGAAGATCTGGATCGTGTTGTTCTCCAGCACCATGGGATTGATCTCCACCATGGCGTTGTACGGGCTGGCCTTGAACACCGAGTCCGAAAGATCGCCGGATTCGTAGAAGAACTTGATGTCGTCGCTGTCCTTCAGTTTGTTGGTCACCAGCTGCGCCTTGTCGATCACCACGATGTTCTGCACGCCGCCCTCGGACATGCCCAGGAACACCACCAGCGCCACGCCGCCCACCAGCAACAGCGGGCCCAGGATGGTCATCACAAGGAAGCTGGGTTTGCGCACACGGGTGATGAACTCGCGCCAGATGATCAATCGGATCTTGCCCATTTTGCTCTGGATTTATTCGGTGTTGCCCGCGGGAATGGTGGCGGGGTCCACGCGGCTCACCGCGCGTATGAAGATCTCGTGCATGCTGGGCACTTCCTCGCGTACGCCATTGATCTGCACGGCGGACAGGGTGGCGGCCAGCACCTGGTTCACGGTGGACCCGTGCAGCAGCCGCACGCGTGCGGTGGTCATGCCATCGTCCCCGGTATGTCCCAGCAGTTCGCCGTGGTAGGCCAGGGCGTTGGCGAAGGCCACATGCGAGCCCTTGAAGTCCACGCGGTAGGTGGCGTCGCTGTACTGCTTGCGGATGTCCTTCACGGCGCCGTTGAGCACCACATGGCTGCGGTCGATCAGGGCGATGTGGTCGCACAGTTCCTCCACGCTGCCCATGTTGTGGGTGCTCAACATAATGGTGGTGCCCTGCGCCGCCATGGCCAGGATCTCCGAACGGATCAGTTCCGCGTTGATCGGGTCGAAACCGCTGAACGGCTCATCCAGGATCAGCAGGCGGGGCCGGTGCAGCACCGTCGTAATGAACTGCACCTTCTGGGCCATGCCCTTGCTCAGCTCCTCCACCTTCTTGTTCCACCAGCCGTCCATGTCCCACCGTTGGAACCATTCGTGCAGCCGCTTGGTGGCCTCCTGCTTGTCCAATCCCTTTAGGCGGGCGAGGTAGAGCGCTTGTTCGCCCACCTTCATCTTTTTGTACAGCCCGCGTTCCTCCGGCAGGTAACCCAATTGCTCCACGTCGGTCGCGGTCATGTCGCGGCCGTTCAGCATCACGCGGCCGGAATCGGGGCCCGTGATGCGGGTGATGATGCGGATCAACGTGGTCTTGCCCGCGCCGTTGGGCCCGAGCAGGCCGAAGATCTTGCCTTCGGGCACATGCAGGTCTACGCCGTCCAAGGCGAGGTGGTCGCCGTATCGCTTGACAATATTCTCAACGGTGAGCATGGCCAGCGGATGTTTGTTGAAGGGGCCGAAGGTAACCGCGCCCCACAACCATTGTGTGCCGGTGGTGAAGCCCCGGCCCCGCCCATCAAGCGGAAGGGTGGGCACAGCGGCTTGCCCGGCCCGCTATCGATGGCCGGCTCAAGCGTAGATCTCGCGCCGGGTGAGCATGCGCTGCTGCACCGGGTCCCACACCTTCAGCCGCAGGCAGCGCACCACGTCCCACGGAAGCAGGCTCGTCTTGGTGGCGGTCTGCAGCTCGGGAATGGCCTTGTACACCTCGGGCAGGCGGTAGAAGGGGATCCGCGGGTTGAGGTGGTGTATGTGGTGATAGCCGATGTTGGCCAGGAACCAGCGCATCACGGGGCTCATCTTCATGTGGCTGCTGCTGCTCAATGCCGCGTCGTGGTAGGTCCAGCCGTCCTTTTCGGCGTACTTCACCCCGGGGAAATTGTGCTGGGCATAGAACAGATAGCTGCCCAGTCCCAGGCTGATGATGAAGGGGATAAGGAAGCCGAAGAGCAGGCCCCACCAGCCCGCCAGCAGGAAGATGCCCGTGCCGATGGCGAAGTGGAACACCAGCGCAACAATGCTGTCCCAGTGCTTGCCGGTGTTGCTTACCACCGAGCGGATGCACATGCCGTAGATGAACATGAAAATGTAGCCCAGGCCGATGGTGACCGGGTGGCGCACGAACATGTACGCCAAGCGCTCGCTGCGCGGCGAGGACAGGTACTTCTCCTTGGTAACCACCGGGTATGAGCCGATGCTGCTGGTGTACAGCTTGCAATTGTGGGCATGGTGGTAGTTGTGGCTGCGCTCCCAAATGCTTACCGGTGCCAGCATGTACCAGCCGAACACCGTGAAAATGCCCTTGGCCGCCTTGGAGTTGTTCAGGATGCTTTGGTGCAGGAAATCGTGGTAGAGCACGAACATGCGGCCCAGGGTAAGCGCCACCAGCAGCGTGCACAGCGCCTTGGCCCACAGCGGGGTGGGCAGGAATACGCCGGTGTACCCGGCCGCCAGCACCACCAACGTAATGATCACATGCCACCAACTGCGCGCCCGGTATTCCTTGGCGAATGCGCGGGTGGCCAGAATAAGGTCTCTTCCTTGCAACATCGGGCCGCAAATTTACGACCGATCAGCGCGCTGGCGGAGGTTTGTGCTTCCACCGGCGGTGCGTCCATAGCCAAATGGCCGGGCGCCGCCGGATGTCCTCCTCGAGCCTTTGGGTGTGCCGCTCGCTGATCGCGCCTTCCGCAGTGCCCATCGGCTCGGCCTCCAGCAGCTCGAAGCGCATGGTGTAATGGCCGCGCCTCGGCCTGTCGATCCCGGTGTACACCACCGGATAGTTCAGCTTGAGCGCGATCTTTTCCGTGCCCCAAAAGACCGGCGTGGCCTGGTTCAGGAAGGTGGTCCAGAACGCATGTTCGGGCGATGGTGTTTGGTCGGCGATGAAGGCGGTGGCCGTTAGCTCCTTGCGGTTGTGCAGCATCATCCGCACGGTCTCCTTCATGGGGTACAGGCCATTGCCCAGCCGCTTGCGCATGCGCTGCATCAGCCGGTCGAAGTGCTTGTTCTCCAGCGGGTGGTAGATCACGTACAGGTGGTGGTAGGGCAGTTGGCTGAAGCGCGCCCCGCCCAGCTCCCAGTTGCCCCAATGCCCCATCACCAAAATGATGCTGCGACGCGCCTCATGGTATTGCTGCAGCACATCGGTGCCCTCCACGCTTACGCGCCGCAGCACCTCTTTCGGCGAAATGGTCAGCGTTTTGATCGTCTCCAGCACCAGGTCGCAGAACCATTGGCGGAATTCCCGCTCGATCTGCTTCAGTTCATCAGCGCTCTTTTCCGGAAAGCTCTTGCGCAAATTCTCGCGCACCACCTTCAACCGGTAGCCGATCATGCCGAAGATCAGGAACTGCAGCACATCGCTCAACAGGTACAGCGCCCGGAACGGGAGCAGCGAAATGCCGTAGAGCAGCGGAAGCAGGAGGTAGTAGGCCAAGGCGCCCATGGTTTGCCAAAGAAAAGGGAGGAACGAGGGGTACACCTATGAAGTCGCTAATTTCAATTTACCCGGTCGCTCTGATCCATACCTTGCACTTGCTAATGAAGGCAATTTTCACCATCCTCGCCTCTGCCGCCGTAGCCCCGGCCATGGCACAGTACGACTATGGGGTTTCCGGCGGCGGGGTGCTTACCAGCCTATGGCCGAAATACAACGATAGCCCACATGAACAGGTGGTCCTTGGGGACATGGGCCGTACCTCCTTTTCGGCCGCTGTATTCTACCGCGAACGCTATTCCGATTTCGTGGACCTCGGCTTCGACGTGTCGGTGGCGCACCGGTCGTTTTCGGTGCAATACAGTACAAGCGGCCTAGGTGGTGGCACAACCAAAACGGCCCGGGTGGAAATGGACCACCTATACATTGGTGTGAAGCCCGAGGTACGCATGGATGCCAAGCGGAGCGCTGTGGTGCGTTTTGGGCTCATGGGCGGGTTCAGGGTGGGCAGCGTCAAGAACGGTTCGGTCAGGACATGGAGTGCAGCGGGGTCGTACACCTACAAGAACGATGTGGACCTCAGCCGCGATTTCGGCGGAGATCTGCGTCTTGCATTCGGGTTCGGCTTCAGGATTCCCGTAGGGGAGCGCTGGGCGATCACGGTGGACCCGGAAGGAACATTCGCGGTATCCTCCATGCTGCATTCCGGTGCTGGCATGCGGGGCAGCGACATCGGCTTGCGCATCGGG
>JBIQMI010000170.1:0-7292 GCA_044463585.1 Cryomorphaceae bacterium
CAACGAAAAGGTGGACATACAGAGCGAGGTCAGCGGGCGCATAACCTCCATCGGCTTCAAGGAAGGAACCGCGGTGAAGGCGGGCCAGGTGCTGGTGCAGATCAATGCCGATGACCTGAACGCCCAATTGCGCAAGGCCGAGGCCGAGCTGGAATTGGCGCAGGCCAGCGAAAGGCGCCAGTCGCAATTGCTCGAGGCCAAAGGCATCAGCCAGGAAGCCTACGATGCCGCCCATGCCCAACTGGTGGCCCGGCGCGCCGACACCGACAACCTGAAGGCGCTGATCGCCAAAACCACCATCCGCGCGCCCTTCAATGGCGTGATCGGCCTGCGCCACGTGAGCGAGGGCGGCTATGTGGCCCCCAACACGCTGATCGCCACCTTGACGCAAACCGACCCGATCAAGCTCGACTTCAACATGCCCGAGCGTTACGGCCGCATGGTGAAAGAAGGCCTGGAAGTGCATTTCACCCTGGAAGGCGACACCGCTCCCTACCGGGCAACCATCTATGCCATAGAGCCCAGTGTGCAGGCCGAGACCCGCACCGTGCAGGTACGGGCCCGCACCGCCAATCCCAACGGGCGGCTGGTGCCGGGCAGCTTCGCCCGTGTGCGCACCGATCTGGGCACGGTTGAGCACGCGCTCACCATTCCCGCCGAGGGCCTGATCCCCGACATCAAAGGGCAGGTGGTGATGCTGATGAAGGGCGGCAAGGCCACCACGGCCCGCGTGGAAGTGGGCCTGCGCACCGAGGACGAAGTGCAGTTGATCAGCGGGGTGCAGCCCGGCGACACCGTGATCGTGAGCGGCCTGCTGGCCGTGCGCGAAGGCATGCCCGTGCGCCCCGCCACGAAAAAACAATCCACCGCGCCCAATGGCGGTATGGCCGGCGCCGGCCCCAATTGACAACGGGAATTAACGACCGTGAAGCAGGCATTGCCGGAAAGAGGACCATTGCATGAACATTAGCTCGATCAGTATCAACCGGCCGGTATTGGCCACGGTGATCAGCATCTTCATCCTGCTGTTCGGCGCGATCGGCTTCACCTACCTGGGCGTGCGCGAGTACCCCAGCGTGGACCCGCCGATCATTACGGTAACCACCAACTACACCGGTGCCAACGCCGACATCATCGAAAGCCAGATCACCGAGATCCTGGAGGAGAGCATCAATGGCATAGCCGGCATCCGCACCCTTTCCAGCGTAAGCAGCGACGGCCGCTCCACCATCACCGTGGAATTCGAGCTGGACGTGGACCTGGAGGCCGCCGCCAACGACGTGCGCGACCGCGTGAGCCGCGCCGTGCGCAACCTCCCGCGCGATGCGGACCCGCCGATCGTGGCCAAGAGCGATGCCGATAGCAGCCCCATCCTTTCCATGACCATCCAAAGCGATGAGCGGAGCCTGCTGGAGCTTAGCGACCTGGCCACCAACGTGTTCAAGGAACGCCTGCAAACGATACCCGGCATCAGCGAGATCAACATCTGGGGCGAGAAGAAGTACAGCATGAAGCTGGAGCTGGACCCGGTGAAAATGGCCAGCTTGGGCATCACCCCCGGCGATGTGCGCGCTGCACTGGACCGCGAGAACGTGGAGCTGCCCAGCGGCCTGATCGAAGGCTACCGCACCGAGCTGAGCATACGCACCATGGGGCGGCTCACCAGCGAGGAAGAATTCAACAACATGATCCTGCGCGAGGACGGCATCGCCCTGGTGCGCCTGTCCGACATCGGGCGGGCGCGGCTGGCCCCGCAGAACGAGCGTACCCTGCTGCGCGGCAACGGAGGCGTGCCCATGGTGGCCGTGGCCGTTACACCCCAGGCCGGAAGCAACTACGTGGCCATAGCCGACGAATTCTACAAGCGCGCCGCGCAGATCCAGGAGGAAATGCCCAAGGACCTGCGCTACACCATGGCGTTGGACACCACCACCAGCATACGCAAGGCCATTGAAGAAGTGCAGGAAACCATCATCATCGCCTTCCTGCTGGTGGTGCTGGTGATCTTCATCTTCCTGCGCGACTGGCGCACCACGCTCATCCCCGTACTGGCCATACCCATATCGCTCATCGGCGCCTTCTTCATCATGTACGTGGCCGATTTCAGCATCAACATCCTCACGCTGCTCGCCATTGTGCTGGCCACCGGCATCGTGGTGGACGATGCCATCGTGGTGCTGGAGAACATTTACGCCAAGATCGAGGACGGCATGGACCCCATTGAGGCCGGCCACACCGGCAGCAAGGAGATCACCATGGCCATCATCAGCACCAGCATCACCCTGGTGGTGGTGTTCCTGCCCATCGTGTTCCTCAGCGGGCTCACCGGCCGGCTGTTCCGCGAATTCGGCGTGGTGGTGGCCGGCGCGGTGATGATCAGCGCCGTGGTAAGCCTCACCCTTACGCCCATGCTCAGCGCCCACTTCCTCAAGCATGAAAAGAAGCGCAGCCGTTTCTACACCGTTACCGAACGCTGGTTCGAGAACCTGATCCACGGCTACGAGCGCTCCCTGGAAAAATTCCTCCGTGTGCGCTGGGTGGCCTTCATCATCATGGCCATCAGCATCGGCCTGATCGCCTTGGCAGGGCTGAACACCCCCAGCGAGCTGGCCCCGCGCGAGGACAAGAGCCGCTTCATGGTGATGAGCACCGCACCCGAGGGCACCAGCTTCGAGGTGATGAACGATTACGTGGGCCAGATCATCTCCGTGGTGGACACGCTGCCCGAATTGGAGAACCTGCTCTCGGTGACCTCCCCCGGTTTCGGGGCCTCCATTTCTGTGAACTCCGGTTTCGTGCGCGTTTCCTTGGTGGACCCGGATGAGCGCACACGCACGCAGGACCAGATCGCCAACGAAGTGAACGGGCTGGTGCAGCGGTACAATCTGGCGCGCAGCTTCGTGATCCAAGAGCCGACCATCGGTGGGGGCCGCAGCTCCGGCCTGCCCGTGCAGTACGTGATCCAGGCCCCCGACTTCGAGCGCCTGCGTGCGGTTATCCCCGAATTCATGGACAAGGCGCGCCAAGATCCCGCCTTCCAAGTGGTGGACCTCAACCTCAAGTTCAACAAGCCCGAACTGCGCGTGGAGATCGACCGCGACCGGGCGCGCACCCTGGGCGTAAGCGTGCGCGACATCGCCGAGACCCTGCAACTCTACTTCAGCGGCCAGCGCTACGGCTACTTCATCTTCAAGAACAAGCAGTACGAAGTGATCGGCCAAGCAACACGCGACAACCGCGATACCCCCGCCGACCTGAACAAGGCATACGTGCGCAACAACAAGGGCGAAATGATCCAGTTGGCCAACCTGGTGCGCACCACCGACAAAAGCACACCGCCACAGCTGTACCGGTTCAACCGCTACGTAAGCGCCACCGTAAGCGCGTCGCTGGCGCCGGGCTACACATTGGGCAGCGGTATCGAGGCCATGGACCGCATAGCGGACAACACGCTGGACAGCTCCTTCAGCACCTCGCTCAGCGGCGAAAGCAAGGAATTCGCCGAAAGCGGAAGCAGCCTGCTGTTCGCCATGGTACTGGCCCTGGTGCTCATCTACCTTATCCTGGCCGCGCAGTTCGAAAGCTGGGTGGATCCCTTGATCATGATGTTCGCCGTGCCCTTGGCGCTGGCCGGCGCCCTGCTCTCCCTTTGGCTGGGCGGCTACACGCTCAACATCTTCAGCGAGATCGGCATCATCGTGCTCATCGGGCTGGTCACCAAGAACGGCATCCTGATCGTGGAATTCGCCAACCAGAAACGCCAACAAGGGCTGGACAAAATGAACGCCGTGGTACAGACCTCCGCCCAGCGCTTCCGCCCGATCCTCATGACCACCTTGGCCACCACGTTGGGCGTGCTGCCCATTGCACTGGGCCTGGGCGCGGCGGCCAAAAGCCGCATACCCATGGGCGTGGCGCTGATCGGCGGCCTGCTCTTCTCCTTGGTGCTCACCCTGTACGTGGTGCCCGCGCTCTACAGCTACATGGCCTCCAAGGTGGCACCAGCGCCGACAGAACCGAAGCAACCATGAAAAAAACAATGCTTGCGGCATGGGTCTTGGCCGCTGGTGCCGTGCATGGCCAGCAGGCCCCGGGGTTCATCACCCCGCAACAGGCGGTGGCCACGGCCCTGGAAAAGAACTTCGATATCCGCATCGCGAAGCTGGAGGCCAACACCAGCGAACTGCTGAACACCGCCGGCAACGCCGGCATGCTGCCCACCCTCGATGCCAACGGATCATACGCCGTGGACGCCCGCGCCACCGAGCAAACCTTCTTCAGCGGCGAAGTGCGAAAGGCCGACAACGCCGACAGCCATGTGCTCAATGCCGCACTTTCGGCCAACTGGACCATCTTCGACGGCATGGCCATGTTCGCCACCAAACAACGGCTGGAGGCCTTGGAGGCCATGGGCAAGGTTGAATTGAGGCGGCAGATGGAGGCCACCGTGTACAACGTGCTTACCACCTACTACCTCGCGGCGCAAATGAAAAAAGCACTGGCCGTGCAGCGCGAGACCATGGCCACCTCGCGCGAAAGGCTCCAGATCGCCGAAGCCGGGCTGCGGGTGGGCTCCATGGGCAACCTGGCGGTGGTGCAGGCCCGGCTGGACCAAAGCGCCGACAGCACCGCCATCCTCGAGCTCGCCCAACAGCTCAACACCGCCCTCAACCGCCTGAACACGCTGATGGGGCTTTCGCCCACCGCCCCCTTGGACGTGGCGGAGGAGATCCCCGCCGCGGAACAACTCGACCTGGACCAATTGCTCGAGCAAGCCCGGGCCAGCAACGCGGAGCTGCAACTGGCGAGGCAATCGGAACTGCTCACCGACATCAGCGTGAAACAACTGCGCGGGGCGCTGTTCCCACGGGTGGACATCTACGGCAATTACGGGTATTACCGCAGCACCAGTTCCGTGGGCTTCCTGCAGAGCAATACCGCGCTGGGCCCCGATTACGGAGTGCGGCTCAGTGCGCCCATCTTCCACGGCGGCAGCCGAAACAAGGCCATGCAGGCGGCCAAGATCGCCGGCGAGCAGTCGCGGGCGGCCACCGGGCAGGCCGAACAGGAACTGGAGCGCCAACTGATGGATGCCTGGAGCCTGTACCAATTGGCCGGCCAGCGCGTGGCCATGGGGCAAACGGACCTGGAAGGCGTGCGCACACAGGTGGAGGTGGCCCTGGAGAGCTACCGCGTAGGCATGATCACCGCGGTGGAATTGCGCGACGTGCAACAGGGCCTGCTCGATACCGAAAACCGCCTTTTGCTCGCCCAATACGAGGCCAAGAGCGCCGAACTGCAGCTGCGCCTGCTCGCCGGAAAGCTGCTGTAGAAGGGATCATCCGGGCATTACCTTCGCGGGCACACAAAGCCCCCATGCTTTTCCGGCCATTCCTGTTCGCCTTGGCCCCATTGGCCCTTGCCTGCACGCTTTCGGAACTGAAGCACCCTGCCCAGGACCCCATCGACGCGGTACAGATACCGCCGGACACCGCCGCGGCAACGGCCCCGCAGGAACCACAAGAAGCCGGCGACAATAAGCCGCTGGTGGAGATCATGCGCGTAATGTCCCCGCAAGGGCGCGAGTGGGTGATCACCTCCGGGCCCAATAAGGAACAGAAGCACCTGGGCACCTGCCTGTACATCCTTCCCGCCGATGGTGGCATGGAATGGCAACCCGGCATCGAAGCTTGGCACTCACCCGGCCGCCTGATCGATGGGCGCAACGACGAAACCTATTATGAAGCGGAAGTGTTTGCCGGCGAAGTGCTGCAGGACACCATTGGCGTGATCTGGTACGAGCGCAGCCTGATGCCCGATGGCAGGTGGAAGGAAAACACCGTGTTGCTCAATTTCAACAAGCAGGACCCTGACACGCTGGTGATGTTCGGGCATGGCCGCAAAGCGGTCACGCAGCATTTGGCCTTCAACGGCAAATGCCGCGTGCTGGCCCCGTTCGACCAAGTGGTGAAGCCCTGATCAGCGCTTGCTGGCCGGAACAGCGGCCTGCGCAGCTTCCGGTGCCATGCGCGGCAGCGTTTCCGGGGCGAACAGCTCGCGCGCCAACCGCATGTCGTGCCCGTACACATCGTCACGGAAGTTCAGGCGCCCCTTCGAATCCACCCACGCGGTGAAATAGCCTATGGTCACCGGCATGGGCGGCACCACCTTCACCATGCGCTCCTTGCCTGCCCGCATCGCCTTGCCTATCGCCTCGGGCGTCCAGGTGCTGTCGTTGCGCAGCAGGTATTCCGCCAGGCGCACCGGCTCGCTCAGGCGTATGCAGCCGTGACTGAAGGCGCGCTTCTCCGGCACGAAACGGCTTTGGGCCGGTGTATCGTGCAAATAGATGCTGTATTCATTGGGGAACAGGAATTTCACCTGGCCCAGCGAGTTCTTGGGGCCCGGCCGCTGGCGCACCGAATAACCGCCGCCCCCCTGGAATGTCTTCCAATCCACGCTGCCGGCCGGCACCACGGTGTTGCCCCGCAGCAACTCCATGTCCTGCCGCGCCAAATAGCCCGGGTCCCGGCGCATGGCCGGCACGATCTCGTTGCGAAGAATGCTTTGCGGCACGTTCCAGTACGGCGCGAAAGCGATCAGCGATACCTCGCTGCTGAAGATCACTGTATGCGTGGCCACCGCGCCCACCACCACCTTCATGTCCCAGATCTCACGGCCCTGCTCAAACACGTGCAGGCGGTACTCCGGTATGTTCACCAGCAGGTAATTCTTGGGCGGCGATGGGTTCACCCAGCGCAGGCGCTCCATGTTCAGCAGCAGGGTACCGATGCGCTCCTGCAACGGCGTGTTCAGCGCCTTGGCCATTTCGGCATCGGGCACGCCGGTGCCCTTCAGCCCATGCCGCTGCTGGAAGTTCAGGATGCCCTTGAACAATGTGCTGTCCATCACATCGGTAAGGCTGTCCGAATGGATGTCGCCCAGAAGGTATAGCCGATGCCGCAGGTCGCACAGCACGGGCAGTGAATCGCCCATGGGCACGGCCTTGCCGCCGAATGCGAAGTGGGGGGCCTGCTCCAGCGTATCCACCCCGTAATAGCGCTGCAGCCAGTATTTCAGGCCTTGGTACTGTGGATGCACGGGCTCTATGGGCGAAAGGTCAGTGCGTCCGGCCACCAGCGAATCCAACAGCCCGGCGTAATTCTTCTTGTTCCGGGGTATGTACCAGCCCAGCTCGCGCAGGTCGCCCTGCACATAGCCGCCGTACTGCTTTTTGGCCAGGTTGAAATACTCGGCGGTAAGGCCCAGCTCCACCGCCTTGCGCAGGCTGT
>JBIQMI010000171.1:0-7255 GCA_044463585.1 Cryomorphaceae bacterium
CGCTTCCTCTTCCCCGGCATCGGCTATGGCGGCTCGTGCTTCCCGAAGGATGTGCAGGCCCTGGCCCAAAGCGGGCGCGAGGCCGGCTACAAGTTCGAGATCATCGACAGCGTGATGCAGGTGAACGAGCGCCAGAAGACCATCCTGGTGGAAAAGCTGAAACAGCATTTCGGCAACGACCTCCGCGGGAAGCATTTCGCCCTGTGGGGGCTGGCCTTCAAACCCGATACCGACGACATCCGCGAAGCGCCCGCGCTGTACATGATCGATGCGCTCACCGCCGCCGGCGCCACCGTTACCGGCTTCGACCCTGAGGCCATGGAAAACGTGCGCAGGACCATCGGCGACAAGATCGGTTATGCCAACGACGAATACAGCGCCCTGGAGCAGGCCGACGCGCTGATCATCGCCACCGAATGGGCGCTGTTCCGCAACCCCGACATGGAGCGCGTGGAAAAACTGCTGAAGGAGAAGAACATCTTCGATGGGCGCAACCTGTACGACCTCGATGAAATGCGCAACCTCGGTTTCCACTACGTAAGCATCGGCCGCCAGGCCGTTAACGTGCCCGTTAAGAGCAGGGCCTGACCATGGCAAAGACCGTGACCCCCAAAAAGGCCGCTCCCAAGCGGAAGCAGCCGGCCAAGAAGACCGCGCCGAAGGCCGCCGCGAAAGAGCGCGTGCTCATCACCGGTGCCGCCGGCTTCCTGGGCTCGCACCTGTGCGACCGTTTCCTGGCGGAAGGCTACCACGTGATCGCCATGGACAACCTGATCACCGGCCGCCTGAAGAACATCGAGCACCTGTTCCAGCGCAAGGACTTCGAGTTCCACCACCACGATGTGACCAAGTTCGTGCACGTGCCGGGCCAGCTGAAGTACATCCTGCACTTCGCCTCGCCCGCCTCTCCCATCGACTACCTGAAGATCCCGATCCAAACGCTGAAGGTGAGCTCGCTGGGCACGCACAACCTGCTGGGGCTTGCGCTGGAAAAGAAGGCGCGCATACTGGTGGCCAGCACCAGCGAAGTGTACGGCGACCCGCAGGTGCACCCGCAGACCGAGGACTACTGGGGCCATGTGAACACGGTGGGCCCGCGCGGGGTGTACGATGAAGCGAAGCGTTTCCAGGAGGCCATTACCATGGCCTACCACACCTACCACGGGCTGGAGACGCGCATCGTGCGCATCTTCAACACCTACGGCCCGCGCATGCGGCTTAACGACGGCCGCGTGCTGCCGGCATTCATCGGCCAGGCCCTGCGCGGCGAGGACCTCACGATTTTCGGCAAGGGCAACCAGACCCGCAGCTTCTGTTACGTGGACGACCTGGTCGAAGGCATCTACCGCCTGCTGCTGAGCGACTACGCCGGTCCGGTGAACATCGGCAATCCGGCCGAGATCACCATCAAGGAATTCGCGCAGGAGATCGTAAAGCTCACCGGCACCAAGCAGAAGCTGGTGTACAAGCCGCTTCCGCAGGACGACCCCATGCAGCGCCGCCCGGACATTACCCTGGCCCGGAAACTGCTGAAGTGGGAGCCCAAAGTGCCGCGCGCCAAGGGCCTCAAGCTCACCTACGAGTACTTCAAGGGCCTGACGCCGGAGGAATTGCGGGAGAAGGAGCACAACACCTTCGAGGGGTACGTGCGCAAGTAACGGCCTGCCAAGGGCCTACGCCTTCGCGAACACCCATACGCCCACCAGCACCAGCAGCACGCCCACGGCGCGGAACAGGTTGTGCAGCGTGGAGCCCGCCATGCGCGCGCGCAGGTGCTCGCCCATGCGCACCAGCAGCATCAGCAGCGCCAGCGCCCCGAGGAACGCGCCCAGGCTGAAGCCCAGCATCGCGCCCCAGCCCTGTATTTCCATCCCCAGCGACTCCATGCCCAGCCGCACACCGCACCAGAACAGGATCAATTGCGGGTTCATCAGCGCCAGCACCATGCCCCGCCTGAAACCGCCACCGGGGTCGCTCCCGTCCTTTACATGGAAAGGCTTCAGGAACACCGCGATGTACAGCCCCAGGCCCAGCATCACCAGGCCGGAGATATGGGCCGGCCGGATGCCCCATTGCGTGGTATAGGCCAGCACCCGGTTGGCGGCCACAAAGGCCAGCCCCGCATACAAAAGTTCGGGCAGGGCACCGCCCCAGGCCGTGCTTCGTGCCACGGTGCGCCCATGCCGCAAAGTGGCCGCCAGCACGGCCGTGTTCACCAGCCCGGCCTGCAGCGAACCGATGAAACTGGCCACTGTGGCAACGACCAAGGCAAGAAGCACGCTCATGGGGGCGGCCAAGGTAGCCCGCGCGCCGTGGCAGCACGCAAGCTGCACGATCCCGATTTCCCCGAACACCGGCTGCGACCCTGCCGGGGTCGATCATTGCACCAAACATGCTTTCTACATGCTGTGACGCCTTCGGCGGCATGGGCCACGGTCATCGACAACACCGCTGCCTGTGCATGGGTACCACGAAAGGTGTCGATTACGTCAACGCACGGTCACCCGAAGGGGACGCTGCAGGGCCGACGCAGCGCCAGCAAGGCCGCTTACATTCGCCGCGCATGCAACTGTTGCGCATAGCAGGGGTGCCGGAACCCTACAACCTGCCCTGGCATTTGGCACGGGAAAAAGGCTTGTTCCGCAAGTCGGGCATTGAGTTGGAATGGCACGATGTGCATGAGGGCACCGGCCGCATGTGCCAGATGCTGCGCGACAACGAGCTGGACATGGCCGTGCTGGTGACCGAAGGCGCACAGCGCGACATCCTGCTGGGCGGGCCGCACCGCATGGTGGCCACCTTCGTGGAAAGCCCGTTGCCCTGGGGCGTGCACGTGCCCGCGAACTCGGGCCTGTACAAGCCAGCCGACCTGAAGGGCGTGCCCTACGCCATCAGCCGCATGGGCAGCGGCAGCCATATCATGGCCATGCTGCACGCGCAACGGCTGGGCTGGCAACCCCGCGAACAGGACCTGGAGGTGGTGCACAACATGCGGGGCGCGGCCGATCGCATGGGCCATGGGCCGCCGGTGATCTTCCTGTGGGAAACCTATGTCACCCGCCAATGGGTGGATGCCGGCATCATGCGCTGGGTAGAGGAGATCCGTGCCCCGTGGCCGGCCTTCGTCATCACCGCGCGTGAAAGCTTCCTGCGGCAACATGCAACGGTAGTGGAACACGCCCTGGATGTGCTGCGGGCCAAGGCCCACGGCCTGCTGGAGGGACCGCACACGGTGGAATTGGTGATGCAGAACGCGGGATTCAGCGAGGCGCTGGCCCGCGAATGGCTGCGCCATGTGCGCTGGAAGGTGGCCACCCCGGGACCGGGGATGCTGGAAGAGCTGACCCGCACCTTGCAGGCTTACGTGCCGGCGTGAGCCGTGGATCAGCGTACCACCGTCAACGGGTGCACCGTAGTGCCCTGCGCCGACCCCACGCGAACAAAGTATGTTCCTCCGGCCAAGGCCATTGGCAATTCGAAGGCCATGGGCACATGGGCCTGACCCGGCCGGGTTTCCTGCAACAGCAGCCGGCCCGTGGCATCGATCAACGCCACCCGAAGGTCACCGGTCGCACAGGATATCTGCAGGAAGAATGAATGACCCTCATTCGGGTTGGGCCAAAGGCGGGTATCTGTCAGGCCCGACTCCGTGATTCCTGTTTCCCGCTCGCCTTCGCAAATGCACTCCTCCGTGATCACATCATTCACGGTTTGATCGTTGCCGTCATCGCATGGATCACCAATGGTGCCGTACAATTCCGGGCATTCATCTCCGGCCACGGCTACATGCCCCGCAGGCGGGTCGCAGGCCAGTAAGGTGTCAACAGGGTCGCCAAGCCCGTCGCCGTCGTGGTCGGCGTACCAAATGCTGGCCGGATCCACCCCCACTGTTACTTCTGCTTGGTCGGTACAGCCACCACCGCTGGCCATGGTCTGGATCGAATACCGGTAGGTGCCGGGTGTACTGGTGGCCGGATCGAAGGTGCTGCTGGCGGGCAACATGCCGAAGCGCCACCCACCACCCGTTTGCGGCTGTCCGCCCAGCACGTTGAACAAGGAAAACGGCGGGTCGCTGCTGCACACCGTGATGGAGGTATCCTCGCCGGCATACACGCCGGGGTACTGGTGCAGCCCGAATTCCACCACGGTGCAGGAGAGCCCGCTTGTATCCAGGGTGTACCGGTACATGCCCGAGGCATCCACCGCAGGATCATAGGTCCCGCTATGGGGTTGTCCGCCGATCCACCATTGCCCGCCGGGGGGCAGCGGCATGTACAGCCCTACCAGCGAATCGATGGAAAGCGGCCCTGCGGAACCACATAGATTTCTATGGATGATCGCGGAGGTGATCACGTCCATGGGCACTCCCTCCACCACTTGCCCGCAAGCATTGGTCGCGGTGAGCGTTACGGGACCATCATTGCGTACCACTGCTTGCACGGTATCACCGGTCATGTCCAGCACGTTCACGTTGCGCCAAACCAAGGAGGGGCATGGGCCGGTGAGGGCGGTGGTGGCCACAATGGTCACCGTATCCCCGAAACATGCGGCGGGCACGGCCGAAAGCGACAGGATCTGCGGCGGTGCGCAATCGGCCAGGCCGGTGGTGTCCGCGGCACCGTGGAAGACCGTTACGGTATCGGTGCCGCAGTGGTTGGTGGCCGTGAAGGTGTATGTGCCCCATGGCGCATAAGGCACGGAGAAGGTGGTGGAGCCAGTGATCAGCTGGCCATCGGCACCATACCATCGGGTGGTGATGGGACCCGGCCCCGTGGCGCTTGCCGTGAAGTGCGCCCTGCGCGTACGACAGGAATCGTTCGTGGTGATGGCCGCCGTGGCCGTGGGTGTTGCACAGGGCTGCGGCGGATCGATGTGCAGCACCAACGTATCACTGCCGCAGGCGTTGGAAGCGATCAGCGTGTAGTCCCCTGCGGTCGGGTTGGGCACGTTCACATAGTAGTGCACGTTCGCCGACAACGTATCGCCCCATGGCACCACCCATGTGTATTGGGGGCAACTGCCCATGGAGGACGCATGCAGTTGAATGCCAGGGTACGAACCGGAGCCATAGCTCGTGGCCCACGCACTATCGATCGCTATGGGCACGCACAGCGCCGGGTCGACGGCCGCCTCCACCTGCGCGGTATCCGCCCCACAGGCATTGCTCACCACCAAGGTATAGGTACCCGCAGGCTCGAATTGGGATTGCAGCTGCGGCTGCCAAGCCACCAAGGTGCCATTGGGCCGGTACCACGCATGATCCGGCAGCGTGCCCGTGGCTTGGCTCCACAGGTTCACCCCGTTCGCGCAATAGGGCACACTGTCCGCGCCGATCTCCGTGATCACCGGCGGCTCGCAGGGAGGGCAATCGCCCGAGGAAATGGGGCCGGTGATGATCTCCCCGGTCACATTCAATCCGTTCACGGACAGGTAGTAGCCGGTATTGTTCAGGCCGGTGAAGGCGTTCCCCACCAAGCCCACATGGCGGCAGCCGGAGAGGCTCCGAATACGAAAGCCAAAGAGCACGATGCCTTCCGACGTAATTGCGCAGTCGTCGCCCAATGGCCGGAATTGGAATGAATTGAATGTAACATAGCGATAGCCTAATAGTTCGTGCACACCGCCAACGCCTATTGCCGGTGCACCCGCACAGCCATCCTTGATATCCATGGCATCCATTTCCCCGCCAGCGGAAGCATCCCATCGGACCGATACCGACAATGCGGTGATGGCCCCTTCAATGGCAGCCCCACTGGAAAAAGCCTTTACATCAAAGGAGTCCGGTACTGCCGTTGGGTATAGGCCCACATTGACCTGTTGCGCCACTGCGGATTGGGCCAACATGGAAAGTAAAGGAACGAGACCGGACAGGGATAATAAACGCATGATCAGGGTTCTTGGCGCAACAAGTTAAGCCAAAGCGCGGCCCGCCCATGCCATCCTCGCAACACTACCACCCGAAGCAAGCCCATGCCCCCATTCCGCTTACAAGGCAGGGCATTACATTCGCGCTCCGTTTCGATGTCGTACACCGCCCACCCCACCGCAGTCATCGATGCGGGCGCCACCATTGGTGCCGGCACGCGCATTTGGCATTTCAGCCACATCATGCCCGACTGCCAGATCGGAGAAGGCTGCAACATCGGGCAGAACGTGGTGGTAAGCCCCGGCGTGAAGCTAGGCCGCAACGTGAAGGTGCAGAACAACGTGAGCATATACACCGGCGTGGAGTGCGAGGACGATGTGTTCCTCGGGCCCAGCTGCGTGTTCACCAACGTGATCAATCCGCGCAGCGCGGTGAACCGCCGGGGCGAGTACATGCGCACCGTGGTGAAGCAGGGCGCCTCCATCGGCGCGAACGCCACCATTGTTTGCGGGCACAACATCGGCCGCTACGCCTTTATCGCCGCCGGCGCGGTGGTGACCAAGGAAGTGCCGGACTTCGCCCTGGTGATGGGCAACCCCGCCAGGCAAAAGGGCTGGATGAGCGAGTACGGCCACAAACTGGATTTCGATGCCCAAGGCCAGGCCACCTGCCCCGAAAGTGGCCAACGCTACCAATTGAAGGACAACAAAGTGAGCCGCACCGCATGAACAAAGTGAATTTCGCCGTGGTCGGCTGTGGCCATATCGGCAAGCGCCACGCGGAAATGATCAGCCGCAACGACGACAGCCGGCTGGTGGCCCTGTGCGATATAAAACCGAAGGAGGAACTGGGGATCGGCCAATTCGATGCGCCGTACTTCACCGACATCGAGGCCATGTTCAAAGCCGTGCCGGAGATCGACGTGGTGAACGTGTGCACCCCCAACGGCCTGCACATCCCGCTGAGCATGGCCGCGCTGGACCACGGCAAGCACGTGGTGTGCGAAAAGCCCATGGGGCTCAACAAATCCGACTGCGAGGACCTGCTTTCAAAGGCCCTGCAAAAGCACCGCTACGTGTTCGGCGTGATGCAGAACCGCTACAGCCCGCCCAGCCTGTGGATCAAGGAAATGGTGGAGCAGAAGCGCCTGGGCGACATCTACCTGGTGCAGGTGAACTGCTACTGGAACCGCGACGAGCGCTACTACAAGCCCGGCGGCTGGAAAGGCACCGCCGACCTGGACGGCGGAACGCTCTTCACGCAGTTCAGCCACTTCGTGGACATCATGTACTGGCTCTTCGGCGACATCACCGACATACAGGGCCGCTTCGCCGACTTCAACCACAAGCACCTCACCGCCTTCGAGGACAGCGGGCTGGTCACCTTCCG
>JBIQMI010000172.1:0-7255 GCA_044463585.1 Cryomorphaceae bacterium
CAATGGCGTGGGCACGCTGCGCAGCCAAGTGGGCAGCCGGCTGGTGTCGTGGTCCACCACCCGCATGGCCAGCACGCTCAGGATGGCGCCGATGATCAGCGAGCCGCTGTCGCCCATGAAGATGCGCGCCGGATGGAAGTTGAATACCAGGAAGCCGACCAGTGCGCCCGCCAAGGTGAAGGCAAGCAGTGCCAAGGCCACATTGCCGGCCCAGAAGAGCCAGATGCCATAGGTGACCGCGCTGATCAGCCCGATGCCGCCGGCCAGTCCGTCAACCCCATCGATCAGGTTGAACGCGTTCACCAGCACGATGTAGGTGAAGAAGGAGAACGCGATGCTCACTTCGTTGCTCAGCTCGTACAGGCCGAGGATGCCGTGCATGTTGTGGATGCGGATGCCGCCCACGATCACCAGTATGTAGGCCACCACGAAATGGCCCACGAGCTTCTTCACCGGTGAAAAGCCGATGATGTCATCCTTCACCCCGATGAAGAAAAGCAGCACCATGGCGGCGATCACGATCTTGAAGTCGGCGTAGGCCGCCCCCATTTCGCGGTACAGCGTGCCGAAGTCGGAGAAGGTGGCGTCCACCAAGGGCCGGGCCGTGGGGAACCACAAGCTGTAGCTGAAGATGATGGCGGCGAAGATGATGATGCCCCCGATGGTGGGCACGCTGCGGTGGTGCAGCTTCCGCTCTTCGGAGGGTTCATCCACCAAGTGCTTCATGCGCGCCACCTTGATCAGGCTGGGCATGGTGAACAGCACCACCAGGAAGGCGGTGAGGAAACCCATCAGCAATATGTAGCCGTGCTCTTTCAAAGTGGCGAGGGCATCAAATATCGTAGTAGCGGTTGAACAGGCCGGTGTGGAATGCCACGTACAGGAATCCACTGTCGTGGCCCGGCGGCGACGGCACGAGGTCGCGCATGCTGTACCCCAGGGTGAATTGCATGTTGGTGCGCGGGTTCATGCGGTACGAGGCGTTCACCGCTCCATAGAGCCGCCTGCGGTTCCAGTTTCCCTCCGTGGGCGTTTCACGCGCAGGGCCGAAAATGTCGCCACCCGGTATTTCAACCACCCCGAAACCCAACGGGTGGCGGAGCCAGCTCATTTCGGCCTGGAACCAGAACCGCTTGTTCAGCCCATAATCGGCGCGCAGCACCACTTCGGTGTATTCCGTGCCGGCCGGGGCCGCCAAAGGCTGGTTGTTGTGCGTCCAGCTCATCCGTGGATCGCCCTTGGTGTAGGCGTAGGGCGTGGCCTGGTTGATCTCCGCCAGCAGGTGCACGTCCTTCCGCACAATGTCGAACCACTGCGCCCCGGCCTGCCAGGCGTAGCGGCCATGGCCCGGATCGGTAAGGGCGTACTGGCCGTACAAAAAACCCTTGCCGGCCAGCCTGTATTTCGCGTCCAGCCCCAGCAGCTGGGTATTGCGGCCCTTGAACCCGTTCACCAGGGTGTTCAGGCCGAACACGGGGTTGAGCTCCATGGCATTGAAGGCGAGCAGGCCATCCGCGCCGATGGTCTTCCACATGGTGCCCTCGAACAGGGCAAGCTGCAAGGGGCCCAGGTTGGCGCTGAGGTGTATGAAGGTGGCGCGTTTCCACCAGTACAGCGATTCGCCTGCATCGCCGGTGGGCAGCCGGTTGGCCTCGCCCACCTGCTGCAGCTTGGCGAAAATGGAGGTGTACTGGAAGCGCTTGTTGTTGGTGAGGGCGCTGAATTTCACGAAAGGGTAGGGCGAGGAATTATCGCTCAGCAGCGTACTGCGGTAGCCGTTGCCCACGAAGTGCCGCCCTTGCCCCAATTGGGCGTTCAGCCAAGGCCGGGGTGTCCAGCTTACGTTGGCGGTGGCCCATGCAAAATCCACCCCGCGCGTGTTGAAGGCCTTGATGCGGCCCTGCCCTGGCATGACTCCGGTGGCCTGCGCGTACCGGTACAGGTAGCCCGTGGGGGTGGCCTGGTTTTCCATGAACATGCTCTGGAACGAGACCGTGGGGCCCAGGTCCGCCGCCACGCGGAAACCGCGGCTGTTCTGCTGAAGGTAAGTGTCCTCCGCATAGGAGGAGCCTTCGCGGTATTCCTTGCCCAGCTCGAAGCGGAACGCCGGGTCCACCGCGAGCTTGAATCCACCTTCCTTCACTTGGACCAAGTGGTCGCGGTACAGTTTTTCCGTGATCCAGTAGTAGTAGCGTCCGCTGTCCGGTGTATAGCCCAATACGCCATTTAGCTCGGCGCGGCTTTCGATCAGGGGCCGCATGCCGGTGTGCATCCGGCTTTCACGGGCGGCGCCGTTCCGGTCGATCCCGTAATAGATGTCCCTGTTCAGGGGCACGTCGTTCTGTTGGGCCACGGCCAGCAACGGGCCCAGGCAGGCGCAAAGGGCCAAGTACGAACGGGTGGGTGGAAAGGACATCCGCGGCAGCACCGGGCCGAAGGTAGCCGGGATCGCTTTCGGGGAAAAGACCGGCCGGAAGTACCCAACGTACACGCGTGGCGCTGCCACGAACGGAACACCTGTTGCCCAGGCACGCTGAAGCCCGAAAGCCTTCGGCCAGGGATCAAGCGGACATCTTCGCCCCTTCGTACTTCTTGAAAAGCTCGTATACCTGGGTGATGCCGTCGCGCAGGTCGATGCTGTGCTTCCAACCCAGGCCGTGCAGGCGGCTTACGTCCATCAGCTTGCGGGGCGTGCCGTCCGGTTTGCTGCTGTCCCACTTCAGTTCACCCTCGAAGCCCACGATCTCCTTGATCATTTCGGCCAGGGCCTTGATGGTGAGGTCGGTGCCCGTGCCGATGTTCAGGAAAAGCTCGTCGTGATAATTCTGCAGCAGGAAGAAGCAAGCGTCGGCGAGGTCGTCCACGTGCAGGAATTCGCGCATGGGCGAACCGGTGCCCCAAACCTCCACGGCCTCGGCACCTTCCACCTTTGCCGTATGGAATTTGCGGATCAGCGCGGGCATCACGTGGCTGTTGTTCAGGTCGTAGTTGTCGTTGGGCCCGTACAGGTTGGTGGGCATGGCGCTGATGTAATCGCAGCCGTACTGGCGGCGGTAGCTCTCCACCATTTTTATGCCCGCGATCTTGGCGATGGCGTAAGGCTCGTTGGTGGGCTCGAGCAGGCCGGTGAGCAGGCTTTCTTCCTTCAGCGGCTGGGGCGCCAGCTTCGGGTAAATGCACGAGGAGCCGAGGAAGAGCAGGCGTTTCACGCCGTTCTCGTAGGCCTGATGGATCACGTTGTTCTGGATCATCAGGTTCTCGTAGATGAACTGCGCCCGGTAGGTGTTGTTGGCCTGTATGCCGCCCACCTTGGCCGCGGCCAGCACCACGTGGTCGGGCTTTTCCTGCCGGAAGAATTCGCGTACCGCGGCCTGGTCCTTCAGGTCCAGTTCGTTGCTGGTGCGCGCCACAATGTTGTGGAAGCCTTCATCGAGCAGCTTGCGCATGATGGCACTGCCCACCATGCCGCGGTGGCCCGCGATGTAGATCTTGTCTTTCTTTTCCATGGTCTTTTTCAGCGTGCCGGTCCTTCGATCGGCGGTACGGATGCCTTGGCCTATTCCTCCTCGTTGAGGATCTTGTGGCCTCCCTTGATCAGGTACACGTCGCGCTCGAAGAGCTTGATGTCCTCGCGCACCATTTCCTTCACCAGGTCCTCGAGTTCATACTTGTGCCTCCAGCCCAATTCGCGCTGGGCCTTGCGGGGGTCGCCCTCCAAGTGGTCCACTTCGGCGGGGCGGAAGTAGCGCGGATCGATGGCCACCACCACTTTGCCGGTTTTCTTGTTGATGGCCTTTTCGTTCACTCCCTTGCCCTTCCATTCCAGCTTCATGCCGGCCTCGGCAAAGGCCAGTTCCACAAAGCGGCGCACGGTGTTGGTCTTGCCGGTGGCCAGCACGTAGTCATCGGGCTTCTTGGCCTGCAGCATCATCCACATGCCTTCCACATAGTCCTTGGCGTGGCCCCAGTCGCGCTTGGCATCGAGGTTGCCGAGGTAGAGGGTCTTTTGCAGGCCCAGCTTGATCTTGGCCGCTGCCCGGGTGATCTTGCGGGTAACGAAGGTTTCGCCGCGCAGCGGGCTTTCGTGGTTGAAGAGGATGCCGTTGCAGGCGAACATATCGTAGCTCTCGCGGTAGTTCTTGGTGATCCAGAAGCCGTAGAGCTTGGCCACGCCGTAAGGGCTGCGCGGGTAGAAGGGCGTTTCCTCGCTTTGCGCATGGGGCAGCACGCCGCCGTACAGTTCGCTGGTGCTGGCCTGGTAGAACCGCGTCTTTTTGGTCATGCCTAAAATGCGGATGGCCTCCAGGAAGCGCAGGGTGCCGATGGCGTCCGCGTTGGCGGTGTACTCCGGCATCTCGAAACTCACGGCCACGTGGCTCATGGCGGCGAGGTTGTAGATCTCGTCGGGCTGGGTCTGCTGCACCAGACGCAGGCAGTTCACGCTGTCGGTAAGGTCGCCGTAGTGCAGGTGGAACGGCAGGCCGCGCTCGTGGCTGTCGTGGTACAGGTGGTCGATACGGTCGGTGTTGAAGAGTGAGCTGCGGCGCTTTACGCCGTGCACCTCGTAGCCCTTGTTCAAGAGGAATTCGCTCAGGTAGGCACCGTCCTGCCCGGTGATGCCGGTGATCAGGGCCACCTTGCGCTTGCCCTTACGGGGCGCGGCCTTCTTGGGGGCGGCCTTGGCCACCACCTTGCGTGCTGGCGCGGCGGGCGCGGCCTTCTTCTTTACCGGTGCCGCTTTGGCCGCGGGCTTGGCGGTTGCTTTCTTCTTTGCCATATCTCTTGCTTGCTCAATGGATTTATTGGACGATGAACCAGGGGTTCACCAGTTCTTGCTTGTTGTAGCGCATGGGTGCGTTGGTGCCGGCGTCCAGCACGGCCTTGCCGGCTTCTTGCGCAATGGCATCACCGGCCGCGGTGTCCCATTCCATGGTGGGCGCGTAGCGCGGGTAGGCATCGGCGGCCCCTTCAGCCACCAGGCAGATCTTTAGTGCGCTGCCCATGCTTACCGTGGCCACTTCGCCATGCTTCTGTTCCATGCGTGCGATGTACGCGTCGGTCTCGGGTGAGGCATGGGAACGGCTGGCCACGATGGTGAAGGTTTTTCGTTGGTGCGGAAGGGGCAGGCGTGATCCGCCGGCGGCGACTTCATACGCTCCCTTGCCTTCCAAGGTTGTGGCCCGCTCCACCCGGTAGGCGCCACCGCCCTGCCACGCCAGGTACATGGTGTCCTTCACCGGCACGTAGAGCACGCCGGCCACGGGCTTGTGTGAGCCCAGCGCACCCGCGGGTTGACCGTCGCGCGCCATCAGCGCGATGTTCACCGTGAACTCGCCGTTGCGCTTGATGAATTCCTTGGTGCCGTCCAATGGGTCCACCAGCCAGTACATCGGCCATGCTTGGCGCTCTTCCACTGCAATGGCCTTTCCTTCCTCGCTCAATACGGGCAGGCCACTGGCGGCCAGTGCGTTGGCAATGGCGGCATGCGCGCGCTTGTCCGCCTCGGTCAGCGGGCTGCGGTCCTCTTTCAGTTCCACGTTGATCGGCCTGGCATATACATCGAGGATCTCGCGTCCTGCGGCATAGGCCGCGGCAATGGCGTGCTCCAGCAGCACAGGCAGGTTTTTCATGGCGGCGAAGTTAGCTCCGCCCAGCACCGGCCGGATGGCGGAAGCACGGCGCACCGTGCATGCGCCCGCCAGCTTGGCCGCCACCGTTAAATTCGCCGGTCCCGTGAAGGGCAGGTGCCCGAAGGGAGGTGAACATGGAACCGGTGACCGTATTGATCTTCTTCCACAGTTTGCTGCGTTGGTTGATCGTGATCAGCGTGGGCGCGGCAGGCTTGGTGGCGTTGTCCGCATGGTTGCGCCAAGGGCCGGTAATGAACTGGCACAGGACGTTGGCGATCTGGGCCATGATCTTTTGCCACGCCCAGGTGTTGTTGGGGTTGGCGCTCTATTTCATGCGTTTCGACGGCTTTTCGCGCATGGCCAAGGACCAGATGCAGTATTGGAAGTTCGGGCACATCACCCTCATGCTCGCGGCCGTGGCGCTGGTAACGGCAGGCAGGCTGGCCAGCCGCAAGGCTTTCACCGAACGGGCCAAGCACGCGCGGGTGGCCGTTTTCTACCTGGCGGCATGGGTGCTGATGCTGGCCTACACGCCATGGCCCGGCACGGACATGGGAATAGGGCGCGGATGGCTATGAGAGGAACGATCTGGGGCGTATGGGCGGCGCTGGTGGCGCTGATGGCCTGTTCCGCGGCGGGCGCCGATGATGACCAAGCCGGGGCATCGCCGGGGCAGGCGCTCTACAAAACGCACTGCGCCGTGTGCCACGGCCGCGACGGCAACTTGGGCGTGGGCGGCGCGAAGCCCTTGGCCGTGAGCGTGCTCTCCGAAGCGGAAATGGTGGCGGTGGTCACCCATGGGAAGGGTGCCATGGCGGCGTTCGGCAAGAAGCTTGCACCCGAACAAGTGCAGGAGGTAGTGGCCTACGTGCGTACGCTGCGGGCCCAAGAATGAGCGCTATGTAATTTCACATCGACCCGAAATTGAATGATCGAACCGCAGGATACACGGAATATGCCCGAAACGGCCGTGCTGGTCGGCTTGGCCACCGGCCAGCAGTCCAGCGAGCTGTTGGCGGAATACCTGGACGAACTTGACTTCTTGGCAAGCACGGCCGGCATCACCGCCATCAAGCGGTTCAGCCAACGCTTGCAGAAGCCCGACGGCCGCTACCACATCGGCACGGGCAAACTGGCCGATGTGAAGGAATGGATCACGGAACATGCACCCGAATGCTGCGTGATCTTCGATGATGAACTATCGCCCGCGCAGCAGCGCAACCTGGAGAATGAGCTCGGCCGCCCCGTGCTCGACCGCCCCCGGTTGATCCTCGACATTTTCGCGGGCCGTGCCCGTACCGCCCATGCCAAAAAGCAGGTGGAACTGGCACAGTACCAGTACATGCTGCCGCGCCTCACCAAGCTGTGGACGCACCTTGAACGGCAGCGCGGGGGCACCGGCACACGGGGCGGTGCGGGTGAGAAGGAGATCGAAACGGACCGCCGCATCGTGCGCGACCGCATTGCCCTGCTCAAATCAGAGCTGCGCAACATCGACCAGCAGAAGGCCACCCAGCGCAGCAACCGCGGAAAACTGGTGCGCGTGGCGCTGGTGGGCTACACCAACGTAGGGAAGAGCACGCTGATGAACCTGTTGAGCAAAAGCGACGTCTTCGCCGAGAATG
>JBIQMI010000173.1:0-7167 GCA_044463585.1 Cryomorphaceae bacterium
GGCGGAAATGCAGCTCTTCGAGCAGCGTTTCCGGCAGGCCATGAGCAGCAAGGTGGCCCTGCTCGACCGCGTGATGCACTACATCGTGCAGCGCAAGGGCAAACAGATCCGCCCCCTCTTCACCCTGCTGGCCGCCAAGCAATTCGGGCCGGTGAACGATGCCGGCTATACCGCCGCCTCATTGATCGAACTGCTGCACACGGCCACCTTGGTGCACGATGATGTGGTGGACGATAGCAACATGCGCCGCGGATTCTTCAGCATCAACGCCCTGTGGAAGAACAAGGTGGCGGTGCTGGTGGGTGACTACTTGTTGAGCAAGGGATTGCTGCTGGCCGTGGACCAGCAGCAATTCGGCCTGTTGCACACGGTGAGCACCGCCGTGCGCGAAATGAGCGAGGGCGAACTGCTGCAGATGGAAAAGGCGCGCGGGCTCAACTTCAAGGAGGAGGTGTACTTCGATATCATCCGCAAGAAGACGGCCAGCTTGATCGCGGCGTGTTGTGCAAGCGGCGCGCAGGCCGGCGGTGCATCACCGCAAGAGGTGGGGCTGATGCACCAATTCGGCACGCATGCAGGCATCGCCTTCCAGATCAAGGACGACCTGTTCGACTATGGCGCCGGGCAGGACGTGGGCAAACCCACGGGCATCGACATCAAGGAAGGCAAGCTCACCCTGCCGCTGATCCATGCGCTGCAGCAGGTGGGGGCGGAGGACCGGCGCTGGATGCTGCGCACCATCAAGCACGAGAATACCAAGGGCAAGGCGGTGGCCAAACTGGTGGCCAAGGTGGAAGAGGCCGGCGGCATTGCCTATGCACGTGGCCATATGTACCAACAGCGCGACCAAGCGTTGGGGCTGCTGCGGCAGTTGCCGCTCACCGAGGCCCGGATGGCCTTGGAGGGTTTGCTGGAGATGACCGTGGAAAGGAACAAATGAGACAAGCGTGCCAGATACGCCGCACCATGCGGCACATGGCCGGGCTGCTGGCGCTGGCATGGGCCGGGTGCAGCAGCGCGCCACAGAAAGTTGAACAGGCGGCAGCCCAGGATAGCGTGACGGTGGTACAACCGGCCGTAACGGATGGCCACGAAAAAGTGCTTGACCCCGAGGGGCGGCTGCAGATGGAGGGCATGAAACGGAACGGGCTGCGGCAAGGCGTTTGGACCAGCTATTTCGGCGATGGCCGCGTGCGCAGCCGCAGTGAGTATGCCGATGGCGTTTTGAACGGCCTCACCACCGTGTTCCGCCCCGGCGGCACTCCCTACTACACGGGCCAGTACAACATGGGCGTTGAAAGCGGCGAGTGGCGCTTCTACGACGAGGCGGGCAACCTGGAGCGCACGGTGCAATACGGCGCCGACGGAAACGTGTTGGACAGCTTGGCCGCCCGGCCCGGCCATGCGGTACATTAGCGGGGCAGCTTCAGCACCCTGATCGCCATGATCGCCGATAGTTCAATACAACTGGTGAAGGACGCCGCCCGTGTGGAGGAGGTGGTGGGCGATTTCGTGCACCTTAAGCGCAAGGGGCCGCGGTATTTGGGCCTTTGCCCGTTCCACAACGAAAAAACGCCCTCGTTCAACGTAAGCCCCCAACTGGGCATCTTCAAATGCTTCGGTTGCGGTGAAAGCGGCGACGCCATCAGCTTCCTGCAAAAGCATGAGCACCTCTCCTTCGTGGAATCCATACGGTGGCTGGCCAAGCGCTACGGCATCGAACTGCAGGAAGAGGAACGCAGCGAGGAGCAGGAAGCCGCACAAAGCGAAAGGGAATCGTTGGCGGTGGTGCAGGAGTGGGCGCTGAAATGGAGCACCGGGCAGCTTTGGGAAACCGAGGAAGGACAACGCATCGGCCTGGCCTATTTCCGCGAGCGCGGCTTTCTGGAATCCACCATCCGCGAATTCCAGCTGGGCTATGTGCCGGAGCGCGGCGATGCCTTTGCCAAGGACGCATTGGCGCACGGCTTCACCGCCGGGCAGCTCGAAAAGGCGGGCTGGGTGAAGCTGCGCGAGGATGGTACTGCGTGGGATTTCTTCCAGGGCCGCGTCACCTTCCCGATCCACGGCCTCGGCGGGCAACCCATCGCCTTTGGTGCGCGCACCTTGCGCAGCGACAAGAAACTGCCCAAGTACTTCAACAGCCCCGAAAGCGCGCTTTATGTGAAAAGCCGCTCGCTGTACGGCATCGCGCTGGCCAAGAAGGCCATTGTGGAGGCGAAGCAATGCCTGCTGGTGGAGGGCTATACCGATGTGATCAGCCTGCACCAGGCGGGTGTGCTGAACGTGGTGGCCAGCAGCGGCACCAGCCTTACGGTGGAGCAGGTACGGCTCATCAAGCGCTTCGCGCCGCTGGTGGTAATGCTGTACGATGGCGATGCCGCCGGCATGAAAGCCTCGTTGCGGGGCATCGACCTCATTCTGGCCGAGGGCCTGAACGTGAAGGTGGTGGCGCTGCCCGAGGGCGAGGATCCCGACAGTTTCGCGCGCGGTCACAGCAGCAGCGAGATCACGGACTACCTCGCGCAACAGGCCAAGGATTTTCTGGTCTTCAAGGCCGACCTGCTGGTGACCGAGGCCGGCGATGATCCCGTGGCACGGGCACAGGCCATCCATGAATTGGTGCAGAGCATCGCCTTGGTGCCGGACCATGTGCTGCGCTCGCTTTACGTGAAGCAGTGCGCATCGCTGCTGCAGATCGCCGAGCAGGCGCTGGTGGCCGAACTGAACAAGGAATTGCGCAAGCAATACCGCAAACAGGTGGGGCATGGCGACGCGCCCGGGCCCGAGGTGCTGGCACCCCAGGTGGCGCCGCCCCAGGCCATTGCCGAGGACCTGGGCACCAAGCCGCAGGAAGAAGAACTGCTCCGCCTGCTCATCGCCTACGGCGAGGAGAATATCACCGTGCCCATCCAGGAATCGGACGGTTCCACACAGGACGAGGAAATGTCGGTCGCCGAACTGATGTTCATCTCCCTGGCCACTGACGATATCGTATTCGAAGAGCCGCTGTTCCAGGCCATTTACCGCGATTACCGCTTCGCGCGAAACATGGGCGAGCCGGTGGGGCGCTCCAGGTATATCGACCACGAAAAGGAGGAATGGCGCAAGCTCACCATCGACCTGCTCACGAAGCGCTACATGCTCAGCCCCGGTTGGTCGGGCCACAAGATCCATGTACCCTTGGAAAGCGACGACCTGCGCAAGACCGTGCAGCACGAGCTCAATGCCTTCAAGGGCCGCCGGGTGGACCGCATGCTGAAGCAGGCACAGGAGGAACTGAAGGAGCTGGAGGCCCAGGCCAACGGCGATGCGCCGAATGAACTGCTCCCCGATCGTGTAATGGCCAACCTGCAGCGCCAACAGGCCCTGCTGGCGGCAAAAAAGGACCTGGCCCAGGCAACGGGCAGGGTGATCGTGGCTTGATCACCGGACAAACCGATCGCCAACTGCACCATGTCCCTTCGAAAGCGCTTGTACCGCCTGCTGGCCAAAGTGAACAAGGCCGTGCTGCCCAAGCAGTGGGACCGCGACCTGGCCAACTTGGGCAAGGCGCGCAAGCTGCTCGTGGCCTGGCGCTACTGGGTCACGCGCAATGCGCTGTAGCCTAGTGCACCACCAAGCGTTGCGCGGTTGTTTCCTTCTGGCCCCGCAGCATCACTGAATACACGCCGGGTTTCAGGCTACTAAGGCCCAGTTGCTGCCGCGCCAGGGCAGGCACGCGCAACACGGTGCGGCCCTTCACGTCCATCACCAGCAGCTCGGCGTTTGGTGCCAATAGTTCCACCGGCACTTCAACCGTAAGGCTGCCCTGTGCCGGGTTGGGGTGCAGCAGCAGCATGCCTTCCTGCTCCAGGGTGCCCGTCCCCACCGTGCAGGGCGGTCCATCGAGGGTAACGTTCACGAATGCGGTATCGGCCGGGCAGGGCGCCGCGGTGACAACGTACATGTAATCGCCTGCGCCGTATGCCGAAACATCGAAGACCTCATTGAAATAGCCCATGCCCAAGCCGGTAGGCGAGTACCAGATGCCGGTGGTGGCGCTGCCGGTAAGGTGGTCCGCCAAATGGGCCGCGGTCTCATTCCAGCAATACAGGGCGCTATCGCCGGTACCGGCATTGGACGGTGCGCCACCGATAACGGTTACCGTGGCCGTGGGCACCGGGCATGGGGCAATGGCCGGCACTTGGTACACGTACTGGCCCGGCGCGCTGGTGCCCGGCGTGAAGATGCCGCTGTTGCCGCCCGGGCCGGACCAGGTGCCACCCGCCATGGGATCACCGCCCAGTTTGGTGAACAGGTCAACCGGCGGTAGGCCGGCCTGGGTGCATAGGGTGACCGTGGTGCTGCTGCCCGCGGAGTTGTTCGGCAAATAGGCGATGGTAAGCATTTGGCCCACCGGGTCGCAGGGTTCCTCAAGGTTGAAGAAGTACATGTAATCGCCGGCCAAGCTTGTTCCCGGCACGAACATGCCGTCCGGGACCACGTTAAGCATGGGGTCCAGCCAAGTGCCGCCGGGGCTGGGCGTACCACCCAACTGCGAAAGCAGCGTTACGGGTGCTGCATT
This sequence comes from Cryomorphaceae bacterium, assembly GCA_044463585.1. Lineage (GTDB taxonomy): Bacteria > Bacteroidota > Bacteroidia > Flavobacteriales_F > PHOS-HE28 > PHOS-HE28. The sequence goes on from JBIQMI010000173.1 coordinate 4,568, forward strand.
GGGGCAGATCGAAACCGAGGCCTGCTCGCCCACATCGGGCAGGTTGGGCGGCAGCACCGTCATGTTGCCTGTCCAAGTGGTAAGGATCGTGTTGGTGTAGCGCAGGCTGATCGAGAGGGCATACACTCCTTCGCCAAGCGCGGCCATGGGCCCGATCGGTTTGTTGAAGGACACGCTGCCCGGCGATCCGGTATTCACGTCGATCACCAAGGTGATGCTGTTGACCGTGCTGGTGTTGTTCACGAAGGTGAAGTTCATGCCCGGCGCGGCCGTGCCGATCACATTGAAGGTGAACTGCTGGCAGGCATGGAGCGGCGATGGGGTCCAGGTCACGTTGGTGATCTGCTGGGCCTGGGCCGCGAAGGCGAACAGCGAAAATACAACGGTGGGAAGAAGGGGGCGCATGAGGTTGGGTTGGTGTTCAAATGTAGAAGCAATCGCCAATGGCCGTTAATTTGCCCTATGCGCACCGTGGGCTTTTTCGTGCCATTCCTGTTGGTTTGGCAAGCCCATGCCCAACTGCTGGTGAACGAGGTGCAGTGCGCACCGCACTATCCGGGCCAAGCCGGCAACGGCCAATGGGTTGAATTGTACAATGCCGGGCCCCGTACCGTGGAACTGCGCGACCATGTGATTTCCGTGGGAACGCTCGCGCAAACGCTGCCGCAGGGTTTATTGGGGCCAGGCGAGTTCCGGGTCTTCACCTGCGGTGGAGGGGCCAACGGGCTGCAACTGGAATTGCCACCGGCCGGAGGAGCCGCGCTGTTGCTGGCCCCGGGCGGCACCCAAGTGCTGGATGTGTTCCGGTGGCCCGCCCTGCCCGCCGGTGTATCCATGGGCCGTTTCCCCGATGGCGCGCGCAACCCCAATTTCTTCACCGCGCCCACACCCGGCGCAGCAAATCAAGGCGGCATGGACAAGCTGCTGCCGGCCCCCGTGCTGGACCACGCGGCAGGGCTTGTGAACGGCCATGCACCAACCGGCGTGCAAGTGCGCTATACGCTGGACGGATCGGCACCGGACGCCCGTTCAGCCTTGTTGGACGGGCCATTGCGGCTCACCGGCCCATGCGTGGTGCGGGCCCGTTCGTTTGCGGCGGGCGCGGTGCCCGGTACCGAGACCGTGCTGTTGCCCGGCCTGCCCGAGGGAGCATGGGGCCTGGCCGTGGACCCGCAGGACCTGGAGGGCCCGAACGGCATTGCCGATACGCTCAACGGCAACCACGCGCGGAAAGGGAAGGCTTGGAAGCGGCAGGCGTTCGTGGCGCATGATGGGCAGTTGGTGCCCGTAGGGCTTTCCGTGGCCGGAAGCGGTTCGCGCGGGTTGCCCAAGCGCAATTTCAAGCTCACCCTTGGGGACCGGTTCCTCAGCGCGTCCAGTATTCCCCTGCCCAACGTCGCCGCGGGCGTGAACATCCTGCTGCGCGCCGATGCCACACCACATGCTTTCCTGCGCAACTTGTTCGTGGAGGCCGTGGTGGAGCGGAGCGGTGGCCGGTTGGATGTGCAACCCTCCTCGCCAGCGGAGCTGTTCATCAATGGGCAATACCAAGGGCTGTACCGCGCCATGCCCACCAAGGGAAAAGCATGGCTTCGCGGGCTTGCAGGCGGCAGTCCGGTGGAACTGGTCACCGTTCAGGACGGCGCCGGGCAGGGCCAGGGTCATGACCCGTATGCACAGGCCGTGCAAGCCTTGGGGCGGGGGGTGCCGATCGATGGCCTGAACAAGCAAATGGACATGAACAGCCTCGTGGAGCTGGCCTGTATCGACCTGTGGACCGGCCGCGTGGACCATGAGCTGAACGTGCGCGCATGGCGGCCCCTGCGGCCGGACGGGCGCTGGCGATGGGTGCTGTACGACATGGATGCCTGGGCCGCACCGGACGACCGTACGATGGCACGCATGATGGGCGAGCAAGGCCCGCTGGCGCCATTCCTTCGCGAACTGGTGTCCCACCCCGAGGCGCAGGAACTGCTTCTGGCCCGCATGGCGGCATTGTGCGCCACGGTGCTGTCCCCGCACCAAGCGGCGCTGCTTGTCGATTCGTTGTACCGCGCGCATGCACCGGCCATGGAAAAGGACCACGGCCGGTGGTCCGGGGCCATGCCCTGCCCCACGCCCCGTGAAGCCCGTGAGCAGTTGCTCCGGCATGCCAAGCGCCGTGGCCAGGTGCTCCTTCCACAATTGGCGGCGGCCACGGGCCGCATGCTGCAGGCGTTCTCGGTGCAGGTGGAACCGGCCGGCACCGGGCATGTTGAGCTCGGGGGCCTGCCCTTGGCCGGTGGCGAGGTGCAGGTGCAATGGTTCAGTGGCATACGTGGCCAACTGCGGGCAGTGCCCGCCACGGGAATGGAATTCGTGGGGTGGAAGGGGTCGGAAGGGCAGGATCCCCGCCTGGAACTGGGCTTGGTGCCGCACAAGCGGGTGGTGGCGGTGTTCCGCCCTGCGGCCACTGCGGCCCGCAGGCCTTAGGCCAAGGCCGCCTGCAACAACGACTCGAACAGCAGCTTACCGTCCGTATTGCCCAGCAACGGGTCCACCGCGCGCTCGGGGTGGGGCATCATGCCGAACACGTTACGGCCCGCGTTGCATACGCCGGC
>JBIQMI010000174.1:0-7136 GCA_044463585.1 Cryomorphaceae bacterium
AAAAAGCGGAACCCACCAAGCAGGCCACCAAGGCCGAGACCAAGGAGGCCACCGCGCCTACGGCCAAGGAAGCGAAGCCTGCGCACATGAAGGCCACGCCTGCAAAAGCCCACGCCATCAAGGCGAAGACTGAAAAGCCGGAGCCCAAGGCCGCACCGGCCAAGTAAGCGAACAGGACCGACCAACGGAAAGGCCGTGCCGGAAGGTGCGGCCTTTCCGGCTTTTTATCCCCAAGCAAACAGCTTTCGCCTCCCCATGCGTTGCTGCGCGTCCGCTGCATGCTTCCCGAAGCGATCATGCCGGAAGCGCCGGACCCGTGCCCCGTAATTTCGCCCCGCCCCATGGCCAAGGCCACACAACGTTCCTCCGCTTTCGCGGAACGCACTTGGATCTCGGTGCTCATTGCCATCAGCGCCTCGCACATGCTCAACGACGTGGTGCAGTCGTTGATCCCCGCCATCTATCCCATTGTGAAGGATGAGTTCAGCCTGAACTTCACCCAAGTGGGCCTGATCACGCTCTGCTTCCAAATGACGGCCTCCATCCTGCAGCCGTTCGTGGGCACCTATACCGACCGCAAGCCCCACCCCTACTCGCTCATGCTGGGCATGCTGTTCACCATGGCGGGCATTTTCGCCCTGTGGCAATCGCGCAGCTTCTATGCCCTGCTGGGCTCGGTGATGCTGGTGGGCATGGGTTCCTCCATCTTCCACCCTGAATCGTCGCGGATCGCCAATGCCGCCTCGGGCGGCAAACGCGGGCTGGCGCAATCGGTGTTCCAGCTCGGTGGCACCTTCGGCTCGGCGCTGGGCCCGCTGCTGGCCGCAATGATCGTGGTACCGTTCGGCATGCGCAGCCTGGGCTGGTTCGCGGTGATCCCGCTGATCGCCGTACCGGTGCTGTACAGCGTGGGCACGTGGTACCGCCGCACCTCGGCCATCCGTGCGCGCAGGCCGGGCAAGGCCACCCCCGGGCTGGGCCTGCCCGCCAGTACCGTGCGCCGTTCCATCGTCATCCTGCTCTTGCTCGTGTTCTCCAAGCAATTCTACCTGGCCAGCATGAGCAGCTACTACACGTTCTACCTGATCCAGAAATTCGGCGTTTCGGTGCAGGCCGCGCAGATGCACCTGTTCATCTTCCTGCTGGCCGCCGCCTTCGGCACCTACATCGGCGGCCCTTTGGGCGACCGCTACGGGCGCAAGTACGTGATCTGGTTCTCCATACTCGGCTCGGCGCCCTTCACCCTGCTGCTGCCGCACGCCAACCTGCTATGGACCGGCATTTTGGCGGCCGTGATCGGCCTGGTGCTCTCCTCCGCGTTTTCGGCCATCGTGGTGTACGCGCAGGAATTGGTGCCGGGCAAGCTGGGCATGATCTCGGGCCTGTTCTATGGCTTCGCCTTCGGCATGGCCGGCATCGGCTCGGCGCTGCTGGGCACCTTGGCCGACCACACCAGCATCGATTTCGTGTACCAGGTCTGCGCCTTCCTGCCGCTGATCGGCCTGGTGGCGGCATTCCTGCCGCGCATCAAGGGCATGAAGGCGGCCACGGCCGAAAACGCGGCAACCTAGTGGGCGCACCGGGCAAAAGCCCGGATTTTCGGCGTGCCCCATCTTTGCGCACCGCCCGTCCAAGGCGTTCCATCATGGCCAAGATCTTGATCATCGACGACGAAAAAGCGATCCGCTACGCCTTGCGCGACATCCTTGAGCACGAGAAGCACAAGGTGGAAGAGGCCGAGGACGGCGCCAGCGGCCTGGAAAAGGCCAAGAAGGGAAACTTCGATGTGGTGCTCTGCGACATCAAGATGCCGAAAATGGACGGCATGGAGGTGCTGGAAAAGCTGATGGCCCACAACGACACGCTGCCGGTGGTGATGATCAGCGGCCATGGCACCATCGATACCGCGGTGGAGGCGATCAAGAAGGGCGCCTTCGATTTCATTTCCAAGCCGCCCGACCTGAACCGGATCCTGGTGACCCTGCGCAACGCGTTGGAGCGCGGTTCGCTGGTGCAGGAAACGAAGGTGCTGCGGCAAAAAGTGCAGCGCAGCAAGGCCGACGGGCGCATGGTGGGCTCAAGCCAAGCGTTGCAGCAGATCCGCGAAATGGTGGACAAGGTGGCGCCCAGCGATGCCCGCGTGCTGATCACCGGCGGCAACGGGGCCGGCAAGGAAGGCGTGGCGCGCATGCTGCACGAAAAGAGCAACCGCAAGAATGGCCCGTTCATCGAGGTGAACTGCGCCGCCATACCGGGCGAGCTGATCGAAAGCGAGCTGTTCGGGCATGAAAAGGGCGCCTTCACCAGCGCAATTGCCCAGCGCAAGGGCAAATTCGAGCTGGCCGACGGGGGCACGCTTTTCCTGGACGAGATCGGCGACATGAGCCTGGCCGCACAGGCCAAGGTGCTGCGCGCCCTGCAGGAAAACCGCATCACCCGCGTGGGCGGCGACAAGGAGATCAAGGTGAACCCGCGCGTGATCGCCGCCACCAACAAGGACCTGTGGAAAGAGATCGCCGAGGGGCGCTTCCGCGAGGACCTTTTCCACCGCCTGAGCGTGATCCCGATCCACGTGCCCAACCTCAGCGAGCGCACGGAGGACATACCCGAGCTGGTGGAGCACTTCATCCAACAAGTGTGCGCCGAGCAGGGCACCGTGCCCAAGCAGATCACCGACAAGGCCGTGAAGGAGCTGCAGAAACTGCCCTGGACCGGCAATGTGCGCGAATTGCGCAACGTGGTGGAGCGCCTGGTGATCCTCGCCGGGCCGGAGATCGGCGAGGCCGATGTGAAGCGCTACGCCGCCGCCTGAGCGCGCTTGCCGCAGCCTGCCGTTAACATCCGTTCGTTGGAATTGGTGCCCGCAGAGGCAACCCAAGCCCTGCTTTTCCGTCTTCTCTTTGGAACCGATAACGGACGAATCTCCAAATCCTAACGGCCATGAACATCCTCCATCATACCTACTACGCGCTGTACAACCAATTCGGTGACAGCATGTTCTACATCCTGGGCTTCTTTGTCGTACTTGGCGTTGTGGCCCAGTGGAGGCTCTACGAAAAAGCCGGCCAACCGGGGGTGTATTCGATCATTCCCGTGTTGAACCTGATCACCTTCCTGAAGATCATCGGGCGGCCCACCAAGCACATCTGGCTGTTCCTGATCCCCGTGTACGGCCAGCTTTACCTGGTGCCGAAGGTGTGGATCGAACTGTGCCAAAGCTTCGGCAAGCGCAGCATACTGGACTATGTGCTGGTGATCGTGCTCAACGGCCTGTACATCTTCAACCTTGGCATGAGCTACGACACCAAGTACGAAGGCCCGGTGTACGGCAGGCCCCAGCCCGGCCACGAGCCGGCCCCGGCCCCCCAGCCCAGCTTGGCCTGAACCGAACTCCCCAGCAAATGAAACAGCCACCCCACGGTCGGGGTGGCTGTTTTTTTTGTGAATGGTGGCACTTAGGACACTAAGCTCTTCACCTTGGCCAAGGCCTTGGGCAGGCCATCGGGGTGCTTACCGCCGGCCGTAGCGTAGAACGGCTGTCCTCCGCCCCCGCCCTGGATCTCCGCGGCGAGTTCCTTGATCAACTTGGGGGCGCTGAGGCCCTGCTCCAGCAACTGCTTGCCCACCAGCACGGCCAGCTGGGCCTTGCCTTCATGGCGGGCACCCATCACCAGCAGCAGGTCAGGGTTGTTGTCCTTCAGGCGGAAGGCGAGGTCGCGCATGCCGTTGGCATCCAGGTCCACCTCCTTGGCCACCACGCGCACGCCGTTCACTTGCTCGGCATCGGCGAGTATGGTCTGCTGCTCGCGGGCCACGCGCTCGTGGGCGGCCTTTTCCACCTCCTTGGCCAACGCGGCGTTCTGTTCCAGCAGTTGTTGCACGGCCGCACCGATGTCCTTGGGATGCTTCAGCAGCGCGTTCACTTTTTCCAGCGTGTCCAACCGCTCCTGCACGAACTGGTCGGCGGCCTCGCTGGTTATGGCCTCAATGCGGCGGATGCCCGCGGCCAGCGCGCCCTCGGCCACAATGCGCAAGCTGCCGATCTCGCCCGTGCGCGGGGCATGCGTGCCGCCGCACAGTTCCACGCTGTCGCCGAACTTGATCACGCGCACTTTGTCGCCGTATTTCTCCCCGAAGAGCGCCATGGCCCCCATGGCCTTGGCCTGGTCGATCGGCGTTTCGCGGTGTTCCTCCAACGGCAGGTCGGCGCGGATCATCTCGCGCACCTCCGCCTCCACCTTGGCCAATTCCTCATCGGTCACCTTGGCGAAGTGCGAAATATCGAAGCGCAGCCGATCGGGTGCCACCAGCGAGCCCTTTTGCTCCACGTGCTTGCCCAGCACATTGCGCAGGGCATGGTGCAGCAGGTGCGTGGCGCTGTGGTTGCGGCGCGTGAGCTTGCGGCGGTGCACGTCCACCTCGGCGGTGAGCGGTGCACTGGGGTCCGGCGGCAATTCCTTCAGGAAATGCACGATCAGTTCATTCTCGCGCTTGGTGTCCAGCACGGCCACCTTCTTCCCCTGCTGCGCGAACCAGCCTTGGTCGCCCACTTGCCCGCCGCCCTCCGGATAGAACGGCGTACGGTCCAGCACCACTTGGTAACGGTCGCCCGCCTTGTCCTTCACCTTGCGCCAGCGCAGTATGCGGGCCTCGGTCCACAGGGCATCATGGCCAACGAATTCGGTGCCGCCCGCGGCCAGCTCGTTCCAATCGCCGGTGGTGATGGCCGTGGCGGCCCTTGAGCGGTCCTTTTGCTTCTTCAGCTCGCGTTCAAAGCCTTCCATGTCCACCTCCAGCCCATGCTCGCGGGCCATCAAACGGGTAAGGTCGATGGGGAAGCCGAAGGTATCCAGCAGCTCGAATGCCTTGGCACCGTCCAGCATGCCTTTGCTCCCGGCCACCAACTGTTCCAGCCGCTTGGTGCCGGTCTCCAGCGTGCGCAGGAAGGCGCGCTCCTCTTCCAGGATCACGTTGTCGATCAGCTCCTGTTGCCGGGCCAGTTCGGGGAATTGCCCGCCCATTTGCCCCACCAGCACGGGCACCAGCCCGTGGATGAACGGCTCGTGCAGGCCCAGCGCGCTGTAGCCGTAGCGCACGGCGCGGCGCAGGATCCGGCGGATCACATAGCCCGCGCCGGTGTTGCCGGGGAGTTGGCCATCGGCAATGGCGAAGGCGATCGCACGCAGATGGTCCGCCACCACGCGCAGCGCGATGTCGGACTTTTCAGCGCTGCCGTACGCCTTGCCGCAACGCTCCGAAAGGGCTTGGATCAACGGCTGGAAAACGTCGGTGTCGTAGTTGCTGCGCTTGCCCTGCAGCACCATGCACAGCCGCTCGAAGCCCATGCCGGTGTCCACATGCTTGGCCGGCAACGGCTGCAGCGATCCGTTCGCCTTGCGCTCGAATTGCATGAAGACCAGGTTCCAGATCTCCACCACCTGCGGGTGGTCGTTGTTCACCAGCTCCTTGCCCGGCACGGCGCGCTTCTCCTCCGCCGTTCGCACGTCCACATGGATCTCCGAGCAGGGCCCGCAGGGCCCCGTTTCGCCCATTTCCCAAAAATTGTCCTTCCGCCCGAACGGCATCACGCGCTCGGCGGGCAGGTACCGCAGCCACAGCGCGCGGGTCTCCTCGTCGGCCTCCAGCTTGTCACCGGCATCGCCGCCGAAATAGGTGACATAGAGGTCGGCCGGATCGATCTTGTAGGTGTCCACCAGCAGTTCCCACGCCCACTGCACGGCCTCTTGCTTGAAATAATCACCGAAGCTCCAGTTGCCCAGCATCTCGAACATGGTGTGGTGGTACGTGTCTATGCCCACCTCCTCCAGGTCGTTGTGCTTGCCGCTCACGCGCAGGCATTTCTGCGTATCGGCCACGCGCTTGTGCTTGGCGGGGCGGTTGCCGAGGAACAGGTCCTTGAACTGGTTCATGCCGGCGTTGGTGAACATGAGGGTGGGATCATCCTTCACCACCATGGGTGCACTGGGCACAATGGCATGGCCACGCTGCGCGAAATGGTCGAGGAACTGCTGTCGGATCTGCTTTGAATTGGGCATGCTTACAGGGAAATGGTTGCCGGGCCCGGCCACATTCTTTCACAATCGGCCAAGGGCCGCGAAATTAGCGTGGGTCTACCTTCGCGGCTGCCTGCGCCTCCGCAGGCTTTCCCGTTCAGCCATGGGCGAGCACAAATACCGCTTCAACCCCGACACGCTCAACTTCGAGCGAATCCGCATCAGCGGCTGGAAAAAGCTCAAGCAAGTGGGCCTGGCCTTGGCACCGGGCCTGCTCTTGGGCGTGGTGGGCATCTTCCTGGCCTTCCAGTTCATCGATTCACCGAAGGAGGCCACGCTGCGCCGCGAAAACCAGCAACTGCTGGTGGAATACGAGCTGATCAACAAGCAACTGGCGGACATGGAGACCGTGCTGGGCGACCTGGAGCGGCGCGACGACAATGTGTACCGCGTGATCTTTGAGGCCGACCCCATTCCCTCCACGGTGCGCATGGCGGGCATCGGCGGGGTGAACCGCTACCGCGACCTGGAGGGCTTCGCCAACAGCGAACTGGTGATCGGCACGCGTAAACGGTTGGACAAGATCGCCAAGCGCATGTACGTGCAAAGCCTTTCGCTGGACGAGGTGGGCCAACTTGTGCTGCGCAAGCAGGAAATGCTGGCCAGCATCCCCTCTGTGGAGCCGATCCCGCGTGACCGCACGCAGCTCAGCTCGGGCTACGGCGTGCGCGTGCACCCCATCTACAAGATCGGCAAGGCACACATGGGCCTCGATTTCGCCAGCCCCATCGGCACGCCCATCCACGCCACCGGCGATGCCACCGTGGAGTTCGCCGGGTACAACACCACGGGCTACGGCTTCCACGTGATCCTCGACCACGGCTACGGCTACAAAACGCTGTACGGCCACATGTCGCAGGTGAAGGTGCGCAAGGGGCAGAAGGTGAAGCGCGGCGATACCATCGGCGAGGTGGGCAGCTCCGGCCTAAGCAGCGGCCCGCACCTGCACTACGAGGTGATCAAGGACGGCGTGCACATGGACCCCGTGAACTTCCTCTTCAACAGCCTTACGCCGGAGGAATATGCACAAATGGTGGAGATCGCCAACAACGCCGGGCAGTC
>JBIQMI010000175.1:0-7065 GCA_044463585.1 Cryomorphaceae bacterium
CCAGTTGCTGGCAATTGCCGTTACGCGCCACAGGTTGCGGTTGTGGTGCATGCCCACCACGCAGGCCGTGCCGTTCACGGGCTCAAAGTCGCTGCCGTCGGGGTACGGGCACGGTTTCAGCTCCTCCAGTATGGCATTGGATTCCTTGGCGAGCCAATCGGCGTCGTGCTTTGCGCGGCGGTCCAGGCGGGCGCGGAAATCCTCGTTCTCGGTGAGGTCGGAGATGCGGCTGGCGAGGTTGACCAGGCGTGTTGTCAGGGTAGGGTCCAAGGCTTGCATGGTGGTGTGTTTATGCTGTGCGGTGCACGTAAATGGTGTGTTGCTCGCGCCAGATAATGAAGTTGCGGCCCCTGCGCGATGCGTCGCCGGCCTTCCATCGGTTGCGGCGCTGGCGCAGGTCGCGCACGGCCTGGCTTACATGTTGGGCGGGCAAGTCGCCCATGTCCAGCGTGTAGCAATCCTCCAGGCGCATGCGCTGCCATGGCACGGTGTTGCCCTGCAATGGCCATGTGCGGTCGGGGTCGGGCACGGCGCGCTCGGTGCGCCTTATGCGGCGCGGCTGGTGGATGCCGTTGCGCTTGCGGTACCGGTCAATGAGCAGGTTCACCTTGTCAAGCTGGACCTTGCGGCCCTTGGGCACGTTGGCCTTCAGGCGCTCCAGCTTTCGGTGCAGTGCCTCGGGGTCCGGGCGTATGGGCGGTTTTTGGCTGCGTTCCTCGGGCCCGTAGGTGGCGTGCACGTGCTGTATGGCAGCGGCGGCGGCCATTTGCTGTGCCTGTGCCATGGTGCAGCGGGCGGTTGCCTCGTACACGGTGCCGAGGCATTCGTCCAGCACTTCAATGGCCATGGTGCCGGCCTGGGTAACGAACAGGGCGAGGTGCATGCAGCGTGCAAGTGCCACGCGGCCGGCATCGGCGCACTCCCAGCCTATGCCCTTTGCCAGGTACTCCAGCCGCACACGCATGATGCGGGCATCGGTAACGGGCCTTGCCTTTTCCCATGCGGGCATGGCCAGCCAGCCGCAGCGGCATACAAGGGCATCATGTGGCATTACCTTGTTGCAGTTGTGGCACACGGCCAGTGCAGGGTGCAGCTTGGTACGTTGGGCCACCTGCATCACTGCCTTGTATTGAGCTTGTGATGGAGGAACTGCAGCAGTTCGGTATGCGGCCTGAACTGCGGGCGGTACTGTGCGGGGAGCTGCACGGGCTTGCCGTGTATGCCCATTATGGTGCGGGGTGCCCGGCGTACCACATGGAAGCGGCCGAAGCCCTGCATCACCACATTGTCGCCGGCGCCAAGCGCTGCGGCCACCGACCGCTGGAAATGTTCCACCACCAGCTCCACATCGGCAATGGGGAGCTTGGTGCGGCGCACGATCTCCTTGCATAGCTGCTCCTTCGTCATCGGTGCAAAGGAGCGGCGGCTTATTGCTGGCGCTGTAAGATGTAAGGCTTGGCGTGCCTTTCGCGGATGTTGCCGGGGAATGTCTTATGCTCCCTGGTGTCTTATGCTGATTGTCTTATGTCTTATGCTGCCGGGTGTCTTATGCTGGCTGTGTTGAATGCTAGGTGTATTATGCTGGAACCAATTTGACCCGTCCTTTTGCACCCAGTGGTACCTGTGTGCTGAACACCTTGGGCATACCGCGGTTTCCTCGTCCGGGCCGGTCGGCTTCAAGGGCCTGTCCTTGCTTCGGTGCACATTGCGGCACCGGCAGCACTTTCCATATATGTCTGCTTTGCCCATTTGCTAGCTCTATTCAGCCCACATCCACGAATACTTCGGGCCTGGCCGGCTGGGTGGTGGTGGGCCAATCGGATGATACTTGCTCCAAGGGCCTTTGGTCCGAGCTCCATAGCACGTACACGCGGCCTTCGGCTATTGCGGCCAACAGCTTTTCCTTGGGGATGTTGGGCGGGTAGAAGGGGCGGAACCCCTTGCCGTCGGGTGTGCGCACCAAGTGTGGCCCCTCGGGCAGGTCGTCGATGCTGCTGATGCGCATATGCAGGTAGGAGGTTACTATGAAGGGGGGATTGCTCATTTTGTTGGGGACGGGTGGGCCTCTGTATCGCTTGCCATTGCTGCATTATTTGAGGTGGGGTCGCCGTATGCGGCCATTGGCGCGGCCTGTAGCGCTACCTCGGGGGTGGTGTATTCCGGTCTTCCATGTCTTCCAGTTCGGACTTGCCGTGATTATCAACGGCTTAGGGTACTTCCAAAGGACTTCCATTGGAAGACATGGAAGAAACAGGGCCTCCAAAACTTCCAATACTTCCAAGTTCTTCCACGGCTTTTTCCTTCTTATCATTTGTATTAGCCTATGAATGAAGTAGTTATGTGTGCTTGGAAGACATGGAAGAACTGGAAGACCGAAAAAACAGGTTCGTGCGCGCACGCGCGCGCCTTCAGATGGTGCGTGAGCGGGGTGGATTGGGGTGGCCATTGCATTTCGGGGATCAAAGGCCCACGCCAGGCGGTATGGTAACGGGCAGCAATGGGCGGTCGAAAACCATTGCGCTGGTCTTTCTCTTGCCCACCCAAATACTTGGGGCATCGGTAACGTAGCTGGCGTGCTTTTTCAATGCGGCCATGATGTACTGCTTGTTCATGCCTTCGCGATGGTACCGGTTGCGGTAATGCAGGGTATAGGCCAGGTAGGCCGGCCCTGCTATCATGAACAACCTGCCGCCGTCCATACGGAAGTCCTCGTTGTTCACCATGCGGCCGGCGGCCACGGCATCGGCGAAGCATTGCCAAAAGCGCTGCACTTCATCCGGCAGTCCTTCGGGCAGGGGCTGCGCTTCATCGGCGGTGAGCTGTGCCAGTGCCTTCAGGCAATCGTGCACCTGCTGCGGCGTTAATCCGCTGGCCTGGGCAATGCGGTCGGTGAATTGGTTGTCCATGTCGTTTTAGAATGGCAGGTCTTCCTGCACGGTTTCGGGCATGGGTTCCTTGGCCTTCAGCTTCCGGTATTCAGCCTTCTCGTCCTTGGCCTTCAGCGTTTCGCGTTCCTTCACGCTTTCGAGGTCGTTGCGCTTGATCAGCAGGCCCTTGAGGTCGATGTCCACTTGGTCCAGGTTGAATTCGTAGGCGCTGCTCTTCTTCTCGCCTATCCACACGCTGGCCCTTGGGCCTACCCAGCACGGGTTCTTCCGCAGCTTGTCCAGCATGCCGGTGCTGCTTTGGCCGTTCACCCGGTACAGGAGCAGGTGGTACTGCATGTACTCCAGGTGCACGTCCTTCCAGAACATGATGATCCTGTTGCCGTCGATCTTGAAGTGTTCGTCATGCTGAAGCTTGCGGTCCTTGGCGGCCTTGAGGAAGCAATCCCAGAAGTGCGCCACATCGTTGCCTTGGTCTTGCTTCTCTTCTTGCCGGATGGTGCACTTCACCATATACTGCAGGAGCTGGTCATAGGTGAAGGGGAATTGCAGGCGCTTCTCGAAGAACTTGTACACGCCGCCCAGGATCTGTATGTTCTTGAGCATACGGTCGTTGCTGATGCGCAGACCGATGGCGGTATCGATATCGCCCCTTGCCACAAGTGCACACTTTGCGTATTCCTGCTCGAACTCCGGGCGGTACTTCATGATCTCGGCGGCTATGCTGCTGTAGCCCTTGTCGGTCATGTCCTTCAGCTTCCGGTATTCAGCCTTCTCGTCCTTGGTGAATTGGGTCTTCTCCATTTCATCCACTATCAGGCGGGTGAGCAAAGCCGAATCAGCATTGGGATAGTAGTTGCCGCTTAGGAAGGCGGTGCAACGGATGGGCACGGTATCGGTACCGTAGCGGCTGGTGATGTTGCCGCGCCTGTAGCCGGTGCGGTCCCAAATGCTTTTGAGCATCTCGAACATTTCCTCGGGCAGGGTATTGCGATACTCGTCCAGGTACAGCGGAATGTTCACATGTTCAGCGAACATGCGCATTTTGCCCTTGTCGGTATTGGCCTTGCCTGTAAGGGTAATGGCCGGCTGCGGCCATCCGAACAGGCTTTGTATGCTGCGCACGAGCTCACCTTTGCCGGTGCTGGGCTCTCCATATAGGAATAACATGGGGAAGCCTTTCTCGGCGTTGTGTATATGATCGCTGAACATGGTGGCCAGGCCGAAGCACACGGCCATCATGGCGTGCTCGCGGTGCACAATGTGCACCTGCTTGGCCCACCGGCGGAAGCTTACATCGCTTTCGATGAAGCGGACCAGCTTGCTGCTCTCGTACTTATGGTCCTTGCTGGCGTTGACGATGTTGCCCGCGGGCACATAGTAGTTCTTGCCATCAGACTCGAAGCAGCCGTACTTATCGAACTCCTTCACGGCGCCGTTGACGGCCGCGTTGCAGAAGATGAACGACTTGCTGCGTGAGTGGTAGCCCAGCTCGTTGATGGCCTCGCCCTCGCCCATGTGCTCCATGAGGTAGCCGATGAGCTTGTCGAAGTCGGCACCGGTGCCGGAGAAGTGGTAGTTGCCATAGCGCTGGCATAGCTTCTTGAATGTCTGCACGCTCACCAGCTCGTCTGTAACACAATCCACGCGGCGCTTGCGGTTGTGGATGTTCTTCAGTTCGAGCAGGTAGGTGGGGCGCTCATCATCCTCCATGTGCAGCACGATGCGCACCGTGAAGTTGCTTACCTCCACGAAGAAGTATTTGTCCTGGTCGTCCTCCTTGTAGGACCGCTGTACCCACATGCGGTTCTTGTGGAAGTACATGCCCCAGTTGATGATGTCGTGGCATACTTCCTTCCATAGGTCCTCGTCGATGTTGTACTTATCATCGAAAGGGAGGTCACCCTTCACCACCTTGAGGTTGGCAACGTCGGCCTTTTTGTACTTGCTCATGCCGGTTGGGGTGTAAAGGGCCAATGCCACGGTGGTGTGCCTTCGGGCCGGTGGCCCAAGCGGCGGCAAGCGTCCACGTATTCATTCCACATGGCAATGCCGCTAATGATGTCGTACGCCACATCATCGGGCCAGGCATACGCCCTGCCGGTGCGTACGCCCAGCGGGTGGGTGATGCCCATCGCCAAGCGTTGGTCATTTGCCACCTGCACGGCCTGGTCAAGGTGCTTGTCCTTCCATTCCTGCGGCAGGGCGTCCCATTTGGCCATATCCATACCGTGCACTTGGCACCATGTTCTCAATTGCTTGAGTTCGTTGACCTGCCGGGCCAACTCCAATGAAAGGGGCACCAACGAATCGTACAGGAACTCCAGCTCCTCCATGAGCAGGCCGTACACGCGGCGCAAGCGCTGGGCCTGCGTCTCCGGGATGCTTCGCCCCTCCTCATGGTCCAATCGGTCCTGCAACCATTGCAGGGCTTTGGCTGCACGGCCATCGAAGAAGGATGAATAGAAGCGGAGCAGTTCCTCGCCCCCGGCCAGCGCGGTCATTTGGGCGCGCATGGACTGCACATCGGCCTCCAGCGCCGCCACCTTTGCCTTGGCTTTTGCGGCGGTTCGGCCGGTCTGGGCCTCCAAGCGGTTCAGTTCATCCACCAAGGTGTTCACTACCGCCTCCTTGAAGGCGATGGCCTTGGGCTTTGCGCGGCCACTGTCGGCATAGCGCTTAATGTCCGCCGTAAGGTGAAATATGGCTTCTTCCGCGTTCATGGCACCCGCATTTCCTCTTCCTTGTTCCTCTCCTTCTTCAGCCAGGCGGCCAGGCGCTCGTGCTCCACCATGTGGCGGCCGTTGGCGCTGCTGCGTGCCATGTGCTCCTGCAGGCTGTCCGCTGCCACGTAGCCTTCACCTCCGTTCACGTGGCCCCGGTTCACCCATACGTACAGGGTGTTGGTGCTAAGGCCGGTTATGGCCACGGCGTGTGCATAGCTCAGCCAGTAATTGTCCACCAGCTCGGCCGGCGCTTGTTTGGCCTGTGCGGCCGTGGCCTCGTCGCCGGCGCTCTTCAGTGCTGAGCGCTTCACCATGTCCTGCACGGTGGCGCGTACCATGCGCTGCAGCACGTCGCCCAGCAGGGCGGGGTCTGCCAGCAGGGCCTGTATCATTTCCTCGCGCCCCATGGCCAGCGTTGCTTTGGTGTGCGCATGGCCGCATCCACGGCCTCGCATTCGTTGGCAAATACCATGGCATCCGTTGCTGCCCCGTAGCGTACGCTAGCGGTAAGGAAGCGTGGGTCGAGCGTGCTGTGGCGGTACACGTACCGCCGGCCGGGCAGCTTGGCCCGGTCCAACAGGTGGCGGCGGCCCAGCCCGTCCGTGGCATTGGACACGCCTTTGTAGTGGAGCAGCATGGCGGGTCAGAAGTTGTTGCCGATGGTGATGTCGGCATTGTCATCGGAGGTGGTGGCGAAGGCCCTTTTCGCCAGCTCGATGGTTTCGGCGGCGGGCACCACGGGCTGCGTTAGGCGCAGGCCCACCACGAGCTTGGTGAACTCGGCGATGGTGTAATTGGGCAGCTCCCATTGGGGGTTGCGGCCCAAATTCCAGAACCATTCGGTATCGCTGGTGTTGGCCGGGCGTGGCGATACCCGCACCAGGCCGCTCTTGCCCACCACGAAGTATGCCTGGGTGGAGAGGTACACGGTGCGTTCGTCGTTCGCGAACACCTTGGCCCAGCCGAGTTCCTGCATTTCATCGGCGTTAAGCAGGTGCAGGGGCGAGTTGAAGAGGCGGTCGAGGCGGGCCTTGTCGTCGGACAGCTTGTAGGCATTCTCGATGGCCTCGTGCATGGCGTTCACGTTTAGGGGTATGGGCTCGGGCCCCTTCAGCTCAGCGGCGGCGTACTTGGCCCATTGGTGGCCGTACTCGCGCTTCACTGCCTCGCGGTCCACGGTGGTGCCGGGCGTTTTGCTGGCCTCCATGTCCTGCTTGAACTCGGCGAAGATCTGGTGGAAGCGTTCATCCGCCAGACGGGCACGGCGCCGGTACCACCGTGGTTCGTGGGCCTTTGGCTGTTGGGCATTGGCTATATCGTCCTCGGAGATATCGGGCTTGCTGGTGAGGGGCTTGTTGTTGATGTCGATGATCTGGCTCATGGGGTGGATGTTTGGTGGTGGGTGAATGGTGACTGGTGCCTGGTGATTGGGGGTAGGTGGCTGGTGAATGGTT
>JBIQMI010000176.1:0-7062 GCA_044463585.1 Cryomorphaceae bacterium
ATTCGGTGAGCTGGCGCAGGTGCTTGAGCTGCGCGCCACCGCCGGTGAGCACGATGCCGCCGCTCAACTGTTTTTCGAGCCCGCTGTTCTTGATCTCGAAATAGACGTGCTCGAGGATCTCGTCCATGCGGCTTTGGATGATGTGGGCCAGGTTCTTCAGGCTGATCTCCTTCGGCTCGCGGCCGCGCAGGCCCGGAATGCATACCACTTCGTTGTCCTTGTTCTCCGAGGCGAGGGCACTGCCGAAGCGGTTCTTCAGCAATTCGGCCTGGTCGCGCAGGATGGAGCAACCGAGCTTGATGTCCTCGGTGATCACATTGCCGCCGAACGGGATAACGGCGGTGTGGCGGATGATGTGGTCGTTGAAGATGGCGATGTCGGTGGTGCCGCCGCCGATGTCCACCAGTACCACGCCGGCTTCCTTCTCCTCGCTGCACAGCACGGCGTCCGCGCTGGCCAAGGGCTCAAGGATCAGCTCGGTGACATCGAGGTTGGCGCGAGCCACGCACTTGTTGATGTTGCGCGCGGCGGAGACCTGCCCGGTGATGATGTGGAAGTTGGCCTCGAGGCGCACACCGCTCATGCCGATGGGGTCCTTGATCCCCGGCTCGGAGTCCACCATGTATTCCTGCGGCAGCACGTGGATGATCTCTTCGCCGGGCACCATGGCCAGCTTGTACATGTCGTCGATCAACTGGTCGATGTCGCCTTGGCGGATCTCGTCCTCAAGGCTGCGGCGGGTGATCATGCCGCGGTGGTGCATGCTGCGGATGTGCTGCCCGGCGATGCCCACGTTCACGGTTGAGATCTCCACGCCGGCGCTGTCCTCGGCGTCCTGCACGGCGGCCTTTATGCTGTCCACGGTGCGCTGGATGTTGGCCACAACGCCCCGGCTCACACCATCGCTGCGGCTTTTGCCCAAGCCCATGATCTCCAGCTTGCCCTGTGCATTCCTGCGCCCCACGATGCAGGCGATCTTGGTGGTGCCGATGTCGAGCCCGGCTACTATTTCCTCGTTTTGCTCCATGTTCATTGTTGGGTCGTGAGTGGGCCGATGGCCATTTTATTTCTAGCTGTTCCGTTTTGTGCACACCACCTGGTCGTCGAACCGCAGGTCCACGATGCTGTACCGACGCCAATCGGTTTGGGGAATGCCTTGGCGGTAGAAGGTGGTGAGCTTGTCCAGCCGCTCCTTCAACCTGCCGCCGTCGCCTACGCGCACCTGCATCATGCCCACGCTGGGGATCAAGGTGATGCCGCCCTCGGCGTCCATCACGGCCTGGGTGAACAGTGCGTTCCACACGGGATCGCTGCGCAGGGTGGTGGCCATGGCGTGTATGGCGCGGCTGTGGTAACGCACGGCCAGGCTGTCGGTGGCGCGGGCCACGTTCACCGGCGCGCAATGGGCGAAGGGCTCGGCGAGCTGGCCGGTGACCACCAGCACGCGGGCGGTGTAGTTGGGGTCAAGCGGCATGGTCCAGCCGTCCTTGTCGATGTAGAAGCCGGTGCCGTCGGCGTTCACCACGCGCACAATGGGCTCGCGCTGGCTGGCCCGCACATGCAGCACACCGTCCATGGTGTGGTATACATCGGCGCTGGCCACACTGGGGATGGCGCGCAGGCGCTGTTCGATGCCGGCCTCGTCCACCTTGTTCATCGGCGTACCGATCACGGCCCCTGCCCCGCTGGCCACTTCCTCGCGCAGGGCGTCCGCATCGATGAAGCGCATTTCGCCGTTGCCCTGCAGCTGCACCTGAATGTCGCGCACCGGCACGCTGTCGCCGCTTTGTTCCACGAAGCCCAGGGCGGCCAGCGCGGCCACCACCACGGCCAGCTTCGCCGCAACGCGCAGGATGTGCTTCGCCTTCTTCATTTCCTCCTGTTCAACATGGCGGCAATGGCCGGAACCGATCGATCAATGTCCCCCGCCCCAAGGGTCAGCAAGATGTCCACATTCATGCCCTCCAACAGCGGCAGCAAACGCTCCTTTGTGCACAGCACGGTGTTAGTCCCTTTGATCTGCTGCGCCAGCCATTCCGAGGTGATGCCCGGTATGGGCTCCTCGCGGGCGGGATAGATATCGAGCAGCACCAGTTCATCCAGCAGGGCCAGGCTGCGCGCGAATTCCGGGACCAGGTCGCGGGTGCGGCTGTAGAGGTGCGGCTGGAAAACACCGGTGATCTTGCGCCCCGGCCACAGTTCGCGCACGCTGTTGATGCAGGCCTCCAGCTCGGTGGGGTGGTGCGCGTAATCGTCGATGAACAACGTGCTGGCCGTGCGGGCCCGTTCCTCGAAACGGCGGTGCACGCCCCTGAAGGAGGCCAGCGCGCGCCGCACGGTGTCGGGCGCAACGCCCACGTGCATGGCCATGGCGGCGGCGGCCACGGCATTTTCCACGTTGTGCCGGCCCGGC
The DNA here is from genome assembly GCA_044463585.1 of Cryomorphaceae bacterium. Classification (GTDB taxonomy): domain Bacteria; phylum Bacteroidota; class Bacteroidia; order Flavobacteriales_F; family PHOS-HE28; genus PHOS-HE28. The sequence continues at coordinate 2,414 of JBIQMI010000176.1, forward strand.
ATGCCCAGCATGATGCCGCGCACCTCCTTGGGCCCCACCAGGTCGAAGTGGTAGGCCCCGTTGTTCACGCGCACATTGGCGGCATGGGGCCCTTCGCGCTCGTCGATGCCGTAGGGCACGGGATCGCGCAGTACCGTGGCGTGCTGCTTCAGCCGATCGAGCACGCGGCGGTGCACGAGCATGCGGCCCTTCACCAGCGCGGCAAATTCCGCGTAGGCGGCGTACATCGCCCCGGCATCGCCATAGATGTCCAGGTGATCGGGGTCCATGGCGGTGATGATGGCCTCGTCCGGGTGCAGGGCGAGGAAGCTGCGGTCGTATTCATCGGCCTCCACCACGTTGATGATGGCCTTTGAGTTGAGCAGCACGTTGGTGTTGTAGTTGGTGCTGATGCCGCCGAGGAAGGCATTGCACGGTATGCCGCCCTCGGTAAGCAGGTGGGCCAGCATGGTGGAAACGGTGGTTTTGCCGTGCGTGCCGGCCACGGCCACCGTGCGCCGGTCGCGCGTGACCAGGCCCAGCACTTCGCTGCGCTTCTTGATCAGTGCCCCGCGATCGCGCCACCACGCCAACAGCGGATTGTCCGTGGCCACGGCCGGCGTGCGCACCACCAGCACTTCCTTGGGATCGGCCTCGCGGAACTCCGCCGGTATGTTGGCCGGATCGGTGCTGTACGACACATCTATTCCCTCGTGGGCCAATTGCACCGCCACCTCGCCCGGTGTGCGGTCGTAGCCGGCCACCACGGACCCGTGCCTGCGGAAATAGCGGGCCAGGCCGCTCATGCCAATGCCGCCAATGCCTACGAAATAGATCAAGCCAGGGCGCTCCATCACGGTTTGTTGTTTTCTCGTTCCTGTGCTGCACGCGCCAGCCGCAGCGCCTCCGTGGCGATCGCCTGGTCGGCATCGGCCATGGCCACGCCTGCCATGGCCAGCGCTAATTTTCCACGGGCGGCCGGGTCCTTGGCCAATGCAAGCACGGCATCGCCCAGCTGTTCCACCGTGTCGGCATCCTTCACCAGAACCGCAGCACCCCGGCCCGATAAAGCCTTGGCATTGCTGGTCTGGTGGTCCTCCGCCGCGGTGGGCAACGGCACCAGGATCGCGGGCAGCCGCACCAGCGCGAGTTCGCTCACACTGATGGCACCAGCGCGCGCCACCACCAGGTCGGCCACGGCATAGGCCAGGTCCATGCGGTCGATGAAAGGCAGTACGTGCGCATCGTGGTAGCCTGCTTCCTTCACCTCGTCCAAGGCCTGCGCCAGGTACGGGTTGCCGGTTTGCCAAATGAGCTGTACGCCGGCATCGCGCCACTTGCCCAGGGCCGCGGATACCCCGCGGTTGATGCCGCGTGCGCCCAGGCTACCGCCCGTTACCAGCACCACCGGTGCGCCTTCCTTCAACCCGAAATGCTCGATGCCGCGCGGTTTCTTGCCGGCCAGCCGAACCATTTCCTGCCGCACTGGGTTGCCGGTGAGGCGCAGCTTCTCCTTCGGGAAGTAGCGCTCCATGCCCGGGTAGGCCACGCAAATGGCATCGGCCTTCTTGCCCAGCATGCGGTTGGTGGCGCCTGCATGGCTGTTCTGCTCCTGCACCAACGTGGGCACGTTGGCCCGTTGGGCAGCGGCGAGCACGGGCCCGCTGGCGTAGCCGCCCACGCCGATGGCCAGGTGCGGGCGGAAGGTGCGCACGATGCGCCGCGCCTTCCACAGGCTGCGCGCCAGGCGCAGGGGCAGCCCCACGTTCTTCCACATGGCGCCCCGCTGGAAGCCACGGATCGGTAGGCCCACGATCTCATACCCGGCAGCGGGTACTTTCTCCATCTCCATCTTCCCTTCGGCGCCCACGAACAGGAAGCGCGTATCGGGCCAGGCCGCTTTTATGGCGTTGGCAATGGCGATGGCCGGGAAGATGTGCCCGCCCGTTCCGCCGCCGCTCACCAGTATCCTAAGCTGTGGCATGGCCTGCGGCAGGTTGCGCGCCGGCGGGCGCGGGTTGGTCGTAAACGCTGCGGCTGATGCTGAGCAGGATGCCCAGCGAGAGACAGGTGAACCACATGCTGGTGCCGCCCATGCTCACCAAAGGCAGGGGCTGGCCCGTTACCGGCAACAGGTTCACGCCCACGGCCATGTTCACCAGGGCCTGCATCACCAGGCTTAGGGTAACGCCCATGGCCGCCAATGCGCCGAAGGGCCGGTCCACCCGGTTGGCGATGCGGATGGCGCGCGAGAGCAGGATGAGGTAGAGCAGCAACAGGCCCAGCCCGCCGAGGATGCTGCCGTACTCCTCGATGATGAAGGCGTAGATCATATCACTTTCGGGGTGGGGCATGAAATTGCGCGAGGTGCCGGTGCCGGGCCCGTTGGGCAGCAGGCCGCCATGCACAATGGCGATCTTGGCGTTGTTCACCTGGTAGTTGGCCTCGCGGTCGGTGCCGCCATGGCTTGTAAGGCGCGATTCCCACGTGCTGAGCCGCGGCAGCAATTCCGGATTGGCCTTGCTGAGCAGCAGGAGCAGCGCAAAGGCGCCCACGGCCATGCCCACGATGCCGAAGAGGTGCTTCATGGGCACACGGCCGATGTACATGAGCACCATGCACACCATGAAGAGCAGCGCGGCGGTGGAGAAATTGGCGGGCAGGATGAGGCCGCAAATGGCACCGATGGGCACCATCAGCTTCAGCAGCACCTCGCGGAAGGTCCACGGTTCCTCGCGCTGCCGCCCCAGCACGCGCGCCAGGTACACCACGATCACCACACGGGCCAGGTCGCTTGTTTGGAAGGTGATGCCCACGCCGGGAATGGCCAGCCAGCGCGAGGCGCCGTTCACGTTGGTGCCGATGAGCAGCGTAAGCGCCAGCAGCCCCACGGTAACGCCGAGCATCAACTGCGACAGCTTGGAATAGGCCGTGTAGCGCAGGCGGCTTGCGGCGTACATGATGCCGCCGCCGGTGCTGAGCATCAGCGCGTGCTTCACCAAGATGCGGAAGGTGCCGCCCGTGCGCTGCCAACCCATCCACGAACTGGCGCTGTACACCGCCAACAGGCTGGTAACGCCCAACAGCAGCGCCACCACCCAGATCGTGCGGTCGCCTTTGAGGTGCTGTTCGAGCAGTTGGTTCATCGTTCAGTGGGCTATAGGTCGGAAACGGCGTGGCGGAACCCGGCGCCGCGTTCGGCATGGTTCGCGGCCTCGCCTTGGCATGGGCTCGCCGGGCTGAACAAAACCTTCGTTCCGGGCTGCGCCAGTTCGCGCGCTGCGAACACGGCGATGCGCAGGTTGTCGGCGGCGTACACCTGTCCGAGCTTGTCATGCAGTGCATCCACCTGCTCGCTTGGTGCCGGGCCATAGAAGACAATGGCCTCCACATGCTCGCGCAGGAATGCCTCCATGCGCCCATCCATGGCGGGCAGCACCTGCGCGGAAACGATCCATACCAGCGGTGCGCCGAGGTCGAGTATGCTGAACAGGGCCGCGTCGAGGAAGGTGCTCCGGCTGTCGTCGAAGTAGTGCACGCCGTCCACGTGGGCCACGGGCTGCGGGACTTGTCCTTCGCGCGCATGGTCAAGCCCTGCGCCCCGGAGCGCCAACAGTGTGCCTGCCAGATCGGTGCTATGCCTGGTTCCGTTCATGGCTCAGAGTGCGCGCACGGCCGCCTTGAATTTCCTTCCGCGGTCCTCGTAGTTCTCGAACAGGTCGAAGCTGGCGCAGGCCGGGCTCAGCAGCACCACGTCGCCCGGATCGGCCAGTTGGTAGCCCAGGTTCACGGCGCCTTCGGCCGAGTCCGTGTCCACCATCTGTTCCATCAGGTCGCCGAAGGCCTTGTGGATCTTGCTGTTGTCGTTGCCGAGGCAAATGATGGCCTTCACCTTTTGGCGCACCAGTTCGCGCAGCTCGCGGTAATCGTTGCCCTTGTCAACGCCGCCCACCACCCAAACCACGGGCTTGTCCATGCTTTCCAGGGCGAACCATGTGCTGTTCACGTTGGTGGCCTTGGAATCGTTGATGAATTCGATGCCGTTCACGGTGCCCACCCTTTCCAGGCGGTGCTCCACGTTCTGGAAATCGGCCAATGCTTCCCGCACCGGCTCCTTCCTTACTTCGAACAGGCGTGCCGCAATGCCGGCGGCAAGCGAGTTGTACACGTTGTGTTTTCCTTGGAGGGCAAGTTCGAGGATGCTCATTTTGAATGTGGATTGGTCGAGGTTGATGTGGATGTTCGCGTTCTGCACGTAGCCGCCACGCTCCTGGGGCACGCGTAAGGAGAATGGCCATTTGCGGGCCTTCACGGTGTGCCGTTTCAGCCCTTGCAGGGTTTGCGGGTCGTCCGCGCAGTAGATGAAATGGTCGTCGGCGCCCTGGTTCATGGTGATCCGGAACTTGGCGTCCACGTAGTTCTCCATGCGGTTGTCGTAGCGGTCGAGGTGGTCCGGGGTGATGTTGGTGATCACCGCGATGTGGGGCCGCAGCGTGCGCACGCCATCGAGCTGGAAGCTGCTGAGCTCGAGCACGAACACGTCGTGCTGCCCGGCGGCCACGAGCCCGGCGAAAGAGGTGCCCACGTTACCGGCCAGGCCCGCATCGATGCCGGCCTTGGTGAGGATGTGGTGCACGAGCATGGTGGTGGTGGTCTTGCCGTTGCTGCCG
>JBIQMI010000177.1:0-7062 GCA_044463585.1 Cryomorphaceae bacterium
CGCAGAACGTGGCCCCGGGTTTGGTGCAGTCCAAACAGCCCACATCCCAAGCCCATGGGGTGTAATTGCTCGATTGGCAGCTACCGCTCACATCAGAGGTCATTTCCATGTAAAGGTTAGGCCCGGCGATGCGTAACAGGCCCGCGAGGTTGCTGGTCACTGGAGGCCCGACCGAGTTGAAGATCAACGGCGCGTTGTTGTCGATGCCGTCATAAATGCGCAGCTTATCCCACGTGCCCCCTTCCAATTGGCCCTGCGCAAACTGTATGGCCAAGGGTTGGTTGCCCGATGCCTGCCAACGCCAGGCCATGGTGTCGTAGTTCGTGTAGCAATACGTTTCCTGTATCGATGGACCGCCGCATGTAACGATCGTGGGGCACAACGGGTTGGTCAACGGCTGGGAACTCACGCTGCACAGCGGGTTGATGTCGTTCTCAAGGCTCACGATGGTCGTGGTACCGGCCGGGAATGGGCCCACGGTGTACGTGCCGGGCGCTGTGGCCACGATGGGCAAGGCCCCGTTGTTGTTGGTGATATCAAGCACGGGATCACTGCCTAGTTCGCTGATATTCACCTCTACACTGTATTCCATGTTGGTGCAATCGGTCACCACATTGTAGGTGGCCACGGGTGCGGTACAATCCAAGCATCCAACCTGCCACACCCACGGCGTGTATGTACCGGATTGGCAGCTGTTGGAGCCGTCCGATGAGTTTTCCATGTACAGGAAACCCGAAGGTGCGATGACCTGTAGGCCCGTGAGGTTGGTGGTGCCAGAAGGATTCTGCCAAAGCAAAGGAGCAGTGTTGCTGTTGCCATCATAGATCCGCAGATGGTCCCAAGAGGCACTTTCGATGCTACCGCCCGAGAAGACGATGATAACGGGTGTTCCGCAGTCGCATTGGTAACGCCAGTTGTTGTTATCGTTGTTCACATAGCAATAGGTGGCGTCCAAGGGAGGGCCTCCGCATTCCAGGATAACCGGGCACGTATTGTTGGAGCCAATGCCGGTGTAGTAGCGATTGCACATGGGGTCGCTGCTGTGCACGACGGTAACATCCACGGTTTGGCCTACCGTGAAGGGACCAATCGTTGTGATGCCAGTACCCACACCCGGCGTGGTTTGCGGGGTGCCACCATTGGCCGAGTAGATCAGGTCAACGCTGGTTCCATCGCCCAAGGTGGTCACGTTCACATTAAGGGAGAATTGGTTGTTCGGGCAGTCATCCACTGCGGTGATCGTGGCCGCGGGCGGTGTGCAATTCAACATGAATTGAACACTGGTGGTCTTGCAGGACGTGCTTGTTCCGCAATCGGCATTGGCATTCCAGTGCACGTACAAATTACCCATGGCCGTGGCCGTGGCCGTTACCGGGGAAACGCCTTGTGCGATCACCGGGCCTCCGACCGACCCTTCGCGGACCGTGATGTAACCGCCGCCCGAGATCTTGAATTGGTAATCACCCGAGGGCACCACCGGCCCCACCACACTGTACTCGCCAAAATGCGAGCACGAACTGATGGACGTGAGCGCACCCGTGTTGTTGGGGGTGACCACGGAAGAAGGGTATTGCGAAGTATTCTGGCAACCTTGTCCATGGACCTGTGCCAGGCCTGCGGTGAACAACGCGGCGACCGCAAGCGGCCGCAAGGGTAATGTCCAATTCATCTAAGGGGCTTTTGGTGTTCTGGGTTTTCAGCGTGGAAAGATAAGCGCTCGCCACACAAAGGTGTAACATACTGGCATGTTCGTGCTCGTCCTCCGAAACATGCGGGTCATGGCCTACGTTCCACCGCCCCATGAAATGCTCGTTCAAAGGGATCGCTCTTGTATTGTTGCTGGGCATCAGTACTAATTCCTGGGCAGTTTCAGCCCCGGAAACAGTGGCCCAGGAACTGGCCCGGTTGAAGGCCGCTGCACACACCGCCGGCCAAGCGGGCCGCAAGGACCTCCAGGTCAAGGACCTGCGCCGATTACGTGATCTGTTAGTGCAATACGGATCCGTGGACTCTGCCTTGGCCGTGAGCCAACTGGTGACCGAGCTGGGGGGCTTTTCCGCTGATCGCAGCATATTGGCAACGGACTGGTACGTATTGTCCGACCTCTCCAAGCAAGCGGGCGACCTTGAGGGTGCGCTGCGCGCCAACAAGCGGTTGATGCTGCTTGCGCAAAGTGCCGATATCCATAATGGCATCGCCGTGGAAGCCCGGTTGACGCACCTGCAACTGCTGCTCGACCTGGGTCGTGCGGATGAATTCAGGAACGCAAGCAACCGGATGCTGCAGGAATTTTCTGCTGAGGGCAACCTGCGAGGGCAGATCAAAGTACTCCAAAAGCAAGGTGCTTATTACAACGACCTTGGCCGGTGGGCCGATGCACTTTCCTTGCTGCACGCCGTGCTCAGGCAAGAACAAGTGCTGGATGCGCGCGAACAAGCCCATGCTTGGACCGGAATAGCCACGGCCAACGCGGGGATCAGGAATTGGGGTGCAGCGGCATCAGCCTATCAAAAAGCAATCGCCCTTTACCCTTCCCTACCTGACCAGGACCCTTCGTTGTACGGTCTCCTTTCACGGATCAAGGAGGGCCAAGGTGACCTACGCGCTGCCCTGCATGATGAACGGCGAAGGAACCACGCGCATGATTCCCTGCTCTCCCAACGAAGGGCTGACCATACCGCCCGGCTGCAAATGCTGTACGGGTTGCGGGCACAAACCAAGGAAATGGAAGAGCTGCAGGCCAGTAGCCAGTTGGCGTCCGCAGAGCTGCTAGCAGAACGGCTCAAGCTGCATGCCACCTTGCTGTTTTGCGGAGCCCTTACCGTGCTGGTCATCTTGTTGGCGTTGCTGCGTGTAAGGGAACACGCGGTGCTGCGCCGCAACCGGATCCGTCATGGCCTGATCGCCGGGAAGATCCGCATGGTGGAATCGGAAAGGATCGAACTCGAGGAGCAAAACCGTAGGCTTACCCAAGCACTGGACCAGGCGATCAGCAGCACATATCGCGAATCTGCGCCATCGATCTCCTGCAGTGATCGATGCGATCTCGACCTGTTGCAAGGCATGTTGAAAGGATTGGAGCAGGTGGAGATCCTTGACCGGCCAGCGGCCATGGCCATTGTAGGTGAACGGATCACGGTGATGGACCTGACGCAACGGCACACTAAAATTTCCGAGCCCTTTACCCACGCCAATGTGAAGGCGCATTTCCGGGCTTTGGCCGATATGGCCTTTCAGGGCCATGAAAAGTCGATGGGCCTGGCTCTTCGCGTGGGCGACGGACTCGATCTGGGAACCGCGCTTATGCCGCTCAGCCTGTTGTATTATGAATTGCTGCTGATCTGCAAGGATGGTGGGGCAACCGGGAACAACATCGAAATCTCCCTATCTCGTTCCGACGGTCAATTCGAATTCATTTTTGCCGAAAGTGCTTTCCTTTTGGGCAATGGCGCATTGGCTTCCGGCACGCGGTCCGGCGTTTTGGTGCGCTGCTGGGCCGGTGCACTGGAAGGATCCATTGCATTGCTGAAGGGTGATACGATGGCGCTTCAATGCATTTTCAACCAAGGGAAGCATGACGTCATGCGCATGGCCTCCTGACCGCCGGACCGGGCAACGATGAATTAACTTCGGCCCCCCGCCCTATGGCGGCGCTATCCGGCAATACATTGGAAACACCAGAAACAACGCCTGATTTCAACGCCTTGGGGCTCGACCCCGGACTACTGCAAGGCTTGGATGCCATGGGCATCCGAAATCCCACCCCGATCCAGCAGCAAGCGATACCCGCCGCGCTCGAAGGCCGCGACTTGATCGCCTGCGCACAAACGGGTACCGGCAAGACGGCCGCATTCCTTCTTCCGCTGATCGAGGTGATCTACGGCTACAAGCCGAAAGTGGAACGTTCCGTGCGCGCCTTGGTGATCGTGCCCACGCGCGAACTGGCCCTGCAGATCGATCAGCAGCTGCAGGCCATTGCCTATTTCACGCCCATTACGTCCATGGCCGTGTATGGCGGCAGCGATGGTGCTTCGTTCGATCAGCAAAAAGCCGCATTGAGCGGTGGCACCGAGGTGATCATCGCCACGCCCGGCAAATTGCTCAGTCACCTCAACTTGGGGTACGTCTCCATAAAAGGGCTCGAATTCCTGGTTTTGGACGAAGCTGACCGTATGATGGACATGGGCTTCATCGATGACATCAACCGCATCGTGAAATTCCTGCCAACGGATCGGCAAACGCTGATGTTCAGCGCTACCATGGCGCCAGTGATCCGCGACCTGGCGCGTAACATCCTCCACGACCCGCTCGAGATCAACATTGCGCTGAGCAAGCCGGCCGAGGGCGTGAAGCAGGAGGCCTACGTGGTGCACGAGCCGCAAAAAGCACCCGTTATGGAACACATACTGCGTAGCAACGATGCCACAAGCATCATCATTTTCGCGGGGCGGAAAGTGGAGGTGCGCAATTTGTCGCGCCATTTGCAGAAGAAAGGCTTCAACGCCAAGGCCATGCACAGTGACCTTGAGCAGAGCGAACGCGAACAGGTCCTGCTCGACTTCAGGAACCGCAAGCTTCGCATACTTGTGGCCACCAACGTGGTAAGCCGCGGCATCGACATTGACGATATCGACCTGGTGATCAACTATGATGTACCCCAGGACCCGGAGGACTATGTGCACCGCGTGGGCCGGACCGCACGCGCCAGCAAGAAGGGCCAAGCGATCACTTTCGTTAGTGAAAAGGACATGCGCGAATTCGGGCGGATCGAGCATTTGATCGGCTACGAAGTGGAGAAGATGGCGCTGCCCACAGGTTTCGGGGAAGGCCCGCAGTACCGCCCCGAAGGGGTCAAGGGGGCCCGTAAAAAAGGAAGCCGCCGCGGTCCCGGTGGCGGGAGGCGCGGCGGCAAACCAATGGGGAGCGGCAAACCGCGCCCCGCAGGAAGGGGGCGTTAGCGCGTGCGGAACTTGTCCTTGTTGGCCGCTAATACTTTCACGGCGTCAAATGCTTTCGCATCGTCGCCTTTAGCAATGATCTGAACGCTGTTGATAGCGTCGCCTTGCTGGATGGCGTCCACAACCTCTTGGCCCGATACCACGTGCCCGAACACGGTATGCTTCCCATCGAGCCACGGCGTGGGCACGTGGGTAATGAAGAACTGGCTGCCGTTGGTTCCGGGGCCGGCATTGGCCATGCTGAGAATGCCGGGCCGGTCATGGATCAGGCCGGCCACGATCTCATCGGGGAACACATAGCCCGGGCTGCCGGCACCCGTGCCGGTGGGGTCGCCGCCCTGGATCATGAAATTCGGAATGACCCGGTGGAACTTGATCCCATTGTAGTACGGCACACCGGCCCCTTTTGCCGTGTTGGCCTGTTCGCCTTTGGCCAAGGCCACGAAATTGGCCACGGTAATAGGCGTCTGCTTGTATTCCAATTGGCAGACGATGGTGCCCTTTGTCGTATTCAATTCGGCGAAGAGTCCTTCGCCCAGTTCGGTGTTTTGCACGGTAGTTTCGGTTTGTTGCGGTTGTTGTTCAGGTTCTTGTGCCACAGCGCTGGTTTCAGGCGTGGCCGGTGCCGATCCACAGGCCAGGAACAGTGCCATGCCTGCGAACAAGGTGGTAACGTGGTATTGTCTCATGTTGTTCTTTGAAGGGTTGCGAAAATAGGGTTGCCCGATGATCACTCCAGCATCGGCGCCTCCAAGGCATCCAAACGGTCCACACTAAATGGGCCGGAAAGGCTCTTGAGGATCCGGCCATCCTTGTCCAGCACGAAAAAGTAGGGCACGTCCTTGTCCTTCATGTCCAGCGCTTCGATCAGCTCGCGGCCACCATCCTTCACGAAAAGCACGCGCCGCGCGATATCGGCGTCCACCTCTTTGCGCAACCTGGCCATGGTGGGTGCATACGCCGAATTGTTCAGCCCGATGAAAATGGGCACCAGGTAAAGCTCCGCGTTGTACGAGCCGGCAAACAGGCCATGCTTGGCAACGAACCGAGCATAGGCCGGTGCATACCACTTTTCCAGCAAGGGTTCGGCTTTCTTGCCGTAAGCCACCGCCACAATGGTGAAGCCATCGGCCACTGCAGCGGGAAGGGTGACGGATTTACCTTCCGTGGTTTCACCGTGCAAGGTCGGGAACAAGCTTTGGCCGTACGCTGGGCCCATGGCGGCCTGCAACAAGGCCAGGGTAAGAAATGTCCGGAACATATCCATCCGTTTACCAACAATGGTGCCGGGCTCAACCAGGGTTCTTCCCGGTGAATTGTGCGAAGTAGGCCATCAACTCCTCGATGTCCTTTTGCTTGTCGCCACTGGTATGGTAGGGTGCGCTCAGCACCACGCGCTTGGTCGGATAATCGAAACTGGTGAGGATCAATGGCACCTTTGCTTGATCGGCGATATGCCAAAAGCCGGTCTTCCACTTTTCCACCTTGGCGCGCGTGCCCTCCGGTGTAATGGCGATGGCGAAGTAGGGCAGCGAGTTGAAGTATGCTGCCACCTGCTCGGTGATGTTGGTGCTTTTTGACCGATCCACCGGGTAGCCGCCCAGGGCCTTGAACCACCATCCGAGCGGGGAGTCGAAAAGGGATTTTTTGGCGAGGTAGTTCGCTTTGATCCGTAGTGCGCTGCGCACGAACAGGCCGATGAAGAAATCCCAGTTGCTGGTGTGCGGCACCACCAAGTAAATGGCGCTTCCCAATTCTTTCGGCCTTTCGTCCACTACGCGCCAGCCCGATACCTTGAGGATGAACTTGGACAGCAACCTGAACATGCGGCCAAGTTAACCGGGCTTCGCATGCCGCCGCCGGTTGCAAGCAAAAGGGCCGCCCAATACTGGACGGCTCTTTCTTTTTCAGCTTGCTCGGGGATCACTCCTCCCCTTCTGCCTTGGTCTTTCCCTTGGCCGCGGCCTTGCTGCGCTCGCTGTCCTCCATGGCATGCTTCAGGTCGCTCAGCACGCCCAGGTCGCCGAGGGTGGACTTTTCCACTTTCTCGTTGATGCTGCGCACGCTCGGGCTCTGCCCGTGGTCGTCGCCGCCTTTGCGGCCG
>JBIQMI010000178.1:0-7043 GCA_044463585.1 Cryomorphaceae bacterium
TCCTTGAAGATCACGGTGCGGTAATTCTCGGGATGGATGCCTTTTTTCATGTTGTTTCTTCTTCTTGCGCCGATGACCGACCGGCGTACGGGGGCGCAAATGTAGCCAAAATGGGCCATGCCCGATCCGTGCCGTAAAAAGATGCCATGCAATATGGCGCTCCCGTTCGCGTATGGTAGGCCGGCCCCATCTTTGCGCGCTTTGTCCATCCAGCGATACATCCTCATTGCTGCCGTGCTGGCCACGGCCTTGGCCGGTTGCAGGCGTGATCAATTGTTCACCGACTCGCCCGGCGCAAAGCTCACTTTCTCGGTGGATTCAATCCTTTTCGATACCGTGTTCACCACAGTGGGCACCGTGACCCGCCGCTTCACCGCACACAACCCCAACAGCGATGGCGTTCGCGTGGCCATACAACTGGAAAAGGGCCAGGCCTCCGCGTACAGGCTGAACGTGGACGGAAGTCCGGGCATCTCTTTCAATAACGTGGAGATCGCCGGGGGCGACAGCATTTTCATTTTCGTGGAGGCCACCCTGCAGCCCAGCAACAGCAATACACCGTTTGTGATCGAGGACCACATCTTGTTCAATACCAACGGCAACCAGCAGCAAGTAACCCTGAGCGCGTGGGGACAGGATGCCCATTTCTACCGGCCGGACACGTGCATAACCGGCTTTCCGTGCTTCAGCTACATCGCAGGTGGCTACGATGCCAATGGCGTGCAGATCTGCGAAACCGTGCATTGGACGAACGATAAGCCATACGTGATCTATGGCTATGCCGTGGTGGACAGCTGCTCCACACTGATCATTGACCCCGGTGTAAGGGTCTATTTCCATGGCGGAGGCGGGCTTTGGGTGTACCGCGGCGGAAGGATACAGGCCAACGGCACGGTGGATCAACGGATCACATTCCGCGGCGATCGGCTGGAACCGATGTACGCCGACCTGCCGGGCCAATGGGACCGGATCTGGATCAACGATGGGCCTGCCGACAATGTGCTGGAGAACGTGGAGATCAAGAATGCATTGATCGGCATACAAGCGCAAAGCTGGATCGGTACGCCAGGGCAACCGGTAAGCGCGAACCGCCTGGTGCTCAACAACGTGGCTATCCGCAATTGCTCGGCGGCCGGCATCCTCAGCGAAAACTACCGCCTGAAAAGCACCAACCTGCTGGTGGCCAACTGCGGCCAATATTGCGTGGCCCTTACCGGTGGGGGCCAATACGACCTCAACCACAGCACCATCGCCAACTACTGGACGTACGATGTGCGCCAGGAACCCGCCTTCGTGCTCAGCAACGCCTTCACCGATGTGTACGGCTCCACCCAAGTGCGCGAGATCGAGGACAGCAAATTCCGCAACGGGATCATCTTCGGTAACAACAACAACGAGTTCGAGCTCGCCATCAGCAACCAGGGGAACACCCAGTTCCTCTTCAAGAATTTCCTGTTCCGCACGGACCAACCGACATCCGACCCTGCCCGGTTCGAGACCGGCACCATTTACCGGAACAGCAACCCAGGGTTCGTGAACCCCAACAGCGGCGACTTCCATCTGGTGCCCAATGCCTTCGCCGCAGGCAAGGGCCTTGATCCCTTTGGGGCCGACCCATTGGCGGCGTACGACCTGGATGGCGTGCTGCGCCCCAGTGACCAGTCCGACCTGGGCTGCTACACCACGCCTTGAGCCGCCGGCACACTTTGAATACCCGCAGTTGACCGGCCCATTTCGTGCCTGCGACGGAAAAAAGAGCCGATGACGATCGTTGAAAACGCGCCCGGAAGTTGCCGAAAACGGTACTTGGAAGCTGATGCCCCCGCTTGCGGCCGTCCATCCGCTTAGTGCGAGCCAACGAGCTGGCACGCAGGCTATTGCATTGGACCGATCACCGTGGATCAAGCCTCAGCGGCTCGACCAACGCATGCGCGCCACGCATGGACGCATGAACACGTTATGGGTTGCCTAATGTTGAAAACATTTTTCTACTTGTTATTGCGGAAAAGAATTTTTTGATTAGCCGCCCCAAAGCCCTTGCCCTCCACGGACGCGTCCAGCCCGGATGCCCCCCAAGAGCGGCACCGGCATTTTTAGCAACCGAAACCAATTCCCTACCCATGACGGCATTGTTATTACCCAGACCCAGCAGCCTACAACAATGGTGGCAGCGCATGCTGCTGCTGTTCCTGTGCACCGCAGCAGCCTTTGCTTTCAGTGCGAAGGCGCAAGTTGGAAACGTGTGCGGCACCCCGATCGTGGTGACCACCCTGCCCTTCAGCGATGCGGGGAATACATCCAGCTATGGTGATGATTATGAAAGTGGGGACGTGCCGGCAACTGCCCCCGGCGCCGTGACCAACGGCTCTGGCGACCCTTTATATCTCAGCGGGGATGATGTGGTATATGCATACACTCCTGCGGTCGACCAAGAGGTGACCATTCACACCACCAATGATAACAGTTGGATCGGCCTGTGGGCCTTCACAGGATGCCCGTTCGCCAGCACCGTGGGCTACCACACGGCCACTTCGGGTGCTACGCGCACGATTCCTGAGCTGTACCTGACCGGAGGGGTCACGTATTACTTCGTGATCTCCACCTGGGCCGCGCCGCAAAGCACCGCCTACACCATCAGCATCACGCTGGACTGGATCTCTGCCGACCCTTGCACGGGCACGCCCACGGCAGGCACGCTGCCTGCCGTGGTGCCCGCCTGCATCGGCAGCACCAACATCCTTGAAGCCGCGGATGCTGAATTGGAGCTGAACCTCACTTACCTCTGGGAGCAATCCACCGACAACATCAGCTGGGGCCCGGCCGCAGGCACCAATGATGAGGCCACCTACACCACCCCGGCCTTCACCGCCGCCACCTATTACCGCTTGGTGGTGACCTGCGGCAACACAAGCCTTTCGGACACCACCAATGTGACACAGACGGTCGAACTGACCACCCCGCCATACTGGATCTTTGACGGCGTGTCTTATGTACAAGGGTTTGAAAGTTGGATCAACACCTGCGCTACTACGGACCTGCCTTCGGCCAACTGGCTGAACACCCCTGCCAGCGGCTTCAACAGCTGGCGCCGCAACGACCAAGGTGCCAGCGCCGGCTGGACGTCCACCGCAGGCGCATACTCCCCCGCCTCCTCCTCGGGCACCTATTCCGCCCGCTTCCATACGGTGGAGGCAGCCTCCGGCAACACCGGCAGCCTGGACCTTTACGTGGACATGAGCGCGGCCACCGGCAATACCCTGTTGCGTTTCGGCTATATCAACACCTCGGGCGCTGACGTGCTCGATGTGCGCATCTCCACCGATGGCGGTGCCAGCTTCGCTTCCTTGGGCAACAGCTTCGGCCAAACCACCGGCTGGCAGGAAAATGAACTGAACATCAGCAGCACCTCCTCCACCACGGTGATCCGCTTCCGTGCCACCAGCGACCATGGCACCACGGACATCGGCCTGGACAACGTGCGCCTGCTGACCCCTTGCACCGGCACGCCCGTGGCCGCAGTGGCCAGCGCCTCGCCCGCCACCGTGTGCGCCGGCAACAGCGTGGTGCTCACCGCCACCGGCGCGGACACCCTCGCGGGCATTGCCTACCAGTGGGAGCAGTCCAATGACGGCGTTACCGGATGGGCGCCGGTCGACGGCGGCAGCGGCGCCACCACGCTGAGCTACACCACCCCCGCCCTCGAGGCCCCGCGCTATTACCGCCTGGTGCAGTCCTGCTCCTACAGCTCCGAGCTCAGCTACTCCAACACCGTGGCCGTGCTGATGAACAACCCGGTCTACGCCGTGTACGATAACCTGGCATACGCTGAGGACTTCGAGGCCTGGACCAGCATCTGCGGCACCAGCGACGCGCCCAATGCCAACTGGCGCGTAACCCCCTACAGCGGCAACAGCAGCTGGCGGCGGAATGACGAAGGCAGCAGTGCCAGCTGGTCGAGCCTGACGTCCGGCGCCTACTCCCCGGCCTTCAGCACCGGCGCGCACTCGGCCCGCTTCCACAGCTACAGCTCGGGCACCACGGTGGAGGGCGCCCTGGACCTCCACATCGACATGAGCGCGGCCACCGGGGTCACCCGCCTGAGCTTCGACCACATCAATACCAACGGCACGGACATCCTCGGCATCTGGACCTCCGTGGACGGCGGGCAGAACTTCACCCAACTGGGCAGCCTGGGCATTTCCACCACCTGGACCTCCTATTACTTCGACTTCACCAGCAACGCGGCCACCACGGTGGTGCGCCTGCTGGCCAAGGGCGGCGGCACCACCGACATCGGCGTGGACAACTTCCTGCTGGCCCCGGCGCCCAGCTGCATCATGCCCTTGGACCTGAGCGCCACGATCATTTCCTCCAGCAGTGCCGAACTAACCTGGAGCGCCAGCCTGTCCAATCCCGCCAACGGCTACCAGTGGGAGGCCCGCACCTCGGGCGCGCCGGGCAGCGGCCCTGTCGGCCTGGAGGCCAGCGGAAGCACCTCCGCCGGCATCATCACCGCACTGGCCGAGGACCTGGTGTTCAATAGCACCTATATCTTCTATGTGCGCGCCGATTGCGGCGGAGGCGACTTCAGCGATTGGCAGGTTTCCCCCAGCTTGACCCTGAGCTATTGCACGCCCGCACCCACCTCTATCAACAACCTGGGGATTATCAACGTGGCCTTCGGCACGCTGAACAATACCAGCGAAGCAGAGCCGGGCAACTATGGCGACTACACGGCCCTCACCGGCGGCGAGGTGCAGCAAACCCTCGATGCCCACGTGGCCATCACCTTCAACACCGGCACGGCCGACTACGGCACCAAGATCTGGGTGGACTGGAACGGCAACCTGGCCTTTGAGGACGCGGAGGAGCTGATGTACACCGGCCTTTCCGGCACCACCAACCCCAACACCTTGAACGCTTCCTTCAACGTGGGCATGCACCCCGAAGGCAGCTACCGCATGCGCATCGGGGCCACCAACACCAATGCGGGCCCGTCCACGGCCTGCTATACCGGCACCCAAGGCACCTTCGAGGACTATACCTTGACCATTACCCCAGCGCCCAGCTGCATCGCGCCGACGGCGCTGGCGGTGGACGCCACCGGCACCACCACGGGCACCCTGAGCTGGACGGCTTCCCCCAGCGCCCCCGCGCTCGGCTACGAGCTCTTCCACAACACCACGGGCACTGCGCCCACCGAAGCGGACGCCCCCACGCAGAGCGGCATCATGGGCACCTCCTTCATGATCGAGGACCTTGATCCCGAGGTGACCGTGCATGCCTGGGTACGGGCCCATTGCGCCACGGAAGACCAAAGCGTATGGATCGGGCCGGTGAGCTTCACCCCGAGCGTGCTGCACATCGGCAGCGGGGCCGCCACTTCCTCCAACTTCCCCATCACTTCCAATTACGGCTACAACTATACCCAGCAGATCTACTTGGCGAGCGAACTGGCATCCCTCTCCGAGAACTACATCACGAAGATCCGCTTCAAGCACAATGCAGCGGGCGCGCCCTTGGCCAGCTCCAAGGACTGGGTGGTCTACATGGGCCATACCCCCAAGGCCAGCTTCACCGGCACTACCGACTGGATCCCTGCAAACACCTTGGCCCAAGTGTTCAACGGCGCCATTGCCGTGGTGAACGGCCAGTGGCTGGAGCTGGAGCTCAGCCCCGGCTTCCTTTGGGACGGCACGAGCAATATTGTAGTGGCCGTGGATGAGAACACGCCCGCCTTTGATGCTTTGGCTTCATGGGCGGCCTTCCCCGCCGGTGCCGCGCGCGGCCTCTATTACCGGAGCGACACGAACAATCCGGACCCGAACAGTCCGCCAACCGCTTCCGCAGCGGCACCATCCACGATCGCACAGGTCCAACTCGTGTACAGCGCCGCCCCGGACTGCTTGCCGCCCGATGGCCTGAGCGCATCGGTCCTTTCCCCCACCAGCGCTGCCTTCTCTTGGACGGCGAGCATAAGCGCCCCGGCGAACTACGATTGGGAAGTGCGCACCAGCGGCGCAGGCGGCGACGGCCCCACCGGCTTGGTGGATGCGGGCACTACCGCCACCAGCGAGGCATCCACTTCGCTCTTGGCCGGGTCCACCACCTATAGCCTCTACGTGCGCAGCAATTGCGGCGGCGACCTTAGCCCCTGGGCAGGCCCCTTCACTTTCAGCACGCCCCTGACCACGCCCACGCCTTGGAGCGAGCCCTTCGCTACCACGGCTGCGCCCACCGGCTGGACAACGACCGGCTGGCTCATCGGCTCCGCGCGTGGGGTGAACGGCAATCCCGGGAACAACATCTACAAGAACATCTTCTCGACAGGCACTTCGGGGACGTCCTTCTCCTCGATCAGCGTGGGGCCCGTATCCTCAGCACAGGCCCTCTTCTTCGACTACAAGGCTTCCCTGTACGGCAGCCCGTACAACCCGCCCGATGCCGGATCAGGCAATTTCGTGGTGGCTATTTCCACGGACTTCGGTGCCAACTACACCGACCTGGATACAGTGATCAATGATGGCGTGGGCGGTTGGCGCACCAAGAGCTATCCCTTGGCGGCCTATGCAGGCGAATACATCAAAGTGCGGATCACTGGCAATTGGACGATTCAAGACTGGGACTATGGCTTCGACAACTTCAAGATCGAAAGCTGCTCGCCGCCCTCCGCCCCGGCAACCAGCAGCCTTACCGCTACGAGCGCGGGCTTTGCCTGGCTTCCCAGCAGCTCTGGCGCCGGCACGTACCAATGGGAGTTGCACGATGGTGACGATGTGCTGGTGGACAGCGGCGTAGGCCCGGACACCACCGCATCCAGCTCCACGCTGAGCCCCAGCACCGGCTATGTGTTCCGGGTACGCGCGATCTGCGCTGTGGGCGATACCAGTGCCTGGACAGCGCCGTTGAGCTTCACCACGCCTTGCCTGCCCGTAGAGGTTCCCTACGCGGAGAACTTCGATGCAGTGAGCACCCCCGCGCTGCCTTCTTGCATGGGCATTGAGACGATCAGCGGCAATGCTTGGAGAACCGCCACTGCTCCT
>JBIQMI010000179.1:0-6997 GCA_044463585.1 Cryomorphaceae bacterium
GGCAAAGTAGTGTTCGGGTACGGCCAATGGCGGCCGCGGCCAAATGTAAAAAGCGCCGCATGGTCCGTTCATCTACTTTCGCTGGCCCATGAATTGGCGCTTCGCAGACCTTCCCATCCGCACAAAGTTCCTGATCACCTTGGGCATTCCCGTGGTGGGGCTGGTGTTGTTGATCGGCAGGCAAGTGGATGCCAGCCTGAAGAAGAGCAATGTGCTGGGCTATGTTTCGTCGCAGGCCCATACGATCAAGCTGATCGCCGATGTGGTTGATGCCCTGCAGAATGAATCCGCAGTGAGCGTGGCCACCATGGAAAAGGTGATCAACAACAAACAGGCGCTGCGGGTGGCAAGGGCCACCAGCGACGATATGATCGGGCGCCTGAACGGCCGCGGGCGCACCATCAACCAGGAGTTCCGGCCCTTGGAGGCCCTGGCCCCCTTGCAGCGCGACCGCAAGCGCATCGATAGCGGGGGCATCACCTCGGGCCAGGCCGCCGATCTGTACGGTGAAATGAACAACACGCTGCTGCGGAACCTGGGGGAGACGTCGAAGCAGGCACTGGACATGGAGGTGAGCGCGAAGATGTTCGCCCACCAGAACATCCTGTACGCCAAGGATGCGCTCAGCGAGATCCGCACCGATGTGCTCCGGGCGCTCACCTCGGGCCTCAGCCCCATGGAAATGGGCATGTTGAACGAGCGCATATCGTTCTACGACACAGGTCTGCAACTTTTCCAACGCGATGCCACCGGCGACGTGCTCGAGCATTACCGCAGCACCTACCGCGGGCCGGAGGTGAACCTGCTGCGCTCCGCCCTGGGCGCCCTGCGGGCCAAGGAAGGCATGGGCGCTTTCGGCCTCAACGCGCAGCAATGGTGGACCCTCAGCGGCCAGGTGATGGACCAGTTGCGCGACGTGGAGCAACGCTCCATCGAATCGATCATCGGGGCCAGTGGCAGCGTGGCCAACGAGGCCAAGGAGCGGCTGGTGCTGGTGCTTCTGGCCCTGTTGGTGGTGGTGGGCGCCGTAACGGTGATGGCCATGATGATCATGCGCGGCCTTCGCAGCACCATCAGCGGGGTAACGCGGGCGGCCGCCGCCTTGGCCGTGGGCGACGTGAGCGAGCGGGTGCCGGTGAAATCGAAGGACGAGGTGGGCCAGATGGCCGGCTCGTTCAACGCCATGATCGATGCCATGCGCTCGCTCTCGGCCAGCGCCGATGCCATTGGCCAGGGCAATTACGAAACACCGGTGATCGTGCGTGGCGAAAGCGATGTGCTCGGGCATTCGCTTACCCGCATGCGCGACAACCTGAAGGCCGCCCGTGAGCGCGACCTGCAGCAAACCCGCGAGCTGTTCAACGAGAAGGAAAAGCTCGAGCGCGCCAACGAAAGGATCAGGGTGCTGCTGCGCGAGATCCACCACCGGGTGAAGAACAACATGCAGGTGGTGTCCAGCATGTTGCGCCTGCAGGCCGGCCGCATCACGGACGAGAACCTGCAGCAGGTGTTCGCACAAAGCCAGAGCCGCGTGGCCTCCATGGCCCTGATCCATGAAAAGCTGTACAAGGGCGAGGACCTCGCCCAAGTGGACCTTTCGCAGTACATCCGCGACCTCTTCACCGAACTGGTGCAGTTGAACAAAGTGCGCGAGAACGTGCACTATCGTACCGCCATCGATCCGGACCTGGTGCTCGACCTGGATACCATGGTGCCGCTTGGCCTGATCCTGAACGAGCTGATCACCAACTCATTCAAGCATGCCTTCACGGACCGCCCCGACGGCTTCATCAACCTGCGCATCCATCGCGCCAATGCCCACGAGGTGGACCTGTACTACAGCGACAACGGAAAGGGCATTCCCACCGAGACCTTGGAGCAGCCTACCGATACCTTGGGGCGCGGCCTGATCGAGAGCCTGGTGGAACAGCTGAACGGGTTCATCACCGTGGAATCGGACACCACCGGTACCAGGTACCACATCCACTTCCGCACCAAGTAGGGCAGGGGCCTAATCGGCGGCAAGGGCGGTCTCCACCTCCTCGCTCAACTCCATGTTGTGGTACACGGCGTTCACGTCCTCATCATCCTCCAGCAGGTCCACCAGTTTCATCACGTTGCGCGCGGTGGCCAGGTCGGCCGGTACGGTGGTCAGCGGGAAGCGCTTCAGCTCCGCGCTTTTTGCCTCGATGCCCATCTCGTCCAGCTTGTGCTGCAGCGGCCCGAACTCCGTGAACGGCGCCAGGATCACCACGCCTTCCTCGTCGTGCAGCAGGTCCTCGGCCCCGGCATCGATGCAGGCCATTTCAAACTCATCGTGGTCCACCTTTCCCAAAGCCTCGGTGGCCACATTGAATTCAGCCTTGCGGTCGAACACATGTGCCAGCGAGCCGGAGTTGCCCAGGTTGCCGTCGCATTTGTTGAAGTAGCTGCGCACATTGGCCACGGTGCGCGTGGGGTTGTTGGTGGCCGTTTCCACGAAGATGGCCACGCCGCCGGGCGCGTAGCCCTCGTAGCTCATTTCGGTGTAGTTCTCCTCGGTGCCGCCAGCGGCTTTCTTGATCGCCCGGTCAATGTTGTCCTTGGGCATGTTCATGCCCTTCGCGTTCTGTATCGCCACCTTCAAGCGGTGGTTGGCATCCGGGTTGGGGCCGCCTGCCTTAACGGCCATGGAGATCTCCTTGCCGATGCGGGTGAACAACTTGCTCAACTTGGCGTTGCGGGCAAAGATCTTGTGCTTGCGTTTCTCGAATATGCGGCCCATGGGGGAATTGCGGATTGGATGGTGCCGGTGATCGGCGGGCCACGAATTTACAAAGCCGGCGTTAAGCATGGTGCCGGCGCCCCCCCTGAAAAGAGAGGGGCCACCGCGGTGCGGCAGCCCCAGGCTCCGGGCCAAGCGATCGTTTACCCCTCGTCGCGCCCCGGAAATCCGTTAGTTGAACCCAAGCAGCGTGAGCCCCACGTTCAGCGGCATCAGCTCGGGTGCCGTTCCCTTGTTGAACATGGGCGTAAGGCTGTACTCGGCAAAGAAGTTCCAACTGCCGAAGCCGATCTGCCCGCGGGCCGCCAATCGGTACGGCAACAGGTTGTAATCGCCCTTGTCGCGCTGCTTTTCATTGTGCCCGTCGCTGCTCCACTTCTGCTTGTACATGGTATCGAAGTACCAGCTGCCCACCACACCGGCGGCGAGGTGGAAGTTCTCCTTGCGCGATATGGGCCACCGCGGCCGGCCGGGCAGTTCATCGCGGTTGGCGGGCAACTTGGCCCTGGCCGTGTTGAATTCCAGCATCAGGGGCATCCGCAATCCGATCTGCCGCAGCTTGTTCTTGCGCAGTTGCGGCACGTCCATCGCCACCGCGTAGGTGCTGTCGGCGTTATAGCCCAAGGTGCTGTTCGAGCTCAGCCGGTAGTTCAGGAACTCCACCCCCAGGCCCGTGAACAGCCCGATGTGGTTGGTGCCGAACTCCACCTTGCGCTCGATGAAGTTGATGGCGAAGAAGCGGCTCCTCGAATTGTTGAGCTGCAACGGCCCGCTCTGCGGCCCATCGCCAAGCCGGCCGTCGGGTGTTATAAAGGTGTTCAGGCCCAATTCCAGCCCGGCCCAGTAGGTGAACAGCCGGCGGCGCTTGCGTTTCAGGCGGGCCAGTTCGTTTTCGAACGAGACCGTGGTGTCCGTGTCCAACCGCGTGGTGATGATGCGGATCAACTTGCCGCCGGTGCGGATGCGGATCGTATCGCCCTCGGCGGCGGCAACGGTGTCCAAGGGATCTACGCGCACCTTCACGCCCTCGCCGCCGGCGGTAATGGAAAAGGTGTGGGTGGTGCGGCTGGCCGCGCTGTCGGTGGCCAAGCTGTCGCGCTGGCCGAACGCGGCAAAGGGCAATAAGGCCAGCAGCAGGAAGTGGGCTTTCATCTTTCGTCGGTTTGTTGTGTGACGGGCCACCGTGCCGTTTGTTACAACATTCAAGCCTCGCCCCGGAAAATGAACCGCACATGCGAGGGGGTCCAGATGCCGGACGGGTTGGCGCCCACCTTGATGCCGCCCAACTTGGCCACCACGTAATCGCGCAGGGCGCGGTTCTCGGAACTGGCGGTGATCACCACCAACCGTCCCGCGGCGTCCACGGCATAGGTCACCTCCACGCGCCCCATCATCGCGTCGCCCTCAGCACCCAACGGATAGATCACCCTGCGGTCGATCTGTTTCTGCACCGCCCTGCGCAGCAATGTGTGTGAGGTCTCCTGGTCATTCAAGGTACGCGGGCGGCCTGCTTGCACAGCGGCGGACAACAGCAGGGCAAAGGCCAGGAGCAAAGTGGACAGTAGCGTTTTCATCGTTCAAAGGGTTGTGGCCGATGGCCGGTTTATGCATAGGACAGCAGCGCTCCGCGGATTGTTACAGGTGCTGTGATGAACGGCCAATGGCCCGTGACGAACGGAGAAAACGGGAACCTGGGGAAATGCACGCGCATGGTCGGATCACGGTTCGACCTGACCGAGCGGATCACGCCTGTTACTTTCGATCTCCTCGCCCGTCACATCAAAAACGCGTCACGTGGAACTGGCCGAATACAACCGTGCGGTTGACCTGCATGCCGATGGGCTCTATCGCTTCGCGCTGAAACACCTGCGCGACACCGAGGAGGCCAAGGACGTGGTGCAGGAAAGCTTTGCCCGCCTGTGGCAGCGGCTGGAACAGGTGGACGGGGCGAAGGCGAAGAGCTATTTGTTCACCACGGCGCACCACCTGCTTGTGGATGAGGCCCGCAAGCGCCAACGCACCGGCCGCATGGAAGAGCACCACGAATACCTGCAGGCCGGCACCATGGCGCCCCCCGACCTGAAGGCGGTGCTGGACGATGCCCTGGCCACCCTGCCCGAGGTGCAGCGCAGCGTGGTGCTGTTGCGCGACCTGGAGGGCTATAGCTATGAGGAAATAGCGGAGACCACCGGGCTGAACCTCGGCCAGGTGAAAGTGTACATCTACCGCGGCCGCGTGGCACTGAAGGAGTTCATCGGCCAATTGGAGAACGTGATATGAACATTGGCCCACATAACTACGAAGCCTGGCTGCTCGACCGCATGGAAGGGCGGCTCGATGCGGAGCAGGAAAAGGCATTGGACCAATTCCTGAAGGCCAACCCGGGCCTGGCCGTGGAACGCGGGGCCCTGCCAACGGCCACGGGCGATGGAATAGCGTTTCCCGGAAAAGAAGGCCTGAAGCGGGACTTCCCACCAACTGGCCTGCCCAATGCGGCACGGATCAACGATTTCCTGGTGGCACATTTGCACAATGAACTGGATGCCGTGCAGGAGGAAGCATTGGTGCGCTACCTGTACGAACACCCTGAATACAGCCGCGACGCGGCTTTGGTGGCCAAGGCGGAAGTGCCTGCAGTACCGGTCCACTACCCGGGGAAGGAGCATTTGCGCAAGCAGTTTCCCCCGCAGGGCATGCCGGACGCACACCGCTTGGACGATTTTCTAGTGGCCTTGATCGAGGGTGACCTGTCCGCCGAGCAGCGTAAGGAAGTGGAGTTGATGGTGCAGCGCGATCCCGCGGTCCGCCGCAGGCGCGATCTGCTGCAGGTCACGAAAGTGCCGGCCGTGCCGCTCCATTTCCCATGGAAGGAAGAATTGAAGAAGACGCAGGGCCGTGTGGTTTTCCTCTGGCCGCGCGTGGCAGCGGCCGCGAGCGTGCTGTTGTTGGTCACGCTGGGGCTATGGCTGCGCCAGCCGCGGGAAAGCGGGCCCATTGTGGCCGAGCGTGCGAAAACACACTTGCCTGCGGCACCGCCGCGGACGGATGCACAGGCAACCGCCCCGGAGGCCATGAAGCCTGCCCAGATGAACGAGGGCAGCGAACAGGCGGCACCGGAAATGCCCGCTCCTTCACGTCATCCACGCACACAGGCGGAGCGCCCTCGTGCGCATGCACTGGAGGAACAGTTGCCAGCGCCTCCTGAAATGGCCGCAGGCCCGGAGCATCTTGCAGTTGACGCGGAAGGGCCAAAGCCTGCCGGTGCTGAACCTGTTGCGCCTTTTGAGCTGCCAGCCGAGGATCCTGCCCTGGCCGCGCATGTGGAAACAACACCGGTTGCCGATCGAACCACCGCCCCCGAAACCGGCCAGACCCTGGCCAACGTGGTACGCGAGCACATTTTGAAGCAACCTGCCCGCAACGATGCGCTGGATGCAACGGATGCACTGCTCATTGCGGACAAGACGCTGAACGCAGTGACCAAGGGCGGGAGCAGCCTGGACATTCAAAAGCAGCACGGCAGGGAGCGTTTCAAGTTGCGCGTTGGGGACAACTTCAGCATCAGCGCGAGCCGCGCCGTCCGTTGAGCAAAATGGAAAGATCCCGAAGGCAACGCCATCGGGATCTTTCATGATGCCGGGTAACAGCCGGGCCTAGCGGCCTCCGATGCCCAGCGCGAGGTAGAGTTGCAGGGTGCGGTTCTGCGCATCACCCACCATGTCATGCAGGGTTGAGTTGTCAACGATATCCGTGATCCCGTGCAGATAGCGGATGCCGATCTGCAGGTTATCACCCGCGTTGAAGCCCACACCCCCTACAATACCGGCGTCGATCGATTTGAAATTGTCGCGGTCAAGCTCGCCCGAATCACTGCCGAGATCACCCGAGGTCTTCACTTTTGCCGAAAGCAAGTAGGCCAAGTAGCCGCCCAATTGCAGGTCAACCACATCGGCCAAGCGTACCGATGCCATCACCGGCAGTTCAAGGTAGTTCAGGTTGAAATCCACGTCCTGGTCCACAAGGCCGAAAAAGGCATGATAGGTCGTGTGGTTGCCTTTTGTGGAATAGAGTAATTCAGCCTGTAGGCCAACAGGGGTGGAAGGGTCCGTACGCCCGAATACGCCGGCGTTGAAGCCAAGGCGGGCATTCTGGTCGTCAGCGTCCACGCCCGCCAAGTTGGTGTAGTTCAAGCCGCCCTTGATCCCGAAAACGGGGCCTTGGGCCATGGTGGTG
>JBIQMI010000180.1:0-6993 GCA_044463585.1 Cryomorphaceae bacterium
CATTGTCAAGATCCTACATCATCAAGTTCTCAACAGGTACTTCGAACCACCCTAAGGAGACAATTCCTGAGGAAGCTTTAGGTTGAGCAGCCTACTTTGGGACGACAATGCCGGTCTTTTTGCCGGGACTCGCTTGTTGATGCTGGATTTGGAACGAGTCGAACGTATCCAAGCCAATCAGAAGGATAGGAACCGTGAGGACACTGCTCAACGGATTGAGGTATGTGAGGAACTTTTCGAACGTGCCAACAGCACTGTTAAAACCTCCTTCCTTTGCGAGAGCATCCGTGCAGGTGATAATCACACCGGCGCGTGTCTGTATCGCTTTTTCAACATGATTTAGCTCGCTAGCCAACACTGGCTTGATCAGGTTCCATGCAGTCGCTTCTCCATGGTTGAAAGCCACCTCAACTGAAATGAGCCCCTTAGCAAAGTCCAATCGCCAGCGGTCTCCTCGATAGCGACTATCCTGGAAAATGGGTGATTCGCTGGCCCAGCCGTGATCAATCAGGTAGGTCTTTATGGTGTCATTTATCGCGCGGGAGACACTTTTGTTGCGCCCACCATACCCAGAAAAACGCTCTATGATCTCATTGTCCGATATTGCACGCAGTACGCTTAAAAGTTCTTCGCTCTCAAATCGGAACTCAGGCTCTCGAAGGATGACTTCGGCATGTCGGTAGGAGTAGGTGACAAAGTTCATATTAGGCAAATAAAAGGGACGAACCCAAACGCCGATTGACCTATACTGAAAAACTGTATCGATTGTCACCTGGGTACGGCGCTCCCCGCACTCCGCGTGAGCGATTGCAGCGGAAAGCCCACAGGCTGGTAATCCAGCCGAGGACTTGCAGCGGAAAGCGCGACCCCGGCGCATTTGGCCGAGGGCACGCCCAACGAACGAATAGCATTTAAGGCATAGGACATCAGACAGCCTTCAGGTTATCATTCCTGGTCCAACTTCCACTTCTATCGGATACCTTCGATCCGGTCCGTATGCACCACCACCAGTTTGTGCGTGCGGCTCATCTCTACCACTTCAGCCCAGCAACGGACCATAGCTTCATGGAAACTGCGCATGTCCATGTTGCCGAGCCGCACATGGATGACCCTGGGGGGTGGAGTGCTCAACAGGATCCGACTGGAGAAATCGCTGTCCTTGGTTATGATCGTCAGCTCCTGCTCCTTGGCGTTTGCCCATATCAAGGAGTCGGGCAACGACGGGTCAAGGTCATGTTGGAAAATGTAATCGGGGCTGTTCCATTGGTTGAACCACCGGGGCAGGTTCACATCCACCAAGTAGCGTGGCATGTCAGGCCGCGACTTTCTTCAGCGTGAAGCTGTTGCCCATCAGCGCCAAGGCGAATTGCCTGCATGCCTCCAGGTCCTCACGTTCCAGCATGGGGTATTGCTTCAGCACTTCCTCTTCCGGCGTGCCGGCCATGAGGAATTCCAACACCGTCTGCGCCGTGATCCGCATGCCGCGGATGATCGGTTTTCCGTTGCAGATCCGGTCGTCCACCGTGATCCGCGCAAGCAGGTCGGCGTTGGTGTTCATGTTTCCAAAGATAAGCCGGGGCACGGGTCCGCCTGGCTTACTTCATCTTTTCGCAACGGATCGTGATGGCTACTCCATTGCCTACCCTTGGTCCAACTTCCTCACATCATCAAGATCGTCGCGATCGCGGCGGCAGTTGTCAAGGATTCCTTGACAACTGAAGCTTCGCCCAGCTCGCCTTCGGCGGCGCTCCCGCACTCCGCGTGAGCGATTGCAGCGGAAAGCCCACAGGCTGGTAATCCAGCCGAGGACTTGCAGCGGAAAGCGCGACCCCGGCGCATTTGGCCGAGGGCACGCCCAACGAACGAATAGCATTTAAGGCATAGGACATCAGACAGTCAAGCATAAGACAGGTCATCACACTGGTCCAACTTTCACTCCAACGCCAAGATCGTGGCATAGGACATCAGACAGCCTAGCATAAGACAGGTCAAGCGCTCTGGTCCAACTTCCTCACCATCGTCAAAATAGTAGCGATCGCCACGGTTTCCCCGGTCTCGTCGTACACGTCCACCAGGAATTTCACGATGCCCTTGGCGATGTCCTCCACGCTGCGCTTCTCCTGGTCGATCTTCTCCTTGACGGTGAATTTCACGCCGATGGTCATGCCGGGATAGACGGGCTTGGTGAAGCGGCATTCGTCCAGGCCGTAGTTCAGCAGCACGGGGCCTTTTTTCGGGTCCACGAACAGGCCGGCGGCCTTGCTGAGGATGAAGTAGCCGTGCGCCACGCGCTGCTCGAAGATGGTGCCATCGAGGCTGGTGGCATCCACGTGTGCGTAGAAGTTGTCGCCGCTCACGTTGGCGAAGTTGGCGATGTCGGCCTCGGTTACCGTGTGCTTGGCGGTGATCACGGTGTCGCCCACCTGCAGCTCCTCGAAGTGCATGCGGAAGGTGTGCTTTTCGGTTTCGTTGAAGACTGCGCCCTGCTGGTACTGCTGCGTTAGCGCGGTGATGGCGCTGGGGTGGCCCTGCACGGCGGTGCGCTGCAGGTAGTGCAGCACGCCGCGCTTGCCGCCCATTTCCTCGCCGCCGCCGGCGCGCCCGGGGCCGCCGTGCACAAGCGTGGCCAGCGGACTGCCGTGGCCGGTGTTCTCCTTGGCCATGTCGCGGTCCAGCACCAGCATGCGGCCGTGGTGGCTGGCAGCGCCCCATACAAATTGCTGCGCAACTTTTTTGTCGTAGGTGGCAATGGTGGCCACCAGCGAGCCTTTGCCCAGCTTGGCCAAGGCCACGGCATCGTCGATGTCCTTGTAGGGCATCAGCGTGCTCACGGGCCCGAAGGCCTCCACGTTGTGGCTCACCTGGTTCTTCCAGGGGTCGCTGTTCAGCAGCAGCACCGGGCTCATGAAGCTGCCCATCCTTTTGTCGCCGCCCACCACTTCCACATCGTCCAGGCTGCCGAACACGATCTCGCTTCCCTTCAGCAATTCGCCGAGGGCGCGCCTTACCTCGTTGCGTTGGTCCTGGCTGGCCAGGGCGCCCATGCGCACGCCTTCCGCGCGCGGGTCGCCGATCACGGTGCTGCCCAAGCGTTTGCCCAAGGCCTTCTGCACATCGCCGACCAAGGGTTCGGGCACCATGATCCTGCGTGCGCCGGTGCAGCGCTGGCCGCACTTGAGGGTGATCTCGCGCCCGGCCTCCTTGATGAACAGGTCGAATTCGGGCGTGCCCGGCATGGCATCGGGCCCCAGCACGATCGCGTTCAGGCTGTCCGCCTCCATGTTGAAGGGCACGCTGCGATCGATGATGCTATCGTGCCGCTTGAGCATGCGGCCCGTGGCGGCGCTGCCGGTAAAGGTCACCACGTCCTGGCTGTCCACATGGTCCAGCAGGTCGCCGGCGCTGCCCACGATCAATTGCAGGGCGCCCTCGGGCAGGATCCCGCTTTCCACGATGTCCTTCACCATGGCCTCGGTAAGGTAGCTGGTGACGGTGGCGGGCTTCACCACGGCGGGCACGCCGGCCATCCAGTTCACGGCACACTTTTCCAACATGCCCCAAATGGGGAAGTTGAACGCGTTGATGTGCACGGCCACGCCCTCCTTGGGCACCATGATGTGGTGGCCGATGAAGCTGCCTTCCTTGCTGGTCTTCACGGGATCGCCGTCCACGTAAAAAGGCATGTTGCCCAGCGTGCGGCGCAGGCTGGCGTTGGCGAACACGTTGCCTATGCCGCCCTCGATGTCCACCCAGCTATCGGCCTTGGTGGCGCCGGTGCGGTAGCTGATCTGGTAGTATCTGTCCTTGCGCTCCATCAGGTACAGCGCCAGGGCCTTCAGCATGCGGCCGCGCTCGGGGAAGGTCATTTTGCGCAGGGGCGGGCCGCCCGTTTCGCGACCGTACTTCAGCATGGCGCCGAAGTCCAACCCGCCGCTGGAAGTGGTGGCGACGAGCTCGCCCGTGCTGGCATCCACGAGTTCGGCCTGCTTGCCGCTCCCTTTCACCCAGGAGCCTGCGATGTAATTCTCTAACTGCATAGGCGCGAAGATCGGCAGGAATGCATCAACCGCCACGGCGCAACGAATGCACCACGTTGCGGAAGCCGTTGCGTCCGCTGCGCCGTGGCGGTTCAATTGTATCGTCACCCTGAGCTTGTCGGAGGGTCGGGCGTGCCGGCTCGAAGACTCGCCGTCGCGCTATCCGCAGTAGTCCGCGCTCGTCGTTCCTCCTCGCTTGCGGGCTACTTGCTCCTATCGCTCACGCGGGCATCCGTTCCTCACTGGATCCTGGGGTCATTCGCATAGACTTCCCCGTATTCCTTGGCACACGAGCATGACTGCCGGATCGGGCGGCCCGGGAACACCCGCTTGTACACGGCGATGCGCTTGTCGATCCGCCACGGTCCCATCACGAAGAAGGGGCCGCCACCGCGGAGCAGGGTCCTGCGGAACTCCCGTGCGGTGGGTGAGTCCATCAAGGGGTAGTTCAGCCAAATGGCCGTGACGATGAGCGGGTCATGCAGCGGCGGACGCCAACCGTCGAACAGGTTCAGCGCGGTGTGGTACTTGAAGTGCATCCCGAGCATCCGCTCCGTCATGTAGGAAGGCCGGATCGAAGATGACCGTTCGGGGTCGGACAGCGCCGCTTCCACGGAAGGGTGCTCCACGCGGAACCAGATACCGGCCCCGATCGCCACAGTCAGGCAGAGGGCGATACCGGAGCGAAAAGCCCGACGCGCCGACGGGTCGGGTGTCCGTCGACGATGAATGAGGATCTGCCAGAGCAGGAAGTGGGGCAGGTACAGCAAGAGCAGGATCGGATGACCCAAGAGTCCGAGGAGCGCGCCCAAGTTCATCAGCCCGATGAAGAGGATGCAGTACACGCAGATGCAGGCCGCGATACCGAACAGGAAGTGGATGGGCACGCGCCAGCGCTCGGCATGTGCCCGCAGCAGCGGATGGAGCACCACCGGTGTGAAAGCGACGACCAACGCAATGGTCGCCCACGTGACCGGCCTGCAGAACGCTTGGTAGTATGTGTTCGCCCAGACGGCGACCGCGCACAGCGCCAGGTTCCAGTAGGCCAGCTTCGGCGGATCAAGCAAGCGGCGCACGCGCTGGCGGAAGGTCATTGCGCCAAGAACGGGCCGGTCAAGGAATTAGTGCCCGAAGTCGAGGCTGCCGAAGGACGAGGTGGCGACGAGTTCGCCCGTGCTGGCGTCAAGAAGCTCGGCTTGCTTGCCGCTCCCTTTCACCCAGGAGCCTGCGATGTAGTTCTCTAACTGCATGGTTAGAAGGTCGGATGTTCGTTCCAGGTCCTGGTTGCTTGGTCAATTTGACCTTGTGCCTTGTGACTTGGAACTTCCGCGCAGCGGCCCCATTGGCGGCGATCGTTCTGGAGTTGCATTTGCTTCATCCTGAAGAATGCGGGAGCGACGAAGGTAAATGGGGGGCCAACTGAATAGGCTCCGATGGTCGTGGATGGACGTTGCCCGGTATCGGCAGTGTCCATCCACGTCCATTACCCCTGTCCATTTTGAAGGGGCCAACCTGCTTACTTTTGATTGAAGCCCCACCCACCATGGACCTCAAAGCCCTCAAGCTCGAACTCATCAAGCGCATCGCCAACCTGGATGATGAAGCGCGCCTGCTTGCCCGGCGCACGTCAACCCCGGTCGGCCGCGCGGACCTCATCCAGCCCCGCCAGCAACAGGTCCCGCAGCACGCCCATGTCCACATCGGCCAGCCGCTTGATGTACAAACAGCCCATGCCCGTGGTGTGCTTGCCCAGCCGGGCCAGTTGTGCGGCGTACTGTTGGATGTCGCACGTGAGGTAGAGCGTGAGGGCGGTCTTGCGCGGGCTGAAGGCCAACAGGGGCCAGTCCAATTGCCGGCCGCTGGCGTAGGTCAACGGAACACTGCCGAAGCCCACGATGGCGGCCCCCCACATCTTGGGCGAGGCACCGGTCAACTCGCTCATCAGGGCGATCAGGGTGCGGCAATCACGGCGCACCTCGTCCTTGGGCTGCGCGGCGATGAACTCGTCCACGCTGGCATCGGTCTCCCGGGTCTTCAACTCGGCTTTGGCCATGGTCGGTGCGCGAAATTACGCCGGCCCCGTGCTCGCATCGGCCGTGGCGCGACCGGGCCGCGCAAGGTCGTCCCCCTTCGGCCCGGCCGATGTCCCGCGGGCGCCCGGCGTCACGGAAGTTGCTGCTGCAACGTGCCGGTGGGCACGGCCCCCACGTTCTGCAGCACCACCTCCCGGTCGTTGCCGTTGCCGGTGTAGCGCACCTGCCCGTTCATGTTGGTGTCCTGCGGCAGGTAGCCGTTCACGGTCTGCGTGGGCACCGTACCGCCCACCGCGCTGAGGATCGCCTCGCGGTCGTTGGCCACGCCGGTGTAGCGCACCATGCTGTCGCCGTTCACGTTGCCGGCCCACAGCATCATCACGCCGCCCTGGCTCCGCCGGGCACCGGTGCCGTATGTGGCCGTGCCGGGCAGGGTCAGGTCCACCGTGGCCAGCGGCCCCGCGAAGCTCACGGGCGTGGCGGTCATCGCCGCCAGGTGGTTGCGGTGCCGCACGGCCACATGGTAGCCCGCGCCGTTCGGTGCCACGGACAGCGGCCCGCCGGTGAGGGGCGACACCACGTCGCCGTCGCGCTGCACGATCGCGTGCTGGGCATGCACCACGGTGGCGGGGCTGCCCGGCATCGTGGGCGAAAGCAAATTCCAGTACGATGTATGGGGCGATACGGTGAACACGGCCTCACGCATGGAATCCGCCGGCGCCGTGAACGAAGTGAACGTGAGCCAGGCCACAGTTGAACTATTGCAGGACGACCCCATCCTACAGTTCAAACCCAGGGGCCGCATCGACGTGAAAGGGAAAGGCCAGCTGCTCATGTTCTTCGCCTCCACCCGCAACGAGGTGAAAATGGCCGTGGGGTTTCAAGAAGGATAGGGCCGTATTCGCGGAGGTTGCACGCTTCAT
>JBIQMI010000181.1:0-6936 GCA_044463585.1 Cryomorphaceae bacterium
TATCGAAAGTTTCCTAGAGTCGTTCGGTCGCATGAAAAGCATGATCCAAGGATCGCGCCAAAGTGTCATCTATTTAATGCCGGATCAACAAGTTCCAAATTTCTCCTGAAAGTCCATCAATATTTGTTCTTTCTGGTCTCAAAATCCATATACGATTTAACAGAACTACGGTAATCGATACTATGTAAACATTTCGTTTGTTCATTTTAATGTGCTACAACGGTCTGGCTAAAGCCACACTTTAGTTGGCTTTAGGTTCTGTTGGCGGTGGTGTATTCTTTACATATTCGAACACGTTCTCAAACTCCATCATGACCCTAGAGTTTATCACGATTCCTAAGTTGGTCGGAATTCGAGACGAAACATATGGCTCTATCAAGGTCGGAACCTCTTGAACCTTGATTTCTCCTTGTGCATTATACATATGTCCAGCGTAGAGTATTCCGACAAAGAAGAACTTGTCGTCTCGTCCAGCAAGTCTTGTTCCTGCCGTGTTCACAACATTGAATCCTTCCTTATAAAGAAAGACAGGACTTCCACTAGAACCTGGAAATGCCGCAATATCAATCAAGAACTCCTTTTTCCCATTGTAGGGAAGACCGGGCTGAGTCGCAGTTATTCCTTTTCTAAATATTGGCCGATTGTTGTACTGGTCCCATATGCCATTAGGATAACCTACCATTACAACGTCCTCAACTGGTTTTAGGGTGGCGAAATCTTCTTCGGACGGAATGTTGTTTGGCATTATTCTCGACCATAAGATTTCTGTCTTAAGTTTTTCTGAAAAGGTGGTGAGAATGTTACCCAAAGTCATTGCGCAAAGGTCAACTTCCGGATTTGGATGGTCTTTCCAATTTCCCTTAGTCTTCACCTTCACTTCTTGATAGTCAGAAAATACAGGATTACCATTTTCATCTTTCTTAGTCAGGTGGAAAATGACTTGCACAGAGTCTTTTACCACGTGTTTGTTAGTTACTAGCAGCGGCATATGAGTGCCTTCCATAGCATGAATTCCAAAAATAAATCCTGTCCCAACTGATACTTTTCCTTTCGCGTCAACACATTCAAGCCTTGTCACGCAATAGGCTATTTTGTCAGTGTCAATCATTATTCAGCTTCATTTTTATATTACCGCCAACTCCTAAATAGACGCAACTCCCATTGGTTCGGGTTTCCCATAACCGCCTGATTGTCGGGTAGATGGGGAGTCCATAGCTTGCTTGACGCATTGCGTGAAGCATCCGGAAGGTAGGGTTAGGCGGTTGGGCTTCATGCTTTTTTGGCCATTCGATTTGATGGGGCCAAGGTGTTTGTCGTGAGCTGGCGATCGAAGATAGACAGGTTTGTAAATTGAACAAGCGTTGCTGGGTATGCCCAATGTAGATCCTGGTTAGGGCCTTTTGAACCCGGGATAAGCAATAGGTGGTGCCGCCAGGGTCAGGAGCGTCATCATGGTCGGGGGCATTGAGAAGCTGAGGTAAGCCTGCCGAAGGTCCATTGCTATCTCCATCGCCGTAACGCTCCGCCTTCTACGTGTGGCCCAGGAAATATCCTTCGGCCCCAGCGCCCCCACTTGTTATCGCGGCGCGATCACGGTGCGAGCAACTGCCCCGTAAACGCTTTCCCCAACTTCGGCCATTCAAACCCGAACCCGCTCCCCAACAGTTTTTCGTTGCTGGCCCGTGAGCCTTCCAGGATCACCGAGCTCATTTCGCCCATGGCGGTGCGCAGCAGGAATGCGGGTACGGGCGGCAGGAAGGCGGGGCGCTTCAACGCTTTGGCCAAGGCTTTCGTGAACTGCCGGCCGGTGACCTGTTCCGGTGCGGCCACGTTGTAGGCGCCGTGCATGTCCGTGTTGAGTACGGCGTGCAGGTAGGCGCGCGCGAGGTCGTGCACATGCACCCACGTGATCCATTGCTTCCCGGTGCCGAAGGGCGCGGCAAGCCCGAGGCGGGCGGTACGGGCCATGATCGGCAGGGCACCGCCTTCGCGGGCCAGTACCATCGGGGTGCGCAGGACCACCACGCGGCATTGTGCGGCCCAATCGTTCGCCGCAGCTTCCCAGGCTTGGCAAAGCTTGCCCAGGGTGTCATTCGCAGGCGGGTCCTCCTCGGTGAAGATCCGGTCCGAGGTAAGGGTGCCGTAGTAGTTGATCCCGCTCGCGCTGATGAAGCTCTTGGGCCAAGCGCCGGCCTTGTCCATTTCACGGTGCAGCAAGGCTGCAGCATCCACGCGGCTGGAATAGAGCATTTGCATCCGTTCCTTTGTCCACCTTGCCTCCGCGATGCCCGCACCGCTTAGGTGGACGATATGGTCCACATTTTCCAAGGCCCGGGGATCCACGAAGCCTTTCGCTATGTTCCACTTGAAAACCGGCACTGCCGCATCGGGATGGGCGCTGCGGCTGAGATGCCGCACAGCAAAGCCTCCCTTCAGCAAAAGCTTCGTCAGGTGGCCGCCAATGAGGCCGCTTCCTCCGGTGATGACCACGTTGCTCATGATTTCCTGTGCTTCACGATTTCGGCCGCCGCGATACAAGAGAACCGCCCACACGCTTCCTTGGCATGGGAGTATCCCAAAAGCGAGTGGCCAAAATTCCTTCGCCCGTGTAGTTGGTCGCTGCCAAAGAGCTCTTCAACAATCGGCAATCTACATCCAAAATGAACGAAGTGCCCTGTGGTTACGGCCTGTGTAGCGGCATCCCCGCTGGGCGTGAAAAGTTGGGCAAGCGCTTGCCCCGATACGTGGCCTAGCTGCATACCGTGTTGGTTGGTGCGCGATTTGTGCCGCAGGGGAAAAAGATCGGCATGGAACGCGACGGCTACACCAAGAGTTTATGGCAAACCACTACACCTGAAGAAGCACCGGGCCCTGCGGCGTTGCCCGTGCAAACGCTGGACGCCGTGGTGGTGGGCGCAGGCATCACCGGCATGAGCACGGGCATGGCCTTGGCTTTGGCCGGCAAGAGCTGCTTGGTGCTGGAGGCGCATACGGTCGGGTTCGGCACCACGGGCGGCACCACGGCGCACATCAACACCTCGTTCGACCTGTCGTACGACCGCATGATCAGCAAATTCGGGAAGGATGATGCGTTGTTGGTGGCCCAAGCTGGGAAGGAAGCCGCAGAACGCATCCGCCGCTGGGCCGCGCGCTATGCGCCCCAGGCCAATTGGAGGCCGCAAGAGGCCTACCTGCTGGCCAATGGAAAGGAGCAGGCCGAGGAGCTGGACGCCTTGCTGAAGGGCGCGCTGGAGGTTGGGCTCGATGCGGACTACACAACGGATGTGCCGGGCTATTTCAACCCGACCAAGGCCGTAAGGATCGGTGGGCAAGCTAGCTTCCATCCGGGCCGGTACCTCATGGGCTTAGTGGCGGCCTTCCGCGCGGCCGGAGGGCTTTTGGTGGAGCATTGCCGCATGCTGGAGGTGGAGCCCAAGGATGAACTGCTGGAAGTGCGCACGGAGCGTGGCACGGTGCGCACGCGCAACCTGGTGTACGCCACGCATGTTCCGCCGGGCGTGAACATCCTGCATTTCCGCAACGCGCCGTACCGCAGTTATGTACTGGCGGCCAAACTGAAGCCGGGCTCGCCGCCGCTTGGGGCCTTGGTGTACGACATGGAGGACCCTTACCACTACTACCGCGAGGAGGAGGTGGACGGGCAGCGCTATTTGATCGCGGGCGGCGAGGACCACAAGACCGCCGAAGGCAACGAGCCCAAGCATGTGCGCGCTTTGGAGGCGCACGTGCGATCGCTTTTCCCGGTGGAGGAGGTAACGCACCAATGGTCCTCGCAATGGTTCGAGGCCACGGACGGCTTGCCGTACATCGGTCATTTGCCCATGGCGGACGAACGGATCCGGGTGGCCACCGGTTATGGCGGCAATGGCATGACCTTCGGCACGGTGGCCTCGATCGTGCTAGCGGACCTGATCGCGAAGGGCACCAGCCCATACCAGGAGGTTTTCCGCCCGGGCCGGGTGAGCTTGGTGGCCGGCTTCGCCAATTTCGTAAAGGAGGCCGCCGACGTGGTGGGGCAGTTGGTGTCCGCTCCATTCCCCAAGGAGAAGCTGAAGGAACTGGGCGATCTGGCCAACGGTGAAGGCCGTGTGGTGCAGTTCGACGGCCGCCAGGTGGGCCTGTACCGCGATGCCGATGGACGCTTGCACGCCGTGTCACCGGCCTGCAGCCACATCAAATGCTCGGTGGCATGGAACGGGACCGAACGCAGCTGGGACTGTCCCTGCCACGGATCACGCTTCGCGGTGGACGGCTCAGTGCTGACTGCACCCGCGCGCAAGCCGCTTCAGCCGGTGGAACTGAAGAACGGGGAATCACGGATCGGGAGCGGCCGGCCTTAGCGCGATTGCTGAAGGATCCGGAAGTCCTCCTTGATAAAGCCCATCTTCTTATCGAAGAGTGCGGCCTCGTCGCGCTGGTACATCAGTTCGCCCGTGCTGGCATTGAACACGCGGCGGAAGCACCATTTGGTCTTGTAGTCCCCCGTGATCACCACGTCGGCCACGGCCACGCCGGGCTGTCCCTTGGCCGCCGCGGCCATCAGCTGGTTGTAGTCCATCAGCTTCACCTCCTGGCCGTAGGTTTCCTTGATCGCGTTCCGGTCGGGCAGGCTCTTGTCCAGTTGCTCGTTCGCCACCCACAGTTCCATTTCCTTCACGAAGCGGTTCCGGCTGGCGTAAAGCCGGTCGGCGGTGGCCTTGTCGGTGATCTTGCCGCTTTCCACCTGGGCCAGGTAATCCTGCAGGCTCTTCACGTACACCTTCAGCATGGGTGCGCCACCGTTGTCCATCAGCTTGGGATCGATCAAGATCGAGGCGATCTCCTGCGTGGCCGGCAGGTTCGTCACCACATCGTCCTCCACGTTCAGGGCCTCGCCCTTTTTCATTTTCCAGCCTTGCACCAAGGTTAGGAACACGGCCTCATGCTTCTCCTTGTCGCTCTTGCGCACCTTCATCAGGTAGGTCTTGGCCGGATCGATCGGTGCGGTGGCCAGGTCGGTGGTAGTGCCGAAATCCGGTGATGCGGTGAATTTCCAATCGGCCTTCACGGCCTCCATCAGGCCGCGGTTGTAGGGGCTGTCCTTGGCATCGCGCAGGATCACGGTGCTGCTGGCCTTGGCGGTGGCCACGGCCTTTTTGTCGAAGGTGCCGTACTGGGCCATGGTGGCGGTGGAAACGGCGAGGGCGGCGAGAAGAAGCGTATTGCGCATGTACTGGGCTGGAAGTTGATGGTTGATGTTCGGCCGGTTGCGTGGCCGGTCCTGCATCGGCGAAAATAGTGCCAAGCCCTTCGCACCTTTGGCCTGGCGAAGCGGAAGATGAACGACGCGATGTCGAAACCCGGCGGCGATGGCCTGCGCAAGCGGCTGGATGAGGCCGTGGTGCTGCAGCAAACGGTGGAGCAGCTCCGCAAGGACCTTCGCCACGCGGAGCTGGCCCTGCCGGCCACGGGGGAAGGCGCGTTCGAGGAACTGCGGGCCGAAGTGCTGGGCGTGCTGATGGAACGCGAGCAGCAGGGCGGCCATGCCTTCGGCCTGGTGATCAACCGGGTGGACATTGCTGAGCGCCAATTGCAGGAAGTGCTGAAAGGCGGGCTGAACGACCTGGCCGCCGCGGTGGTGCTGCGCTGCCTGCAGAAAGTGCTAAGCCGCATGCGCCACGCGGGCATTGCCTGATCCGGGATCGCGAATCCAGGAATTGGCAATTTGGCATTTTGGCGAATTGGCAAATTGCGAACACGCGCCCCGCATGGGCCGTAGAAAAGCCCCTTTGCCGTGGCTACCTTTGCAGCCCGGCATTCTTTTCCGGCCATGGACAACAATAAGTTCCTCAGTAACATCGACCCTGCCGCGCTGGATGGCATGTACCAGCAGTACCTCGCCGATCCCTCGTCGGTCTCCGGTGATTGGGCGCGGTTCTTCGACGGATTTGAACTGGCGCGCACGCGCTACCCCGAATTGCCCGGCCAACCCGCCGCACAGGCCCAAGGCCCTGCCAACGAGCATGTGGCCAAGGAATTCAAGGTACTGGCCTTGATCAACGGCTACCGCGAACGGGGCCACCTGTTCACCCGCACCAACCCTGTGCGCGAGCGCCGCACCTACACCCCCACGCTGGACCTGGAGAATTTCGGGCTGGGGCAGGAGGACCTTGCCGTGGAATTCGACGCCGGTGCCGAGATCGGCATTGGCCGTGCCACGTTGGCCACGATCGTGGAGCACCTGAAGGCCACCTATTGCCAGAGCATCGGGGCCGAATACCGCTTCATCCGCGATGTGGAGCGCACCGAGTGGCTGCAACAGCGCATGGAGAAGGACCGGAACACGCCCCAATTCACCACGGGTGAAAAGAAGGAGATCCTGCGCAAACTGGGCCAGGCGGTGGTGTTCGAGCGTTTCCTGGGCAAGCGCTTCATCGGCCAAAAGCGCTTCAGCCTCGAAGGCGGCGAAACGCTGATCCCCGCGTTGGACACGGTGATCGAGCATGGCGCCGACGCCCACGGCATAAGCGACGTGGTGATCGGCATGGCCCACCGCGGCCGGCTGAACGTGCTGGCCAACACCTTCAACAAGACCTACGAATCGATCTTCGCCGACTTCGAGGGCCGCGACTACGAGGACAACTACGTGGAGGGCGACGTGAAGTACCACATGGGCTTCAACAGCTGCATGGTCACCAACAAGGGAAAGGGCGTGAACCTGATCCTGGTGCCCAACCCCAGCCACTTGGAAAGCGTGGGCCCTGTAATGCAGGGGCTGTCGCGGGCACTGATCGAAAAGAACCACAACCTCACACCGGGCAAGCTGGTGCCGGTGATCATCCACGGCGATGCGGCCATTGCCGGGCAGGGCGTGGTGTACGAGGTGGTGCAAATGGCCCGCCTGAAGCCCTACAACGTGGGCGGCACGCTGCATAT
>JBIQMI010000182.1:0-6918 GCA_044463585.1 Cryomorphaceae bacterium
CGCGTAAGCCCAACCATGGCCCCCATTAGAATGATGGGGAACACGAAGGAAACCGTACGCCGCACGATCACATAGATATCCAGGTCCTGTTTGCTCACCTGTGCGGCCAACCGGTAGGTGAGGATCATCCCCAACATCGAAAGGCCCTCGGTGAAGGTGGTGAGCAGGCTATCCCTCCCCTGCGGCGATTTCAGGAAGCTCCAGATCTTGCCGGCCATGGGCGGCGAAAGTACTTCTTGCATGGTGCCCGGCTTCCTGTCCTTGGCCAGGGCCGTTCATCCCTTTCAGGGCCGTGCGCGGGGGTGCAAGGCCGTATCTTTCGCAGCGATAGATCGCAGCATGGAATTTTTTCAGTGGCATTGGTGGGCCGGTTTGGCCTTGTTGATGATGATCGCGGAGATCTTTCTCCCCGGCTTCTTCCTGTTCTGCCTGGGCATCGGCTGCATTGCGGCCAGTATTACCGCCGCCTTGGGCTTCGGCCCGGCCGTGCAATTGCTGCTCTTCTCGGCCTTCGCCCTGGTGGCCTTCTTCACCATCCGCCCGGTGCTGATGCGCCGGTTTTGGCAAAAGGGCCATGTGCCCATGAACGCGGAGGCCCTCGTGGGCATACGCGGCCACGTTTCACAGGATTTCGACCCCGGCCTGCGCTTGGGGCGTGTGCAGGTGGGCGGCGATGATTGGCGCGCCGAAAGCCTGTCGGACGCCCCGTTGCGCACCGGCGACCTCGTGCAAGTAGTGCGCGTGGAAAGCAACACCTTGATCATTAAACCCATCATCAACCCCTGACCAGCATGACACCCGGCACCGTCGTCCTTCTACTTATCGCCTTCTTCGTCATCTTCATTGTGGCCAAAGGCGTGCGCATCGTGCAGCAAAGCGAGGCCATGATCATCGAGCGTTTCGGCAAGTACCGCGAAACGCTGACCGCGGGCTTCAACATCATCATACCCGTGTTCGACAAGCCGCGCGAGATCATCTTCCGCTACTCGCGCGAACTGCCCGACGGCAACAAGTACGTGCAATTCGTGAAAAAGGAGCGCCTCGACCTGCGCGAAACGGTGTACGATTTCCCCAAGCAGAACGTGATCACCAAGGATAACGTGATGACCGAGATCAACGCGTTGCTCTATTTCCAGATCATGGACCCGGTAAAGGCCGTGTACGAGATCGAGAACTTACCGATGGCCATTGAAAAGCTTACCCAGACCACGCTGCGGAACGTGATCGGTGAGCTGGACCTTGACGAATGCCTCACCAGCCGCGATACCATCAACGCCAAGCTGCGCGCCATTTTGGACGAGGCCAGCCACAAGTGGGGCGTGAAGGTGAACCGGGTTGAATTGCAGGACATCAATCCCCCGCGCGACATCCGCGAGGCCATGGAAAAGCAGATGCGTGCCGAGCGCGACCGCCGGGCCCAGATCATTGATGCGGAGGGCAGCAAGCGCGCCGTGATCCTGAGCGCCGAGGCCGTGCAGCAAAAGCAGATCAACGAGGCCGAGGGCCAGAAACAAGCACAGGTGCTGCAAGCCGAGGGTGATGCCCAGGCACGCATCCGCCGGGCACAGGGTGAGGCAGAGGCCATCCGCCTGGTTACCGAGGCCATTAAAGGGGCCAACGCCGATCCCGCCAACTACCTGATCGCCATGCGCTACTTGGAAACCTTGCAGGAAATGACCAGTGGCAAGGACAACAAAGTGGTGTACATCCCCTACGAGGCCACCGGCGTGCTCAGCAGCCTGGGCGGCATCAAGGACATGCTGGAGGTGAGCAAGAAAATGATGTAGCCCGGCGGGGTTTGTTGCAGGACGCCCCGGCCAGATCCGATTTTTCTGGGCCGTCCCATCGATCGCGCGAGGTTGTTACCTTCGTGCTATGGCACGCTCATATGATACCCTATCCCAAGCGGTGAACGACCTGATCGCCCGCGGCTATACCGATGACCTTATCCTGGACCAGGAATGTGTGCTTTGCAGTGGCAAGAACGCTTCGTTGAATCCGGATGAGTTCGTGATCGATGAATTTCACCGCTTCGAGGGTGAAAGCAACCCGAGCGACGAAAGCATCGTGTACGCCATCAGTTCGGACAAGCATGGCATCAAGGGCGTGCTGGTGAATGCCTTCGGGCCCAGTGCGGCCGCCATCAACCAGGCGATGGTGAAGAAACTTGATGTGCGCCATCCCTATCCGCCACGCGACTAGGAACGGAGCTTATCCAG
The DNA here is from genome assembly GCA_044463585.1 of Cryomorphaceae bacterium. Classification (GTDB taxonomy): domain Bacteria; phylum Bacteroidota; class Bacteroidia; order Flavobacteriales_F; family PHOS-HE28; genus PHOS-HE28. Next base: position 2,220 of record JBIQMI010000182.1, read on the forward strand.
CACCAGGTTCACCGTCTTGGCCTCGGCCGCACTGAGCTTTCCGGCCACCAGCGCGATCATGCGTTCGGTCTCGTGGTCCATCGAAGCCAGCAATTCCTTCCCCTTGGCCGTAATGTGCAGGTAAACCACCCGGCGGTCCTCCTCGCAGCGCTCACGCGCCACCAGCCCCTTCGCGATCAGCTTATCGGTAAGGCGTGTTGCATTGGGCGCACGGTCCAACATGCGCTCCAGCACCGCGCCCATGCTCATGCGCTTGCCGCCTGCCCCGCGCAGGATCCGCAGGATATTGTATTGCTGCGGGCTCAGGCCGTAAGGCCGTAACCGTTCAATGTCCATGTGGCGCAGCCAGTTGGACGTGAAGAGCAAGTTCAGGAACAGCTTCTGGTGTTCACTCTTGAACGCCATATTCAGTTCCTCCTCTATTTTCACCATGGCGCACAAAGGTACAAGGCCAGTATTTTCCATGGAAATAATATCCGTGCCTATGCTGCTGTTATTTTGGCCGCACAGTTCGGATCAACAATGCGCATTTTCTTTTTCCTTGCCTTGGCAGTGGCCGTGCAAGCGGCCGGCTGCAGCAATAAGCCGCAAGAACCCGTGGCAGCCACGGTCACGGTGAATTCGCCCACGGCCACGGCCAGCCCCGCCAACCCGGCCGACATGCCTGAAAACAACGCGGGCGTCGATTCCTTGATCGCGCTTATGGGCCCCCTGCAAGGAAAGGTGGTGGCCGATATGTTCGCCGGCAACGGGTACTACACCTGGAAACTCCTGTCGGCGGGCGCCCGCGTGCTTGCACTTGACGATGACCCGGAGTCGATAGCACGCCTGCAGGCCTGGAAGGCGAGCCAAGGGATCGGTGATGACCGGTTGTTGATCCGACAAACCACGCCCGGCACGCCCGGCCTTATGGCCGACGAGGCGGACCTTGCCCTGGTCACCCGTGAGTTCAGCACCTTGGTGGAGCGCCAAACATGGATACCCCAGCTTATGACCGGCATCAAGTCGCCGCACACCTTCTATCTGGTGAATTATTTCCCGGTGCAAACCGCCGATGGCCCGCCGCTGGCCCAGCGCATGAGCTTCGATGCGGTTTCGGATGAGCTCACCAACATCGGCGTGCAGGACATTGGCATCTATTACAGAAAAGTTCCGAACCGTTGGGTGATCTTCGGGTCCAATCCGCCCGTGGTGCTCGACCCCAACGAGCATTGATCCGCACAGCTATTGCATCGGCCGCGCACCGCGCGCAGTGCCGCAAAAAAGTAAAGGAGGCCGCGGCCTCCTTTACTTTTCGTTGCAACAACGGTCACTTCATGAAGGTGACCTTGAATTCCACCCGGCGGTTTTTGGCACGTCCCGCGGCGGTGCTGTTATCGGCCACCGGCTGGGTATCGCCATGGCCAAAGCTCTTCATGCGATCGGCCTCCACGCCCTTCCCTTCCAGGTAGGTGCGCACTGAAGCCGCGCGGTCCTCGCTCAATTTCAGGTTCATGTCGGCCTTGCCCTGGCTGTCGGTGTGCCCGTGGATCTCAAGGTTGTAGCTGGGGTTCTCCTTCATCACGCTCACCACTTCATTCAATATGCCGAAGCTGGTGGGCTTGATGGTGGCCTTGCCGGTTTCGAACTGGATACCGGTCAGGGCCTTTTCGAAGAGCTTCTTGGTCTTTTCCGAAAGCTCGGGGCAGCCGTGGTTGCTGGCCGGTCCGGCCACAGTGGGGCAGCGGTCCAGGTTATCGGGTATGCCGTCACCGTCCGTGTCGGGGCAGCCGTTGAACTTGGCAGGGCCAGCCACGTCCGGGCATGCGTCCATGTTATCGGGAATGCCGTCACCGTCGCGATCCGGGCAGCCTTGCAGCGAGGCCAGGCCCGGGGTATCGGGGCACAGGTCATCCTTGTCGGGCACGCCATCGCCATCGCGGTCCTCCTCGGGGTGCACATTTACGCTGATACCGTCCAAGTAGTAGTAGGCACGCTGGCTGTCCGGTCCTTCGATCACTTTCTGGGTATCGAAGCCACCGTTGATGAATGCACCGATGATCAGGTACTTTTCATTGCCGTCGGCGGTGAATGTACCGGTCACCTCGGTCCAATTCTGCTTGTCATCCACGATCTTGGTGGTGCTCACTTGGGGTTTCTCGGCCAGGAAATGCGTGTGGTTGTACTGAAGCTTTACCGGTGAGAGGTAGGCGCCGATACCGCTCACGGCGCGGTCGCTGCCGTTGGCCAGTTTCACCCGGAAGGTCACGTCATATTTCTCCCCTGCCGTCAAGGGTGTGGAAAGTTCAGTCTGTAGGTATTCAGAGTACCGCTGGAAACCTGGCCTGTACGGGCTCTCCTTTCCGTTCAGCACCCGCTTCCAGTTGGGGCGCAGGTCTTCCTTGTAGGCCACGAAGCCGGCGAAATATTCGCCATCGAAGGCGGTGGCACCGGTGCCCAGCTCGTTGTCCGGGATCCCCACGGTATTGTGCCTGGCGCCTTTGGCAAAGAGGTCTGCCGTACCCTTGTTCGCGTTCGACCAGCCCGTGGCGTGCCCCAATTGGTCCCAGGTCTTCACCGGCTTTTTCACATCCTCGAAATTGCCGTTCCGCACCAGGTTCTCCCCGGCGCCTTGGGCGAAGGCCGAAACGGAGAACAGCGTTCCGGCCACCCAGCTCAAATACTTCATTTTCATGATCAATGGTTGGTTTTGTTACATGAAAAAAGGGGAGCATGCTACCACCCAATTCGGCCGCGAAGATAATCCGGTCGTAGGCTAGTCCACTTCCTTCCCCGTACCCAAATCGCGCAATTCTACCTTGTCCAAGTAGTAATACGCGTATTGGTTATCCGCCCCCTCAATGATCCGCTTGGTCTCGAAAATGGCGGTGGGGAATGTCCCGATGATCAGGTAGCGCTCGTCACCGTCGGCCACAAAGCGCCCTTTCACTTCTACCCACTTGCCCCGCTCCTCCAGTATCTTCTCCTCCACCACCTGTGGCCGCTCGGTAAGGAATGCCCGGTTGGGATAATTCAGTTCGATCTCCGAAAAATGGGCGCCGATGCCAGCAACGGCCCGATCGCTGTTGGCGGCCAGTGCCACATGGAAGCTCAGCTCATAGGCATGCCCTTCCACCAAGGGCTTTGGTAGTTCAATCCAAGAATATTCCGAGTAAGCGTTCCAACCCGGCTTGAAGGGGTCTTCCGGGCCGCGGTCGAAGTCGCGCCGCTGATCGTCCTTCCAGGCCATGAACCCCGCGTAGCGTTCACCATCCAGCGGCTCCATGCTGCCATATGCGTTCTGCGGAATGCCCACTGTTTTCACATTGGCGCCCTTACCGAACAGCTCGGCCATTCCCAAAGTGGCGTTGCGCCAGCCCACGGCCCGGTCCAACTGATCATAGGTGGTGGGCTCCTTGCTGACCTCTTCGAAGCTCCCGTTGGGCACGAGGTTTTTCTGACCACTTTCCTGCTGCGCGAATGAGCCGCTTGCCCATGCGGTGAACAGTAGGGTCAAGAGCACGTACGGAACAGGGAATTGGAGCGTCTTCATTTCAGGTCATTCTTGAATTCCAACCGGAATTGCTCAAGCTTGGGCTGGATCACCAGGTTGCAATAACCGCGATCCGGATTTTTGCGGTAATAATGGCGGTGATGCTCCTCCGCCGGGAAGAACTTGCCCATGAGCTGGACCTGCGTTACGATGGGCCCTTTCCACTTGCCGCTGCGGTCCAATTTCTGGAGCTGCTGCTCAGCTTCCACCTGCTGTTCCAGGTTCTGGCAAAAGATCACGGACCTGTATTGGGGGCCCATGTCGCCGCCTTGGCGGTTAAGCGAGGTGGGATCATGCGTGGCCCAGAACACATCGAGCAACTTGGAGAAACTGATCACACGGGGGTCGAAGGCCACCCGCGTTACCTCGGCATGGCCCGTGGTCCCGGTGGAGACATCGCCATAATTCGCCCTCGTGGGGTCGCCCCCCATGTAGCCCGGCTCAGCCTTCAACACACCTTTCAATTCGCTGAAAACAGCTTCTGAACACCAGAAACATCCCGTACCGAACACGGCCATGGTTTGGGGAATGAGGTGGGCTTGGGGTGCGGGCATGGGAATGATCGGGTTGGGGCTGCTGCAAAGATGGCTTCCATGCCGGTATAAAAGAAGCCCCGGGATCACCGGGGCTTGAGCGGGAAACGGGACTCGAACCCGCGGCCCTCAGCTTGGGAAGCTGATGCTCTACCAACTGAGCTACTCCCGCATGGGCTGCGAATGTAGCATGCGGAATGATCCGCCACGTTAGGAAAATCCACCTATCGAAAATGAGTGATGCGCGAGGGTTTGCCGCGGAGGCGCGGGGGCGCGGAGGAATGCCTTGGCTGCGATGGGTTTCATCCACAGGGAACACAGATTCCACAGAAGAATGCCTGGGCCGCGACGTGGTTTGCCGCGGAGGCGCGGGGGCGCAGAGGAACTGCCTTGGCCGCGATGGATCTAACCGCGGAGGACGCGGAGAACGCGAAGAGAATCCGCAGCAGGCCGTAGCGTCGAACCTCAGGTTCGACCAAGACGCAGAGAGAATGCCTGGGCCGCGACGGACGGGTTTGCCGCGGAGGCGCGGAGGCGCAGAGGAACTGCCTTGGCCGCGATGGATCTAACCGCGGAGGACGCGGAGAACGCGAAGAGAATCCGCAGCAGGCCGTAGCGTCGAACCTCAGGTTCG
>JBIQMI010000183.1:0-6760 GCA_044463585.1 Cryomorphaceae bacterium
GTCGCCCACAATGGCCGCCGGTATGAGCAATATGAGCAGCAGCGTAAGGTCGAGCATGCCGATGGCGGCCAGCGAGCCGGCCACGAAAAGCAGCGAATCGCCGGGCAGGAACGGCATGACCACGAAGCCGGTTTCCACGAAGATGATGGTGAACAACAGCAGGTAGATGAGGTTGCCGTGGTCGTTGATGAAAACGGGCAGCGTTTCGTTGAGGTGCGTGATGAAGTGCCAGAAACTGAGGATCAGGTCCATGTTCGGTTGTTGTAGGTTTCCGGCTCAATCGCAGTGGATGCCGGGGTCCACTTCGTTCTGCCAGGCGGAGATGCCGCCCTTGAGGTTGATGAGGTTGGTGAAGCCGTAGCGCGTGGAGAGGCTGTCCACCACGGCGCAGCTGCGTGCACCGCTGCGGCAGTGCACCACCACGGGCATGTCGCGCGGGATCTCGTTCAGGCGGTCGAGCAGCTGGCTCATGGGCAGGCAGGTGCCGCCGATGCTGCAAACCTCGGTTTCGTACGGCTCGCGCACATCCAGCACCAGCATCTTTTCCCCGGCCTGCAGGCGCCGCCTGAGCTCCGAAGCGGATATTTCCTTCATTTCGCCTTGGCCTTTGCCTTGGCCTTCACCGGTACGGCGGCCACCGCCGGGGTGTCGGCATGCTTGTCGTGCTTGATCTGGCGCAGGTGCTCGGCCATGTCCTCGGGCAGGTATTCGAAGAAGGTGTCGCCTCGCAGGCCCAATCGCAGTGCCTCCAATGCGATCACCTCGTCCGGCGCCACGTTGCCCAGGTTCACGTTGGCGCCCACTTGCTTGATGAACCAGGTTTGCTGGCTTTTGATCGGCGCCTCCCAGATGATGTCCTTCCCGGGCACCTTGGCCATGATGCGGTTCACCAAGGTGGTGTGGGCGTGGCCGCTGGGCCGGTAAATGCCCACCGTGCCGCTCTCGCGCGCCTCGGCGATCACTTTCCAGCTGCCCGCCTCCAGCTCGGAATTCATCATGCGCACCCATTTGGCCGGGCTGATCAGGATGCCCGTTTCCTTGCTGCCCACCTCGCTCAAGACGGTGCGGTCCTGCGCCAAGGTGTTGATGAACTTGAGCTTTTCACCGTGTTCCAGGTCGATGGAGCCATCGGATACTTCCACGGCCATCAGGTCCAGCTCGTCGAGCAGGCGCCGGTAGGCATTGAATTGCCCGCGCGCAATGAAGGCCTCGAACAGGGTGCCGCCGAGGTAAACTTTTATGCCGGAGCGCTGGTACAGGTCGATCTTTTCCTTCAGGCGCGGCGTGGCATAGCTGGTGCCGAAGCCCAGTTTCACAAGGTCGACCAAGTGCCCGCTCCCGTCGATCAGATCCTCCGCTTGGCGCAGGCTTAATCCCTTGTCCATCACCATGGTCAATCCCTCCTCACGCGGTTTTTCACTGCGTGCCGGGACGTGGTCCAGCCTGAAGATCATCGGCGGTAAAGTTCGATCAAATGCATCACCTGCGGGATCAGGGCCGCCTGTGGGTTGTGTTCTAGCAGTTGTTTGTGGCCGGCATGGTCGGTGGCCAAGGCCTCCTCCAGGTCCAGCAGCGCTTGCTGCAATTGGCCCGCGCGCAGCTCGTAGCTTACCAGAAGGTACTTGTACCGCGGGTCCAGCTTGTGCACTTGGCCAGCCTCGGCGAATTTTGCCAGGGCGGCATTGGCGTCCTTCACCTGTAGCAGCAGTTCGGCGTGGTCCACCCAGCCATCGAGGTTCTGCGGCTCCACCAGGTGCAATTTGTTGAATTGCTTGAAGGCTTCATCAAATTGCTCGATGCGTATCAGCAGCAGCGCATAGAAGTGCAGCGCGTCCGGATGGTTGGGCGCCAGCATGAGGGCCTGCCGCAGCGATACCAGCGCTTCGGGCACACGGTCCTGCAGGTCCTTCACCACGCCACGGCCCACCCAGGCCTCCACCCATTCAGGGTCCAGCGCTATGCTTTGGTCGTAATTGATCAGGGCCTGCTCGTACTGCTCCATCTTCTCGTAGCATTCGCCGATGAAGCTGTAGGTAATGGCCTGCGGCCCATCGAAGGAGAGGGTCTCCTCGTAGCAGGCCACGGCCTCGGCGTATTTGCCGGCGATCAGCAGGTTGCGTGCCTTGCTGAACCAGGCGGAACTGAAGCGTTCGTCGATCACCAGCGCATAATCCAGCGCCTCGTTGCTTTCATCGAAGCGCTCGAGCTTGGAGAGCGCGTTGCCCAAATTGTACCAGGCCACGCTGGAGTAGGGTTGATCGTTGATGAAGTTGCGGAAGAACGACACACCGGCCTCATCGGCCTGCGCCAGGTCGTAGCAATACGCCAGTTCGTGCAGCACCGCCTCGTTCTCCGGGTTGATCTGCAGCGCTTTTTTCAGGCACTCGATGGCCGTTTCCATTTCCTCCAGGTTCTCGTACTCGAAGGCAAGCTCGAGGTAGATCTCGTCCAGGCCGTCCTCGGCCATTTCCAACGCCCGCTTGTAATGCTCCACCGACCGGCGGTGGTTGCGCTGCTGGCTGTAGATGTTGGCCTTGTTCAGCTGAACGGCCTCGTTGTAGGGCTCCACCTTCTCCACGCCGTCCAGCAGTTCCAGCGCCTTGCCCAAGCGCCCCAGGGCCATCATCACAATGGCCTCGGCGAACAGCAGGTCCACCGAGGAGGGGTGCAGCTGCTTGGCGAAGCCCAGCACTTTTTCGGCACGTTTGGGCTCGCTGCGCTCCAAGTAGTGGTCCACGATCATTTCTATCTCCTCCACATCGAAGAACAGCCGGTCGTGGGCTGCCTCCATGGCCTCATACCGCTTCACGCATTCCTCCTGGTCCGCGTTGCGGTCCGGCAGGGGTCGGTTGGACTCGCTCATGCACAAATGGAATGATAGGATCCCCAAAGGTAGGGCAGCAGCGCCCGGCATCACGGCGTGCCTTGCACGTTGTCAACAAACAACGGTGCATGCTTTGGCGGCCAACTGCCTGTGCGCTGGGTACTTTTGCCGCAAGCACGGCCCCTGGGCCGGCAATAGATCAGCAGCATGACACTCATCCGTTCCATTTCAGGCATCCGCGGCACCATCGGCGGCGCCCCAGGTGAAGGCCTTTCCCCCTTGGACGTTGTCCGCTACACCGCCGCCTTCGGGCAGTTGATGAAGCAGCAGGCGGGCAAAACGAACCCCAAGGCCGTGATCGGCCGCGATGCCCGCCTCAGCGGCGCCATGGTGGCCGACCTGGTGCGCGGCACGCTGGTGGGGCTCGGCTTCGAGGTGATCGACCTTGGCCTCAGCACCACGCCCACGGTGGAAATGGCCGTAACGGGCGAGCAGGCCGACGCGGGCATCATTCTTACCGCCAGCCACAACCCCAAGCAATGGAACGCGCTGAAGCTGCTGAACGGCCGGGGCGAGTTCATCAGCGCGGAACTGGGTGCCAAGGTGCTGGAACTGGCCGAAAGCGAGCAGTTGGAATTTGCGCCCGTGGACCAGCTCGGCTCCGTGCGCAACGACAACACGTGGATCGACCGGCACATAAAGGCCATTCTTGCGCTCGACCTTGTGGATGTGCCGGCCATTGCCGCCCGTAAGTACAAGGTGGTGGTGGACGCGGTGAACTCCACCGGCGGCATTGCCGTGCCGCGCCTGTTGAAGGCCCTGGGCGTGGCCGAAGTGGTGGAGCTGTACTGCGAGCCCACCGGCCATTTCCCCCACAACCCCGAACCGTTGCCCGCAAACCTGGCCGACCTCAGCGCTGCCGTGGTGAAGCACCGGGCCGACCTCGGTATTTCCGTGGACCCCGACGTGGACCGGTTGGCGTTGGTGAGCGGGGACGGCAGCTTCTTCGGCGAGGAATACACCCTGGTGGCCTGTGCCGACCATGTGCTGGCGCACCGGCCCGGCGATACCGTGAGCAACCTAAGCAGCAGCCGTGCCCTGGACGATGTGGCCGAGCGCCATGGCCGCAAGCGCCACGCCAGCGCCGTGGGCGAAGTGAATGTGGTGGAACTGATGCGCAAGGTGAACGCGCCCATCGGGGGGGAAGGCAACGGCGGCGTGATCCTCTCCGAACTGCACTACGGCCGCGATGCCTTGGCGGGCATAGCGCTTTTCCTCACCCTGCTGGCGCGAAAAGGGGTGACGGCCAGCGCGCTGCGCAAGAGCTACCCGGACTACTTCATCAGCAAGAACAAGATCGAACTGCAACCGGGCATGAACGTGCAGGCCCTGGTGGACGCCATGCAGCAACAGTACAAGCACCAGCCGCACAGCACGGTGGACGGCCTGCGCATTGAGCTGGGCAAGGAATGGGTGCACCTGCGCAAAAGCAACACCGAGCCCATCATCCGCATTTATGCCGAAAGCAGTTCCGCGGAAAAGGCCGATGCCCTGGCCCAGCGGATACTGGCCGAAATGAAACAAAAGCTGGACAAGGCCCTGGCGTGAGCAGGCAGTTGCGGCGGCCCACCACCATTCATGGGAAGCGCGCCGCCGTGTACCCGGCAATGCGGCTGGGAGTATGCGGAAAAACGGAAGGCCGCACGGAACATGGTCCCGGGAAAGCACCACCTTCGTCACCCGTATTTTTGCACCTGACCATGGAACGCATCTATTTCGACAACGCCGCCACCACGCAGCTCGACCCCGAAGTGATCGAGGCCATGCTGCCGTACATGCACGAGATCTACGGCAACCCCAGCTCGGTGCACGCCTTCGGCCGAAAGGCAAGGGCCGGCATTGAACAGGCGCGGCGCATGGTGGCCTCGTTGCTCAACTGCGCGCCCGGCGAGATCGTTTTCACCAGTTGCGGCACCGAGGCGGACAACATGGCCGTGTTCGGCAGTGTGCGCGACCTGGGCGTTAAACACGTGATCACCTCGCCCATCGAGCACCACGCCGTGGAACATGTGGCCAAGGAACTTGAGCGCACCAAGGAAGCGCAGGTGCACTGGGTAAGGTTGATGCCCGATGGCAAGGCCGACCTGCAGCACTTGGAGGAACTGTTGCAGCAGCACGGGAATGCCCTGGTATCGCTGATGCACGCCAACAACGAACTGGGCACCCGCAACGACCTGGTGGCCATCGGCAACCTGTGCCGCAAGCACGGCGCGCTGTTCCACACGGACACCGTGCAGACCATGGGCCACTACCGCTTCGACCTGGCCGAACTGCCGGTGGATTTCCTCACCTGCAGCGCCCACAAGTTCCACGGTCCCAAGGGCGTGGGCTTCCTGTTCATGCGCGGCAGCTCCGTGCTTAGGCCCATGGTGCTGGGCGGCGCGCAGGAGCGGAACATGCGTGCCGGTACCGAGAACATCATCGGCATTGTGGCGCTGGCAAAGGCAATGGAAGTGGCCCACCGCGGCCTGGAGGAACACCAGCGCCATGTGCAGGGCCTGAAGACCCGCATGATGGAGGCCATAAAGGAGGCCGTGCCAGAGGCCAGCTTCAATGGGGATGTAGGCCCCGACAGCCTCTACACCGTGCTCAACATCCACTTTCCGGACGATGGCAAGGGCGAGATGCTGATCTACAACATGGACATCGAAGGCATTGCTTGCAGCGGCGGCAGCGCGTGCAGCAGCGGCAGCAACAAGGGCAGCCATGTGATCGAGGCGCTGTACCCCGGCCGCACAGGTGCCAACCTGCGCTTCTCCTTCAGCAAGTTCAACACCGCCGCAGAAGTGGACCGCGCCGTGGAAGTGCTCCAGCGCATCATGCAGCCCGCAGGGGTGAGGGTATGAGCGGGCTGCCCACGGTGTAGCGTGCCGTGTGGAACTGCTGGCCCTGTTTTTTTCTGGGGACCCCAGCACAAACCGCCGCACCGTTTGTTGTTTACACCAAATACCACCCTGCAATGCGTACCAAAATCCTGTTCCCGGCAGTGCTTTCGGCCTTGTTCGTGCTGGCCTGCAATTCCGCACCGGAGCAAACCGGAACACCGGCCGCCGACAAACCAGCGAGCATTACCACCCCGCCGGTGGATACCGTGAACAACCGCTACGAGCGCAATGTGGAAAAGCAGATCCAGCGCGATACGGCCAAGGTGGAGGACACCGGAGGAGCGCAGTAGAGGGCAAGTTGCCAATTTGCCAAGTGGCCAAGTTGCCAAGTGGCCAAAGCGCCAATGCGGACGGTGATTGGTTGAGCTTGGATCGGCGCTGGCGGATAAAGCAGGGCAATTCATACGCTTGGTTGTTCGCTATTGGCGCTTTATTTCGGCGTGCGCTGCCGCGCTTCCATGTATTTTCACGCGCACCCATTCGACAGCAAGGCATTGTGCGGGCTACTTCAGGTACTCACGCACAAAGGCACCGGGCTTGATAGCCGGCAGCCCTTTCATGATGTAGTCCTTGGTGTTGCAGGTGATGATAAGATCCACTTGCCTGCTGCGCAATGCCGCGAAGTATTGGATGCCATCCTCCTTGTCAAGGAATGAGCTGGTGATGCTGTCGACGAAGTCGGCCCGGCCTACCGGTAGCATGCCCAATGTGGGAAGGATCCTCAGCATTTCGGCATCAATGTCGGATCGCCACGTAGAGGGCCGGGCAGTGCGCCATTTGCGCCGAAGTGCATACATGATGTTCGCCGCGATCAGAGGGGTGATGAAACCCGTGTACTTCCCCCGCACGGCCCCTGTGAGGGCTTGCCTGCTATCGTTGCTCTGCTGCTCCGCGCCGTCAATGGCAGCTATCAGCACGTCGCTGTCGATCAATGCATGCATCAATCATCCACCTTCGTGCGCGCCCCTTTCACCAAGCGTTCAAGGCGTTC
>JBIQMI010000184.1:0-6708 GCA_044463585.1 Cryomorphaceae bacterium
GGCTTCGACGTGAAACTGCCCACGGTGGACGAGGCGGTGCGCACCCAGGTCCGCAGCGCATTGGCCACCACCGACGACCTGAACAAGCAGGTGTTCGCGCTGATCGTGCTCAACCGTTTCCTGCCCAGCGATGCCAGCACGGCCGCTTCGGAGAACAGTGGCCTGGGCGGCGCCACTTCGGCCACCGGCACCGAGCTGTTGAGCAACCAGCTCAGCAACTGGCTCAGTTCATTCAGCCGCAACCTTGATCTGGGCGTGAACTGGCGCACCGGCGACATGATCTCGCAGGATGAAGTGGAACTGGCGGTGAGCACCGCGATCTTCAATGAACGGCTGCTGATCAACACCAACGTGGGCCTGGCCTACGGCGCGGGCGGTACCCAACAGGGCACCAACTCGTTGATCGGCGATTTCTCGGCGGAATACAGCCTCACTCAGGACGGCAAGCTGCGCTTCAAGGCGTTCAGCCAAAGCAACGACCGCAACCTGAACCAGGTGGACCAGGCGCAGACCACGCAAGGCGCCGGCCTTGCCTACCGCGAGGAGTTCGACACCCTGGGCGAATTCTTCAGGAAGATCGGGGCCTTGTTCGGCCGGAAGAAAAAACAACAGCCGCCCCCTACTCCTTGATGTCCAGCTCGTGGCCCATCTTCAGCTTCTTGGTGAGCAGGTACTGGTGGTTGTAGGGGTTTGAGGGCATTTGGATGGGCACGTTCTCCACGATCTCCAGCCCGTAGCCGATCAAGCCCGCGCGCTTTTTGGGGTTGTTGGTGAGCAGGCGTATGCGCCGCACGCCGAGGTCGTGCAGGATCTGAGCGCCCACGCCATAGTCGCGGGCATCCATTTCGAAGCCCAGCATCAGGTTGGCCTCCACGGTATCGGCGCCCTGCTCCTGCAGCTTGTAGGCCTTGAGTTTGTTCAACAGGCCAATGCCGCGTCCTTCCTGCTGCATGTACACCACCACACCTTTCCCCTCGCGCTGCACCATTTCCATGGCGGCGTGCAGTTGCGGCCCGCAATCGCAGCGGCGGCTGCCGAAGATGTCGCCTGTGAGGCAGCTGCTGTGCATGCGCACCAGCACGGGCTCATCCTTTTCCCACGTGCCCTTCACCAGGGCCAGATGTTCCTCGCCGGTATCCTTCTGCTTGAAGGCGATGAGGTGGAAATCGCCGTAATCGGTGGGCATGTTCACCTCCACGATGCGCTCGATCGAGCGCTCGGTGCGCATGCGGTAGGCCACCAGGTCCTCAATGCTGATCAGTTTCAGCCCGAAGCGCTTGGCCACCTTGCGCAGTTCGGGCAGGCGTGCCATGGTGCCGTCCTCGTTCAGGATCTCCACCAGCACGCCGGCGGGTTCCAGCCCCGCCAAGCGGGCCAGGTCCACGGTGGCCTCGGTGTGGCCGGTGCGGCGCAGTACCCCGCCGTTGCGCGCCTTCAGCGGAAAAATGTGCCCCGGCCGGCCCAGGTCGGAAGGCTTGGTGGCAGGGTCGATCAACGCGAGGATCGTCTTGCTCCTGTCGCTGGCGCTGATGCCCGTGGTGGTACCATGGCCGCGCAGGTCGATGCTTACGGTGAACGGTGTTTCGTGCAGGGCGGTGTTGTCCTGCACCATCAGGTCGAGGCCCAATTCCTCGCATCGTTCCTCGGTAAGGGGGGTGCAGATCAAGCCCCTGCCATGGGTGGCCATGAAGTTGACCACTTCGGGTGTGGCGTTGCGGGCCGCCGTCACAAAATCGCCTTCATTCTCGCGGTCCTCATCGTCCACCACGATCACCAGTTTGCCTGCCCGTATATCGGCGATCGCGCTTTCGATGCTGTCAAAACCTTCTTGTTCTGCCATGATGTAAGGGAACGTTGTGGCGGCGTTGCCGGTGCAAATTTACGGCGGCCCGGTTCAGGCTTGCTGTTCCATGGCCGGCCGGTGCATGGCCGCTTCGTCCGTTCCGCGCTGCATCAGCCGCTCCAGCCGCTCGGCCGCACGGTCCCAATCGAACGAGCGCTGCACGAATTGGCGCCCGTTGCGGGCCAGCCGCGCGCATTCCGCCTCATTGCCCAGCAGGCCCAGGATGTGCTCGGCGTACTCTTCCGGCCGGTGGCCGATCAGTATGGCCTCGCCCGGCGGCGCGCCCACGGCGTTGTTGGCCAGGTCCGAGGTAACACAGGGCATGGCCATGGCCAGGGCCTCCAGGATCTTGTTCTGCAGGCCGGTGCCGATCTGCATGGGTGCCACGAAAATGCGCGATGCGGCATAGCTGTCGCGGATGTCCTTCACCCATCCGCTCACGGTTACTTCCGGGTGCTGCTCGGCCAGCTTGCGCACGCGCTGGTCGGGGTCCACGCCGGCTATGAGCACGGTGGTGCCCGGCCGCTTGGCCTGTACCAAGGGCAGCACCTGCTGCACCAGGAAAAGCACGCTGTCGATGTTCGGCGGGTAGTTCATGTTGCCGGTGAAGAGCAGGTCGTGCGTTTTGGGGATCTCGCGGGGGCGGAAATATTCGGTGTCCACGCCGTTGGGCACTACTTCCACCGTGTCGCGGCGCGGGTGGTAGAGCAGCGCCCGGTCCTGCGCGCTGATGATGGCCAGATGGTCGAACAGGTCGAACATCAGGTTTTCGTAGCGGATCAGCCTGCGGGTTTCCATGCGCAGCAGGGAACGCACCGGAAAGGGCACGTGGCGCGCGCGGCGTTCCATGCCCTTGCTCAGGGTGTCCATGTAATCCAGTGTCTTGGGCAGCGTGTATCGGCGGCGCACGTATTCGGTGGTGCGTACCAGCTGGCACAGCACATGGTCCGGTGCGAATTCCGCTATGGCACGGTCAATGGCGCGCTGGGCGTGGGCGTGGTGGAAATAACTGACCTGGAAGGGGAGGCGGGAAAACACGGCCGCGAGCATGCGGAGCAGGATGCGCCACTTGGGGATGTGCACCACCTGCAGGTATTTGCAGAAGCTGCGCAGGTGCTCGGCGTCGCTTTCCCGTATCCGTTGGTCGCTCAGGCAGAACAGGTAGATCTCGTGGTGGCGGGCCAGCCGCTTCACCAGGTGGTAGGCGCGCAGTTTGTCGCCTTTCTCCAGCGGGTAGGGCATGCGCGAGAGGATCACCAGCAGCTTCATTTGGGCAACAGGCTGTTGTAGAAGGCCAGGAGGTCGTTGGTGAGTTGGCCCATGTTGTAGTGCTCGCGCACAAGCTTGGCGGCGTTCGTGCCGATCTCATCGGCCTTCGCCGGATCGGCCAGTAGCATTTCGATCTGTTCGGTAAAGGCGGCGGCGGTGTCGGCGATCAGGATGTTCTTGCCGTGCTTGCAGGCAATGCCCTCGGCCCCGATGGAGGTGCTGATCACGCATTTGCCCATGGCCATGCCCTCGATGATCTTCACCCGCATGCCGCCCGCGCTGAACAGGGGCACCAGCATTACGTGGCGCTGGGCGATGTAGCGGTTGGCATCGGGTACGCGGCCTACCACGGTGGTGCCCGGCAACCGGGCGCGGATCATGTCCTTGGGCATGCGGTTGCCGGCCAAGTGCAGCTTTGCGGCCGGGTGCTTGCGGATCACGCGCGGCCATACCGCGCGCAGCAACCAGCGTATGCCTTCCTCGTTGGGCAGCCAATCCATGCTGCCGAGGTGGAAGAAGATCGGTGCGCCGGCCAGGCGCGGTGCGCTGTATTCCCCGGGCCACAGGCCGAAGGGAATGGCCACGATGGGTGTGCCCTTGGCGTGCTTGCGCATCTCCGCGGCGTCCGCGGTGGTGATGGCCGCCACGCCGTCCACCTGGTCCAGGATGCGCCGCTCGTACGTTTTCAATTGCTTGGCGAGGAACTTCCGGTAGGGCTTTTTCAGGATGTTGCGTTCGCCTTGTGCGATCCGCTCCTGGATCACATGCTCGAGGTTGTGCGAGCGCAGCACGATCGGTGCCTTGGTGTAGCGCCGCAGGGTGGGGATGTAGGGTGTGACGAAAAGGCTCTCGAGCTGCACCACGTCGAATTGTTGTTGTGAGAGCAGCTGGATCAACCGGATGTCCATGTCCGGCGAGAAGAAGCGGCTGATGTTGTAGTTGTCGGCGGTCACCAGGTCGGTGAAGGCGTCCACCACGTTGAGCGAGGTGTCCACGAACACGCCCTCGATGCCGGTCTTGGCGCGGTATTCCTCGGGTATGGCGGCCACCTTCAGGGGGTGTTTGCCGGTACTGATGCAAAGCACTTTCACCTGGTGCCCGGCCTCGAGCAGGCCGCGCGTGATGTAGTGCATGGCCTTGGTGCCGCCGTCGATGGGCGGGTAGGGTGGCTTATTGCACAGTTGGAGTATGCGCATGGGCCTTCTTGGTGAATAATTGGCGCAGCTTGTGCCACGTGCGAGAATACGCATCGCGATCGAACAATGGGCTGTCGTTGGCCGCTTTCCAGGTAATGAAGATGCCGATGGGCAGCAGCACCAAGGTGCCGGCCCACATGCCGGGCCAGGCGGGCAATGCGCCGGCCTTCACCATTTGCTCGGTGGAATAGCTGATGACGTGGAAGACCAGGAAGAAGAGGATGGAGATCACCGCGGGCACGCCCATGCCCCCTTTGCGCACAATGGCGCCCAAGGGCGCGCCGATGAAGAAAAAGACCACGCAGGCGAAGGCCAGCATGAGCTTGCGGTGCCATTCGATGTTGAACTTGGCGATCTGCGTGGTGCGGTCGCGGCGTTCGTCCACCATGCGCCCCAGTTCGTTGATGGCCTCGCGCGCCTTGTCCATGGCGATGGGGTAGAGCACGGCCGGCGCGGGCCGCATTCCGGCATGCGCGTTACCGGGGGCCATAGGCAACGTATCGCGCAGCACCAGCATGGCGTTCCGCAGGTTCTGCTCCTGGTCCATGGTGCGCTCGTGCAGGCGCTTTTGCAGGCTGTCCACCGCGTAGCTGAGCTGGCCCAGGGTGAGCATTTTGTAGTGGTCCTTGAAGAGTTCCTCGTCGGTGCGCTTCATGCCCATGCCCGAGAGGTCGATGTGTATTTCCTCGCGCTGGAATTCCCCGCGCAGCAGCGGCAGGTTGTCCTGTCCGCGTACGGGTCCGCTGCCCTGTTCATCGTATATGCGCCCGTTCTCCAGCACCAGCACCAGGAACCGGTTGTCGGTGCTGCGGCCCATGGTGCCCTTGGCGGCACGCACCACGGTCTTGTTGGCCTGGAAGGGTTTGCGGTGGTCGTAGATCAACACGTCGGAGAGTTCGCCCGTACGGTCGTTCTTGTCGCCCACGCGTATGGAGAACCCATCGAGCCCGCCGAAGAACACGCCCGGCCGCAGGTTCAACGCGGGCTTCGCGCGGGTAACGTCCCACAGCAGGCTTTGGAACTTGAGGTTGGCGATGGGCAGCACATTGTTGCTGAAATAGAATGAAAAGGCGGAAAGGCCAAGCACGAAAACGATCAGCGGCGCCATGATGCGGAACAGGCCCAGCCCGGCAGAGCGCATGGGGGTGAGCTCGGAGCGCTCGCCAAGGCCGCCCATGACCATGATGGAGCTGAGCAGCACGGCCAAGGGGAGTACGGCGGGCACAAAGGCCGAGGTGGCATAGGCGATCAGCTTGACCAGCACGTCCCACGGCAGGCCCTTGCCCATCAGGTCATCCACCCACTTCCACAGCCATTGCATGCTGAAAAGGAAGAGGACGATGATGAAGGTGACCAGCAACGGGCCGATGTAGGCCCCGATGATCATGCGGTGCAATCGCTTCATGCGCAAGGCGCAAAGATCGGGCATGCCGGCACGCCGCATGCCCCGCCGGGAACAGGGTCAGGCGCCCAATACCCGTGCAAGGCCCTGCACCTGCGATTCCCACAGGGCCTTTTCCTCTTCGATGTCCTGGGGCCAGGCATGGTCCGTTACGATCAGGCAGGTTTCGTTGGTCATGCCATCAATGCGTATCCTGAATTCGAAGAATGCGGCCGGGTCCTCATGGATATCCTCGGTCCAGCGGAAGCGTATGTACTCTCCCGGGCGCTGGGATAGGCATTCCGCAACTTCCTCCTCTTCCCCCCATTTGAAGCTGTACATGTTGTCGGCCACGTTCACATCATCGCAGAACCATTCGCTGAAGCCGCTCGGCGTGGTGATCTTTTCGTACAGCATGGCCTGCGAGGTGTTCAGGTAGAACTCCATCTGGAAGCGGGTCTTCAATGCCTTGCGGGCCGCCGTTACAGGTTCGGCTGGGGCGATTTTCTTCTTGGCCGGTGCCTTTTTGGCCTTCGCCTCCACCGGCTTGGGCGCGGCCTTGGCCTTGGCAGGTGCTGGGGCGGCCACTTGCTTTACCGGTGCTTTGGCCGTTTTTGATGGCACCGGGGTCTTTGCCGCGCTGCCGGCCTTTTTCTTGGGTGCCGCCAGCTTCTTGGCCACCGTTTTGGAGGGGGCTGCCTTGGCCGCGGCCTTTTTCGGTGCTGCCTTCTTTGCGGCCGTCTTCTTTAGGGCGACGTTCTTTTTCGGTGCCGCCTTCTTAGCGGCCGTTTTCGTTGGGGTCACTGGCTGTTTCGGTGCTGTCTTTTTCTTCGCCGTTACGGCCTTTTTCGGGGCAGCTTTCCCCGCTATCGCTTTCTTTGGGGTGGTGGCTTTCTTGGGTGGTGCGGCCTTCTTCGCCGCGGTTGCCTTTTTGGGCGCTGCCTGTTTGGCTGCTGCTTTTTTCACCGGACCAGCGCTCTTCTTCGCGGGTGCAACTTTCTTGGCGGGAGCTTTGGCCG
>JBIQMI010000185.1:0-6681 GCA_044463585.1 Cryomorphaceae bacterium
GGCCACCAGGGCCTTGGGCTCGGCGATGTTGATGTCGCCGAGCATGGCAAAGCTGGCGGTAACCCCCCCGGTGGTAGGGTCGGTGAGCAGGCTGATGAAAGGGAGGCCCTTTTTGCCGAGCAGGCTCAGTTTGGCGCTGGTCTTCGCCATCTGCATCAGGCTGAAGCCGGCCTCCATCATGCGTGCGCCCCCGCTTTTGCTGATGATCAGCAGCGGGCATTTGCGGCGTATGGCGCTGTCCACCGCCATGGCGATCTTTTCGCCCACCACGCTCCCCATGCTTCCGCCAATGAAGGCGAAATCCATGCAGGCGATCACCACGTTTTCTTTCTGCACCCGGCCATAGGCGGCACGCAGCGCATCATTGAGCCCGGTCTTTTTCCGGGTCTGCTCCAAGCGGTCGGTGTACTTCTTGGTGTCCTCGAATCCCAAGGGGTCACCAGCGATCAGGTTGGCGCCGATCTCGGTGTAGCGGCCATCGTCGAACAGGATGCTGAAGTATTCCTCGCTGCCAATGCGTTCGTGATGCTGGCACTTGGCGCATACCCACAGGTTCTTGGCATGGTCGTCGGAGGTCATGATCTCCGAGCATTCGGGGCATTTGTACCAAAGTCCCTCCGGGGTTTCCTTTTTCTCCTCGGTGGAAGTGGTTATGCCTTGCTTCACGCGTGTAAACCAGCCCATCTGTGCAGTTTCGGTGTAACGAAGATAATGTGTGCGGCCGGACCGGCACCGCGCCCAGCGCGGGAAAGGCCAGGGCCAATGCCAAGGCTTAGGCGATGGTCACACCGCTGTCCAGGTACACGTCCTGTATGGCGTTCAGCAGTTCCACACCCTCGTTCATGGGGCGTTGGAAGGCCTTGCGGCCGCTGATGAGGCCTTGCCCGCCTGCGCGCTTGTTGATCACCGCTGTTTTTACCGCTTCGGCCAGGTCGCTGGCACCGCTGCTGGCGCCGCCGCTATTGATCAGGCCGATGCGCCCCATGTAGCAATTGGCCACTTGGTAGCGGCACAGGTCGATCGGATGGTCGGTGGAGAGGTCGGAATAGACCTTCTTGTGGGTTTTGCCATAGCCCTTCAGCGCGTTGTAGCCGCCGTTGGATTCGGGCAATTTTTGCTTGATGATGTCGGCCTGGATGGTGACGCCCAAGTGGTTGGCCTGGCCGGTGAGGTCGGCGGCGGTGTGGTAGTCCTTGCCGTCCACCTTGAAGCCCGGGTTGCGCAGGTAGCACCACAGGATGGTGGCCATGCCCAGTTCATGTGCGTACTGGAAGGCCTCGGCCACTTCGGTGATCTGCCGGCTGCTTTCCTCGCTGCCGAAGTAAATGGTGGCGCCAACGGCCACGGCGCCCATGTCCCATGCGTTTTCCACCGTGCCGAACATCACCTGGTCGAACTTGTTCGGCAGGGTCATCAGCTCGTTGTGGTTGATCTTCACGATGAAGGGGATCTTGTGGGCGTATTTGCGGGCCACACTGCCCAGCACGCCGTAGGTGGAGGCCACCGCATTGCAACCTCCTTCAATGGCCAGTTCCACGATCTTGTTGCCGTCGAAATAGATGGGGTTGGGCGCGAAACTGGCGCCTCCGCTGTGCTCAATGCCTTGGTCCACGGGCAATATGCTCATGTAGCCGGTGTTGGCCAAGCGCCCGTTGCCGTACAGCGCCTGTATGCTGCGCAGCACTTGCGGGCTGCGGTTGCTGGGCCCGAAACAACGATCCACGAAATCGGCGCCTGGCAGGTTCAGTTGGTCCTTGGTAATGGTGCCGCAGGTGTGGCCGAGCAGGCTTTCCGCTTCCGCCCCCAGCAGTTCATTGATCTTCGCCGTGTTCATGATCGGTATTATGGTCCGTTGATTGGGCGGCAAATGTAGCCCAAGGCCATTGAGCGGCCCGTCTAGAAGGGATAGCCGATGCCGAGGTTGAGGTTGAGCTTCTGCCCGAAATGCGGGGCGGGTCCCTGGTTGCGCTGCTGGAAGATCCACCGTTCGCCCTTGGGCAGGGCGGGGTCCTTGGTCTGCAGGCCCAGGTCGAAGCGCACCAGGAAGAAGTCGAAGTTGAGCCGGGCGCCCAGCCCGGTGCCTATGGCCAGCTCGCCGGGCACTTCCGCGGGCTCGAAACCGCTGCCCGGCTGGGCGGGATTTTCGCGCATGTCCCAAATGTTGCCCACGTCCACGAACAGGGCGCCTTCCAAGTAGCCGATCAGCTTGAAACGGTATTCGGCATTGCCTTCCAGCCGTATTTCCCCCACCCGGTCGTAGGCGTTCAGCGGGGCGGAATAGGAGCCGGGGCCGAGCGAACGGGCGCGCCATGCGCGTATGCCGTTGGCCCCTCCGCTGAAAAAGCTGCTCTCGAAGGGCAGCACGCGCAAGTTGCCGTAGGGAATGCCCACGCCCGCATCGATCCGGAAGGCCAAACTGCTCTTGGCATGTATGCGGTGGTAGAACCGGATATCGTTCTCCACCTTCACGAATTGGGCGAAGCGCACGCGCGAAAGGGTGAAGAAGTTGTTGCCCGCCGTGTCCGACTGCTGTTGCATGCCTAGTGCTTGGTTGGCCAGTTGCAGCAGGTTGCCGGAGGTAAGCAGCGTGGGCCTCCACAAAATGGCGTTGCGCCGGGCGGTACCGGGTTCCTGGGTGTTGTAGGTGAAGGTGGCGCGCAGCCCTGCCACCACGTGGTCGGTGTAGCTGTCGCGCAGCACGGCATCGTTGCTGGCCACTATGAATTGCTGGAAACCACCGCTCATGTACGGAATGCGGATCAGGTTCACCTCGGCGGGGTACAGCGCCATGGACATGGTGCGGCTCTTGTTCCATTCGTAGCCGAAGCCCAAGCGGCCCAACGTGCGGGTATAGTCGGGGCGCTGCTGGTAGTTGTACATGGCGTTGAAGGCCGTGCGCCTGCCCCACGTGCGTGGCCACCGATCGTCCGTGTTCCAAAAGGGGATCATGAACCGCGGGAAGCGGATGGTCACCTCCGGGCCCAGTTCCACGGTGTTGAACAGTACGTTCTGGCCCACCTGGGTGCTGGCCTCGTTGGCGTGGCCGCGCCCGAAGGTCTGCTGCGCCTCCAGGCCAAGTGCCATGCGTGCATCAATGGAGCCCATGCCGCGGAACAGGTTGCGGTGGCGGTAGTTCAGGCTTACCGAAGTGCCCAGGAAACCGCCCCGGTTGGTACCGTACCCTTCCAACGACATGCTTTGCCGCTTGGCGGGCAACAGATTGATCCGGCAATCCGCCAGGTACCTGCCGCTGGTATGCGTGGTATCGTAGCTGATGTCAACCCGGTCGAACACGCGCAGGTTGGTCAAGCGGCGGTACGTGCGGTCGTTGGTGACCTCATTGAATTGGGCGCCGCTCTTCAGCAGTATGCTGCTGTTCAGGGCTTTTGGCCGGTACACGGGGCGTTTGCCGGTGAACAGGAAGGTCTTGTCCGCGTAGGTGGTGGTGTCCGGCGTGGCCACTCTTTTGCCCCATACGTTCCGTTGGCTCATGTCCACCACGATATCCTCCAGGCGGTACACCGAGCCTTCCGGGGATCCGGCCAGCCCGCGGCGGCCTTTGGCGAGCGGCCGCTCGAACTTCAGCTCAAGGTCCACTTGGTGCTGGCCTGCCGTGGTGTCCGCGGCAAAGTGGATCAGGTCGCGGGTGAAGTACAGGTAACCGCGCTGGCGCAGGGCATCGGTTATGCGCGTGCGTTCCTTGTCCAGTACGTCGGCATCGAAGCGCGCGCCGGGCACCAGCAGGGTGGAGGCCCAGCCCTGCGCCACCAGGCTGTCAATGGCGGGGTCGTCAACGAACCAGTTCACCGTGCACAGTGTGTAGGGCTTTCCGGCCTTTATGCGGTATTGCACCGAGGCCATGGGCCGCTTGGTCGGCTTGCCTCGTTCGGCGGGGGTGGCGTGCCCATCGCTGTACATCACCGTGTCGCGCACCTGGGCGTTGAAGTAGCCTTCCTTGTTCAGGTACAGTTGCAGTTGGGCCACGCTGCGCGCGGTAAGCGAACTGTCGAGCACCACGGGCGCTTCGCCCACGTCCTCGCGCAGCCACACGCGTATGGTGCGCGGGCAGTCCTTGGGCTTCACCGGCTTGGGCTCCTTTCCCTTGGCCAGCCTGCGTGCATTCTTCTCCTGCTGGTGCTGCATGCGCCTTTCGTTCTTCATGGCGCAGATCGAATCGGAGCGGGCCTTCACCCTGGCTGTTTTCCCCGGATCGCTCAGGTTGTACAGGTGCAGGTACAGGCGCTGGCCCAGCACTTTGTTGTTCGGCTTTTGTTTCAGTATGGACCGCAGCTCCTCGTCGGAGAGTTCCTTGGCGTCGGACTTGATGGAATTTTTCACCAGCAGGTATTCGCCCTGCGGCACCCGCTTGGTGGGGTTGCATGCCGTTACCACCGCCACCAAGGCCAACAGCGGAAGAATATGAAGCTTGGACAGGCGCACCGTTTGCTTCAGGGGGCTAATTTGCGCGGCCATGATGCAGCTTGTAGGTCCGCGGCGGGCGAAGATATTGGCCAAATGAGCGGTGGTGCCCATGTCAAACGGGTGCGTGCGCTGCACCAACGGAAGTTCCGGGAAGCCGATGGCCTTTTCCTGGTACAGGGTAGGAAGGTGGTGGCCGAGCTGCTGCGGTCCGGCTTTCAGGTGGTGGAATTGTTCGGCACGCAGGAAATGGCCGACCGGTTGCGGGCGCCGCGCATGCAAGTGGTGCCGGCGAAGGACCTCGAGCGCATGGGCACCTTCAAGCAGGGCAATGAAGTGGTGGCCGTGGTGCGCCAGCCCGCAGTGCCGGCCATTTGCTTGCCCGTTGCAGGTGGGTTCGTGCTGGCGCTGGACCAAATTTCCGATCCCGGCAACTTGGGCACCTTGTTGCGCATTGCCGATTGGTTCGGCGCAAGGCAGGTGTGGTGCAGCGGCGAGACCGTGGAAGTATGGAACCCGAAGTGCGTGCAGGCCAGCATGGGCTCGGTATTCCGGGTGCCGGTGGTGCAGGTGGACCTGCCCGCGGCCTTGCGGGAAGCGGCGGCCAATGGTGTGCAGGTGTACAAGGCCGAGGCTTCGGGCGCCAACGTGTTCAGCACCCGGCTCCAACGCCCCGCCGTGCTGGTAATGGGCAGCGAATCCCATGGCCTGGGCAGGCAAGTGCAGGAAGCCCCGGGCATTTCCATTGCCATACCCTCCTTCGGGGGCGCCGAATCGCTGAATGTTTCAGCCGCTGCCGCCGCGCTGTGCATGGAATTGGCGCGGCAGGGAGAAGGGGGATAGCTCCCAGCCTGTCCGCTTTTTTCCCGTAGGAAACCGCAGCCGTTACCCGACTGGAATTTGGATGGCGTTTTTGGCCGTCACGCCGGTGGGCCTGAACGGTTGCATACATTGCCGGGGAAATTCAAGGAACATGCCCGCCAAGGATATCCTCTGTGCCACGGACTTCACGCCGGCCAGCGATGCCGCCCTGAAATTCGCCGGTTTAATTGCGCGCCGCACCGGGGCGGGCATCACGCTGCTGCACATCATGGCTTCCCAAGACCCCAAGTTGGAGCAGGACGGGCGGAATGCCATGGCCGCCCAGATGGAGCGTTGCGGGGTGGCGGAACTGGCCCGGCCGCTGCTTGCGGAAGGCAATGTGTTACAGGGCATCGCCGACCATAGCGCCAATGGCCACGCCCTATTGGTGATCGGCACCCACGGGGCCAAGGGGCTTCGCCAATCGCTGTTCGGTGCCGATATGCTCAAGGTGGCCCGGCGTTCGGCGGTACCCGTGGTGGTGGTGCAGGAAGATTCGGCCATTCGGCCACCCGAGCAGATCGTGCTGCCCGTGGCGGCCCACGCTGGAATAGATCGGCTGCTGGATGCCGTGTGCGTGCTGGCCAAGGCTTTCGCCTCGGAGGTGCACATCTATCAATTGTCGCGGCCCAACGAAACCGTGTCCGAAGAGCTGCTGGCCAACAAGGACCGCATGATCGAACGGCTGCGGGCCGAGGGCCTGCGCTGGGAATCCTCCTTGGAGCCTCCCACCACGTTCAGCATCGGGTTCGCAGGCCCTACCATCGAATACGCGGAACGTGTCGGCGGCGGATTGATCGCGGTAATGGCGCATGCCTCTGACGAATACCGCTACATGGCGGACGCGGAAAAGGAGCGGCTGCTGATGAACCCGGCGCGGATCCCGGTGCTGTTCGCTTGAGCACCTTGTCCTCAAAGACCGCCGCCACGCGCTCCCCGTCCATGGCCGCGCTTACGTGCCGCCGGCGTGGGAACGCGCACAGCGGCCAAGTCAAAATGTCTTTACATTCGTTTCACAATGATCGCGCATGCTTATATATCCGCCTTTGCCAAGGTTGCTTGTTGCGCCAATTGCCAAAAGCAGGAACGAGCGCCCTATGGCTTCGCCCAAACGATAAAGCCCCCGATGCTTTCGACACCGAGGGCCTTGGTCGCTTATGTCCCACCAACTCGCGAAAGAAGATGAACAAAAGCTGAGCAAAGATACCATCCCCGCCCGGAACAAGCCATGCGCCGCGCGGGGCGGTGAGCACCCGGTACCGCAAGCGGGCTGGAAGCGGGGATTCAAGTGTGAATGCCCAAGTGCCAAAGGCATAGCAATAGAAAGAGGAGAAAAAACATGCTCAACGCACTCCTTTCTTCCTTGACAAACCCTGCCGCCCGCGCCATCCCCTTGGCCGT
>JBIQMI010000186.1:0-6680 GCA_044463585.1 Cryomorphaceae bacterium
GATCGCGCCGGGGTCCACCACCACGGTGGCTATCGTGGTGGTGATCATCAGCCTGCTTTTCTTTTTCCAGCGTTTCGGCACCAAGGTGGTGGGCTTTGCCTTCGGCCCCATCATGCTCATTTGGTTCGGCATGTTGGCTGTGCTCGGTTTTTCGCAGATCTATGCTGCGCCGAAGGTGCTGGCCTGCGTGAACCCGGCCTATGCCATCGACCTGCTGGCCAACTACCCGGGCGGCTTTTGGCTGCTGGGCGCGGTATTCCTGTGCACCACCGGTGCCGAGGGGCTGTTCAACGACATGGGCCACGTGGGCCGCGGGAACATACGGGCCACATGGGGCTTTGTGAAGGTGGCGCTGGTGGCCAACTACATGGGCCAGGGCGCCTGGTTGCTGGGGCAGGACGGCGAGCTGCTGGGCACGCGCAACCCGTTCTTCGAGCTGATGCCCGACTGGTTCCGGCTTACCGGCATTGCCGTGGCCACCTTGGCGGCCGTGGTGGCCTGCCAGGCCGTGATCAGCGGCTCGTTCACCTTGATCAATGAGGCCATCACCCTCAACTTCTGGCCCCGGGTGCGGGTGAAGTTCCCCACGGTGATCCGCGGGCAGATCTACATCCCCAGCGTGAACTGGCTGCTGTGGGCCGGCTGCGTGGGCGTGATGTTCTACTTCCGCAGCAGCGGCAACATGGAGGCCGCGTACGGTTTCTTCATCGTGGTGGCCATGCTCATGACCACCCTGCTGCTGTTCGGCTACCTGAAATACCTGCGCCATTGGCACTGGGCCATCGTGTTCGCGGTGATCGGCCTGTTCCTGTGCATCGAACTCGCCAACTTCGTGGCCAACGCCGTGAAGATCCTGCACTACCCGCTGCTGCTTGTGGCCGTGGTGCTGGCCCTGGGCGTGATGTTCACCTGGCACCGCGCCCGCAAGATCGTCAACCGCTTCATCCAATTCGTGCCGTTGACGGACCATACCGATGCGCTGCGCGAATTGAGCGGCGACAAGGACATACCCAAGTACGCCACGCACCTGGCCTACCTCACCAAGGCGAACAATCCGCTGGAGGTGGAGCGGCAGATCATCAACAGCCTGCTGGCGCGCAAGGTGAAGCGCGCGGAGATCTACTGGTTCATCCACGTGAACTACACGGACGAGCCGTACACCATGGAATACAAGGTGACCGAATTGGTGGACGACAAGGTGATCCGGGTCGATTTCAACCTCGGTTTCCGGGTGCAGCCCCGGGTGAACCTGCTGTTCCGCCGGGTGCTGGAGGAATTGGACGCGGAGCGTGAACTGGTGTTCCGCAACAAGTATGAATCCATCAAGAAGGGCGATTTCCACACGGACATCCTTTACGTGATCACCGAGCGCGTGCTTTCCGTGGAGAACGAATTCAGCCTGCGCGACGGGTTGGTGCTGGACATCTATTTCGCCCTGAAGAGCCTGACGCAAAGCGATCGCGATGCCATGGGCCTGGACCCGAACGTGGCCGTGGTGGAGCAAGTGCCGCTGGTGATCCAGGCGCCGCGTGAAGTGCCCTTGGTGCGCGTGGGCCGGCCATTGAAGCCTGGCGAGCAGCCCTAGGAGGAGCGCTTACTTGAGCCCGCGCTCCTTGGATATCCGCTCCCAGGCGTCCTGCACCTTCTTGAATTTCTCGGCTGCCGCCTTCTGGAATTGTTCGCCCAAATGCGCCGAGCGGTCGGGATGGTGCTTCATGGCCATGCGGCGGTAGGCCTTCTTCACTTCCTCATCGCTGGCCTTGGGGTCCACCTCCAGGATGGTGTAGGCGCTTTGCACCGAAGGCCCGCGGAACATGGCATCCAGCGAGGCCAGGTCCTTTTCGCTGATCCCCATGTCGGCCGCTATGCGCTCGAGCACGTTGCGTTCGGCCACGTGCACGGCACCATCGGCATGGGCCAGGCCGATGAGGTAGTGCATCACCTGCAGGCGCTCGGGGTGGCTGAGGTGTCCGCGGATCTGCAGGCACACCTCGCGCAGGGGGATCTCGCGCTTGAGCACATCGCGCAGCACACGCAGCAGCTCTGCGGTGTGCTGCGGGCCGAATTGCTGCACGAAGAAGCGGCGCACATGGCCCAGTTCGCCGTGGGTGGAGCGCCCATCGGCCTTCATCACGGACGCGGTTAGCACCACCAGGCTAAGCGCAAGGTCGCTGGAGGTGGCGGACCGTTGCTGGCCGGCCGGGCCTTGGCCCACCTTGGGCCGGGCCACGCCGTTGCTTTCGGCATTGTCCATCAGCGCGCCCAGCGCAAAGCCCACCACGGCACCGATGGGCGTACCGGTGAGCACGAAGCCCAAGCTGCCGAAGATCCACTTCTTGTATCCAGTCATCTACCAGGATCCACCTGCCCCACCACCACCGAAACTGCCGCCGCCAAAGCCACCGAAGCCGCCTCCCCCGCCGCCGCCAAAGCCACCGCCGCCGGAGAAACCTCCCCATTTGCCGCCATGCTTGGAACTGGCGGCATTCATCAGCATCCAGGCGGCCCAGAAATCGATGCCGTTCAGCTTGGCGTAGCGCTTGGTGCGCGCGGCTATGGAAATGAAGATGAAGGTGAAGAAAAGCAGGATCACCACCACCGGGATCCATGCGCCGGGCTGCTCGCCGTAGCTCTTGGCGTTGATCTCGCCCTTGGCCAGGCCCATCAGCACGTCGGTGGCCTTGTCCACACCGCCGTAAAAATCGCCGTTGCGGAAACGCGGGATCATTTCCTCGTCCACGATGCGCTTGGCGATGAGGTCGGGAATGGCCCCTTCAAGCCCGTAGCCCACCGCGATGTACACGTGGCGGTCGCCCGCTGCGCCATGGGGCTTCACCAATACCAGCACACCGTTGTCGATGCCTTTTTTACCCAAGCCCCAGGCCTCGCCCAGTTGGAAGGCATAATCGCTGGGGGGATAGCCGCAAAGCGTGTCCACCGCCACCACGGCGATGCGGTTGCTGGTCTCGCGGGCAAAGTTGACCAGCTTGGCGTTGAGCTGCCCGGCCTGTTCCGCGGGAAGGAAATCGGTGTATTGGAACACGAGCCGGGCCTGGTCGGCCGGGCGCGCCGGCAAGCACGGATCGGGCTTTTGCGCCCAGGCCACGGGCACCAAGTGCAGCAGCAACAGGAAAAGGGCCGCGCACTTTTTCATCGGCCGAAGCTTACCTCGTCGCTGAGCTCATTCACATCGTCGCGCTGCCAGGGGAAATGTTCCTTCAGCTTTTCGCCGATCATTTCCACCCCGGCGCACAATCCGTCGCAAAAGCGCTGGTCCTTGAAATGGGCGAGCACGGTGTCCAGCACGTCCTGCCAGTATGCTTGGCCCAACTTGGCATGTATGCCGGCATCGCCGATCACGGCCACCTTGCGGCCGGGCACGCTTACGTACAGCAGCACGCCATTGCGTTCCTTGGTGTTCTGCATGTCCAGGTTCTGGAACACGTACGCGGCATGATCCAGCACATTGTCCATGATGGCGATGTCGAGGTGCACCCTGATTTCGCCACTGGTGCGTTTTTCGGCCTGCTGCACGGCGTGGCGCACGCGCTTCAGTTCAGCATCGCTGAGCCATTCGTGGATGGCGAGGGGGCGGTTCACTTGCCGAAGCTGATATCAGGTGCCTTTTCCGTGCCTTCCTGCGCCTGGAAGTAGGGCTTGGGCGTAAAGCCGAAGATGCCCGCCAGGAAATTGTTGGGGATGCGCTTCACCTTGGCGTTGTACTCGCGGGCCAGGTCGTTGAACTTGCGGCGCTCCACCCCGATGCGGTTCTCCATGCCTTCGTACTGGGCCTGGAAATCGCGGAAGGCCGTGGTGGTCTTCAGGTCGGGGTAGCGCTCCACGGTCACCATCAACCGGCTGAGGGCGCCGGTGAGCTGCTGTTGCGCGGCCTCGAACTGGGCCATTTTCTCCGGGGTGAGGTCGTTCGCGGTGAGCTGTATGCTGGTGGCCTTGGCGCGGGCCTCCACCACATCGGTGAGTGTTTTCTGCTCGAAATCGGCCGAGCCCTTGATGATCTCAACGATGTTCTTGGTCTTGTCCGCCCGCAGTTGGTAGGCGTTCTCCACGTTGCTCCATTGTGCGGTCACGGCCTCGTCCATGCCCACCATTCCGCGCTGGAAGCTGATGGCCCACAGGGCGATGATCACAATGATGCCGAGGAAGATCAACAGATTACGGTTCATGTCTGCGTTGTTGTTGGTTGCGGCCCCTTGGGCCGGTGCGGTACAAAGATGCATGCGCCACCGGGAAACTGCGGCTTCCTTATTCCCGGCGGGCGCTAGGGCTTATCAGCGGAAAATGGCGACCTCTTCCCCACGCTGGTCGATGCGTGCGCGGTACATGCCACTGCAGTTGAAATCGAGCACTACGTGGCCGTTGCGGTCCACGGCGATCAGGCCTCCTTCGCCGTCCAGCGGGGGCAGTTTCACGTGCACCACCTCGCGCACGGCTTCTTCCAGCGCAAGGCCCTTGTAGGCCATGAGTGCGTGTACCTCGTGCGCGGCCACCGCCCGCAGGAAGGCCTCGCCGTTGCCGGTGCAGCTAACGGCGCAGGTGCTGTTGTTGGCATAGGTGCCCGCGCCCGGCACCGGACTGTCGCCGATGCGGCCCCAGCGCTTGTTTGTCATCCCGCCGGTGCTGGTGGCCGCGGCCAGCAGGCCGTGCGCATCAAGCGCCACCGCCCCCACCGTGCCGAATTTCTTTTCGCCGGTGCTGTGGTCCAGGCGTACCTCGTGGCTGCCGCGCACCTCCTGCCATTGGTCGTAGCGGTACTGGTCGAAGAAGTATTCGTCGTCCTCAAGCTGCAGCTTTTCGCGGTAGGCGAACTCGAAGGCGCCGCGCCCGCTGAGGAGCACATGGCCGCTGTTCTCCATGACCCGCCGGGCCAAGGAAATCGGATTCTTCACATTGGAAACGCCGGCCACGGCACCGGCCCGCAGGGCACTGCCCTCCATGATGGCGGCGTCCATTTCGTGCTTCCCCTCGGCATTGAACACCGAGCCGCGCCCGGCATTGAACAAGGGCGAATCCTCCAGCACGCGCACGGCGGTTTCCACGGCATCCAGGGCACTGCCGCCCCCGGACAACACGGCGTGCCCACGGCGCACGGCCAGTTGCAGGGCATTGCGGTAGGCTTGTTCCTTTTCCGGTGTCATCTGCGCGGGGTCCAGCGTACCGGCCCCACCGTGCACCGCAATGGCCACATGGCCGTTGGTCCCCGTCATTATTCCTTCACCAACACACCGTCGGCCTCGAATTTCCAGCTGATCTCCGGCTCGGTGATCTCCTCGATCTCCTCCTTGCTCTGGCCGGCATCCTCGGCGTAATGGCGGAGCATGGCCACGCTGGTCTCTTCTTTCTTGGCCCGGCCCTGCATCACCACCACCTTGCCTTCAAGCCCTTGTTTGGGCACGAAGAAGCCGTAATCGCGGAAGCGCACCATCATGGGGCTGCCGTCGGTCATCTTCACGGTCATCCAGCAGCCTTTCTTGGTGCAGCTCTCGATGATCTCCGCCTCCACCTTGGCCACCACCGTGTCCTGCGCGGCGGCAAGCCGCTCGAACTCGGCCATGGTGATGGTGCCGTCGGTGGTGATAAGGTCGCCGTAGCTGACGAAGGTGCCCGGTTCAGCCACTTGGGCGGCGGGGGCTTGGGCGAAGGCGGGCAGCGCCAAGGGGGCAAGGAGCAGAAGGAGCAGGTGCTTCATGGGTTGTTTTTCGGAACGCGAAGATAATGCCGTCCGAGGCTTTTCGGACCGCTGACCCCACGGCTATCGGCTCTTGCACGCTCATGGGACGAGTGGTTTTTCTGAACGGGAACCACGGATGCGCCGCCAAGCGCATGAACAACACCCAATGGCCCTGCTGCGGACCCCAGGGCAGGCGCATGTCCGGGATTTTCTGCTCCCCTGATCGGCGGGCTATCGAAAACGGATTTCCTTTGCGTGGCCCGGAACGGCATGCAGCCCTTCCGCTCATCAACCCTTCTCCATGCGCACGATCATTACCCCTGCGGCCGCCCTCTTCCTGCTTTCCCTCTCCGCCCAGCACACCATCCAGTACAGCGACCTGGACCCGTTCGGCGTGGCGACCGACATGCACCTGCTGGCCTCGCCGGCGGTGCTGCCCGCCCTGAGCAACGGCCCGGGCCAGACCTGGGACCTGGGCGGCATCAGCCTACAGCACATCGGCACGCAGGCCTTCACCACCGCCGTGGGCACCCCCCATGCGGCCGACTACCCCGCCGCCAACTGGGTGTGGTCCCAAACGGTGACGGGGCTGGGCACCGGGTACACCTACCTGCACATCAGCTCCGCCGGCATCGACCTGTTGGCGCGGAACGTGCCGCAATCCACCCTGGAATACAGCGACCCCTCGCAGGTGATGCAGTTCCCGCTGGCCTTCGGCGAGAGCTACAGCGACACCTACATGAACACCAACGGCGGCAGCACCATGACTTGGACCTACTCGGGACATGGCACGGCCATCACCCCGCTGGGCACCTTCACGGAGGTGGCCAAGGTGGAGAACACCGAGGGCGATGTGCTGCTGTGGAGCACGGCGCCGCTGTACCCGATCATGATCGCCGACGGGAGCAACACCCTCTTCTTCATCCAGACCAATGTGGGGGTTGACGAGGTGGAAGCAGGCACCTTCCGGGCGTGGCCCAACCCCGGCAAC
>JBIQMI010000187.1:0-6650 GCA_044463585.1 Cryomorphaceae bacterium
GCATGCTTGATGCCTTCCTTGGCCAAACGGTCGAGCATGGCCATTTTGTTGCGCAGCAATTGGTTGCTGGTGGTCTGGCCTTCAACAAGCTGCTGGTACACGTCCACGTGCGAGCCGCAGGTCTTTGCCAGCATCACCACCGCGTTCATCAGCGGACTGATGTCCTCGTGCGCAGCCACGGGCATAAGGATGCGGCCCATCTTCACCTCCCGCGGCGAGTACACCTGTACCACCAAGGTGGGCACGGCCACGGTGCGGGCCAGTTTCAGCATGTCCGAGCCGAGGATCTCCTGCCGCAGGCCACGCACGCCATGGGTGCCTGCCACCATCAGGGCATGCCCTTTTTCCGATTCGTTCACGATCTCCTTCATGAATGCGCCCTCGCGGGCCACTGGCTCCACGTTCACTCCCTTGCCTGCCAATTGCGAAATGTTGTCGCCGTGCGCCTTTTGGATCAGGTCAGCGCCTTCTTTGCTCGTTTTCTTGGCCATGGCATGGAACAGGGTGACCTGTCCGTTGGCCTTGGCGGCGATCTCGCCGGCATAGGTGAGTGCGATGTCGGCGGCAAGGGTGAGATCTGTCGGGCAAAGAAGGTTCATGTTGTCTTTTTTGATCGATGGCCAATAGTAATCAATTCCGTTCAGCTCTTTTGCGGCTCAACGTTTACGGGGCATGCCCGAGCAGTGCTGTTTCACCAGTTCGTCCACTTCCGGCGCCCCGCCCATGGCCTTGGCCAAGGTAAGGTCGTTGCAGGCTTTATCGCGTTCGCCTTTCCGCAGCAGCAGCATGGCGCGTGTGCGCAGGGCATATGGGTTCACACGGTCCGATCGCAGGCTTTTGTTGATCAGCTGAAGGGCTTCTTGGTCGCGGTCGAGCTTCAGCAGGGCATAGGCCTTGTTGCTCAGCACCACCGGCTCGTCCTTGTCCAGTTCCAGCGCATGGTCCAGAATTTTCAAGGCGTCCCCGTACCGTTCCAGCCGGTTCAGTTCATAGCCGCGGTTGCTCCAGTTACCGATGTCCATGGGCTGCAATTCGCAGAGTTTTTCAAGCACCGCCAAGCTTGCCGCCGGATTGCCGGCAGCGTCCTGCAGGCGCGCCAAGGTCTTCATGGCCTGCACATCCACCAGGTTCCCTTCAAGCCCTTCCTCGAGGTCGGCTATGGCGTTGGCCGATTGGCCGGCCAAGGCGGCAGCTTCGCCGCGCACCACCAGCGCTTTGCGCCGCAGGTCAGGGTGGGGGCCGTGGGCCAGCGTGCGGCCGGCGAAGGTGATGGCCGCAGCGGCATCCTCTGAGCGCAGGGCGTACAGGGCCCGCTGGTAATTGGCCAGCAAGTGGGTGCTGTCAAGCGCCAGGGCATCGCGGGTGTCGGCCAGGAACTTGTCGTACTTGCCTTGGTAGTACCAACCCCTTGCGCGGGCCGCATAGGCATCGGCGGTGCGCCCGGCCTCCAACGCGGCGTTGAACTTTTCCATGGCCTTCGAGGGGCTGTTCTGGGCAAGAAGGGTATCGCCCTCGGCGATCAATACCGCGGCCGGTTGGCCGGTGGCCGTATGGGCCAATAGCGCCAGCAATAGGGTGAGGGTGGAGAGTAGGTGGCCCATGCGGCAAATGTAGCCGGGCTTCGGTTGACCGCACCAAGGCCTGCCCTTGTAGAGGGTTCAGTAGGTGCGGGGCAACGGCACGGTGTTCAGCGGTGCGAATATGCCCGCCTCGAACAGGTGCCGCCCGGCCTCGGCGATCATGGCGGCATTGTCGGTGCAATAGGCGAAGGGTGGAATGAATACCTCGCAGCCTTCGCGCTGTCCCAATTCGTTGAGCCGCTGCCGCAAGGCGCTGTTGGCCGCAACGCCCCCGGCCACACCGATACGCGGCACCTCGTACTGCCGGATGGCCCGGCGCACCTTGGCCAGCAGGTGGTCTATGATGGCCGATTGAAGGCTGGCGCACAGGTCGTTGCGCCGCTTTTCCTTGAAGCCGGGCTGGCGCGCTTCTTCCTTGTTCACCAAGGCCACAAAGGCCGTTTTGATCCCGCTGAAACTGAGGTCCAGCCCCGGAATGGCGGGCTTGGGCAGGGTGAAGGCATGCGGATCGCCTTCTTGGGCATGGCGGTCCACCAATGGGCCGCCGGGGTAGGGCAGGCCCAGCACTTTGGCCCCCTTGTCGAAGGCTTCTCCGGCGGCATCGTCCAACGTGCTGCCCACCACTTCCATGTGCAGTGGCGAATGCACCAGCACCAACTGGCTGTGCCCGCCGCTTACGGTGAGGTTGATGAAAGGAAATGAGGGCAACGGGCGTTCCTCCCCGTCGCGGATGAAATGGGCCATGATGTGCGCTTGCACATGGTCCACCGCCAGCAGGGGGATGTCCAGCGCTTGTGCGAGGCTGCGGGCGAAGCAGGCCCCCACCAACAGCGCACCGATCAACCCCGGCCCGCGCGTAAAGGCCACGGCGTGCAGTTCGTGCTTGCCGATCCCCGCCTTGCGCAACGCTTCCTGCACCACGGGCACAATATTCTCCTGGTGCGCACGGCTGGCCAGCTCGGGCACCACGCCGCCCCATTTGGCGTGCACTTCCTGCGAGGCCACCACGTTGGAGCGCAGCAGGCCGTCCACCAGAACCGCCGCGGCGGTCTCGTCACAAGAACTCTCAATGCCAAGGATCACTTGGTGCACGGGCTGTGGGCGGGGTTAATTTGGGCGCGGTCGGGCACGAAGATCGCTATGGTGGCCCGAACCGGGCAGCATGGCACGCAAACCACGTAAGGAAATAAGGCCTTGGCGCACCAGCCGGCGGCTGATCCGCACGGCCATCTACGCGCTGCTTTTACTGGCTGCCATGGTGGTGGCGCTCATGGTCCCCGCCGTGCAAACCCTGCTTGCCCAACGGTTGAGCGCCGCCCTGAGCGCCGAGCTGGGCACCGAGCTGCACATCGAGCGGCTGGAGCTTCGCCTTTTCGGGCCCAATCGCCTGCATGGCGTGTTCATAGCCGACCTGAAGGGCGATACCTTGATCGCGGCCGATGAGATCTGGGTGCGTGGGTTGAAGGTGCATCCCCGTGCGCACCAGATCCGGGCCCGGCGGGTGGAATTGCACCGCGCACGGTTCTCCCTCGACCGTGCCGCCGATGACCCCCACAGCAACCTTACCAACCTGCTGAACAAATTGGCGCCACCGGCGAGCACCCCCTCGGCCCCCGGCCCCGATTGGACCGTGCGCGTGGCGCAAGTGGACATCCGTGCGCTGCACTTCACCTACCACGACGGGCATTACGCACCGCTGCCCTACGGCGTGGACGTGAGCCATGTGGACATCGCCTCGGCGAACATCATCGGCCAGGACTTTCTCATGGCCGGTGATTCGGTGCTCTTCACCTTCGATCAACTCGCCTTCAACGACCACAGCGGGCTGCAGGTGAAGCAATTGGCCGGGCGCGCCCGTGTGGCCGAGCGCGGCATACGCGTGGATGCGATGCACCTGGTGACCGGCCCGCAGTACAAGGGAAGCACCGGCAGCGAACTCCGCGGCGACATTGACCTGCGCACGGAAACGCTGGACGACCTGGACGAATTTACCACGCGTGTATTCATGCACGCACGGCTCGACAGTTCGTTGCTTCAATTTGCGGATGTCGCCCTTTTCGCCCCGGAAATGCGCGGTATCAACTACCCGGTGCGGCTGAAGGGCCTGGTGCAGGGGCCGCTCAACGAGCTCAAGGGGAGGCGGCTGGAATTGCAGTTCGGGCAACATTCGGTATTCCAGGGCGATGTGGAAATGAGCGGGCTGCCGGATTTCGACAACACCTTCATCGTGCTCGACGCCAACCGCCTTTCCACCGGGCCGCCGGACCTGGCCGGGCTGCCCCTGCCGCCCTTCACCTCGGGCAAAAAGCTTGTGCTGCCCGATGAAGTGAAGCGGATGGGCAACCTCAGCTTCGAGGGGAAATTCACCGGCTTCGTCAGCGCTTTCACCACCTATGGCACGGTGGGCACCGAGGCCGGTGTGTTGCGCACCGACATTTCGTACGAAATGGACACCGTGAGCAAAGTGTTCCGGCTGGACGGCAAGCTGGCCACGGCCGGCTTCGACCTGGGCAAGGTGCTGGACACGCGCAGCGTACGCGAGATCGCGGTGGATGCACGGGTATCGGCCCGTGGGCGCGACTTCCCCTCGCTGGTGGGCGAGATCAACGGCAGTGTGCCCAAGCTGGGGCTGGAGCATTATGCCATCAGCAACATCACATTGAACGGCAAGCTGGAAAAGAACCTGTTCAACGGTGAATTGCATTGCAACGATCCGAAGGCCTCGCTGGACTTCAATGGCCTCGCCGACCTGCGCGGGCGATGGCCGGAAGTGGACTTCACCGCCAATGTGAAGCGGCTCGACCTGCGCGCCCTCGGCCTGGTGGGCGGCGAAGGCTACAGCGACCTGCAGATGCGCGTTGGCGCCAAGGGGCAACTGGCGCCGGACAGCCTGCAAGGCACCGTGCGTTTGTACGAGGTGAGCTATTGCCACGACACGGTGGAACTGGACCTTGGCGACATTGCGGTGGACGCGTGGCGCGAGAACGGCACGCCCATGCTTCGCCTGCAAAGCACCGTGGCGGACGCCCAAGTGCGTGGCACGTTCTACCCCACGCTCATCGGCGATGCCGTACGCAGCACCGTCTTCAGCATTTTCCCCTCGCTGCAGGCACAGGTGAACTATGGCCAACAAGCACAGGACTTCGCCTTCGAGGCCACGTTGAACCGCGCGCAGCCGCTGCTCGACATCGTGATGCCCGGCCTGAAGCTGGGCACCGACACACGCGCCACCGGCCGCTTCGACAGCCGCACCTTCGACCTTGATGTGGACGCCTATGCCCCGCGTTTCGCCTATGGCACCTTCGTGGCCGACACCCTGCATGC
The DNA here is from genome assembly GCA_044463585.1 of Cryomorphaceae bacterium. Classification (GTDB taxonomy): domain Bacteria; phylum Bacteroidota; class Bacteroidia; order Flavobacteriales_F; family PHOS-HE28; genus PHOS-HE28. The sequence goes on from JBIQMI010000187.1 coordinate 4,905, forward strand.
CACGCTTGGCAAAACCATGGACCTGCTCGCCTTCAGCCTGAAGGGAAATGGCAAATGGGGAAAGGACAGCGTGAAGCTTGGCGACCTGTACCTGACCGGAAAGGCCTACCAGGACGAGGTGGACCTGGCCGCCCACTGGGCGGGCGACAGCACCATTACCGGCACGCTGAACCTGAACGCCTTGGTGAACGGGCCCACCTCGGTGGACATCGACCTTGGGCCCAGCAGCATAGACCTGGGGCGTGGCGTGTGGAGGAACGAACAGACAGCACACGTGCGCGTGGACACCAGCACGATACACGTGGATACCCTGGTGCTGCGCAACGGCGACCAGTTCATCCGGCTGGGCGGGGTGGTCTCCAAAGATCCCGAGCAGCCATTGGCCTTCGAACTGTTCGATGTGCGCACCGAGAACCTGGAGCCGCTTTACGAGGGCCCGCTGGTTCAGGGCATCATCAGCGGCGATGGGCGGCTCTTCAACATCTATGGTGCACCTTACCTGTTCAGCTACCTCTGCGTGGACAGTGTGGCGGTGGAGAACAAGCAGGTGGGCGACCTGCGCTTCTCGGCCAGCTACAGCGAATCCGAGGATGTGGTGCACGTGAACGGGCAGCTGCAGCGCGGTGAATTGCGTGCCTTCGGCTTTACCGGCCGGGTGATGCCTGGCAAGGAACAGGAACTCGACCTGAGCCTGGGCATGGACCGTTTCGACCTGCGCTTCCTCGAACCGTACCTGCCCGAGGCCATCAGCAACATCCAGGGCAAGGTCACTGGCGATGTGGCCGTTACGGGCACCTTCGCCTCGCCGCAGATCAACGGCTTCGCGGAACTCGAGAATGCAGGACTGCGCATCGATTACCTCAACACCTTCTACAGCTTCAGCCACCGGGTGAACATCCGGCCGGACATGTTCGCGCTGGACCAGGTGAAACTGTACGATGACGAAGGGCACAGCGCCATTGCCAACGGCACCATCATCCACCACGGGCTGAAGGACTGGAACTTTGACGTAAGCATGGAGATGACGGGCCTGAAAGTGCTGGACACCGACGTGCGCAACAACGAACTGTACTATGGCAAGGCCTACGCCACCGGCACCATGGGCATCAGCGGCTACGCCGATAACCTTGAGGTGAACGTGGACGCATCCACCGCCGAAGGCACCGACATCCATTTCCCGCTGGGCGGAAGCCAGGAAGTGGGCGGTATTCCCTTCGTGCACTTCGTAACGTCCGATACCGACCGCGACCAGGATTTCGAGGAAGTGGACCTCACCGGCATCCGGCTGGACCTGAAGGTGGCCGTTACGCCGGCGGCGCGCTTCGAGCTGATCTTCGATCCCACCGTGGGCGACATCATGCGCGGCCGCGGCAGTGGCAACATCGCCATGTCGGTAACCCCTTCCGGCGATTTCAGCATGAAGGGCGATATTGACCTGGTGGACGGCGATTACCTGTTCACCTTGCGCAACTTGGTGAACAAGCGTTTCGGTGTGGAGCCAGGCGGGCGGATCAGTTGGTACGGCAGCCCCTTCGACGCCATCATCAACGTGGATGCCGTGTACCGCCTGCGCGCCAGCCTGTACGATGTGATCCCGCCGGCCTTGCGCACCGAGGCCTATAAAAAGCGGTTCCCGGTGGAGGTGCTCATGCACCTTTCGCAGAACCTGATGAACCCCGAGATCGGCTTCGACGTGAAACTGCCCACCGTGGATGAGGCCGTGCGTACCCAGGTGCGCAGTGCCCT
>JBIQMI010000188.1:0-6646 GCA_044463585.1 Cryomorphaceae bacterium
TCCGCCGGTAATGCTGCCCATCGCCATTGCCGCCGGTGAAAACATCCTTGTGGCCATCATTGTCCATGTCGGCCACGGCCATGCCCCATTGGTCGGCAGTGCTCAGCCGGCCAATGTTGTAGCCATGGAAATTGCCATCAACGTTCTGGTACAGGATGCGCAGGTAGCGGCTGCTGTCCAATACGGCGATATCGTCAAGGCCGTCGCCGTTCATGTCGGTAACTGCCATGCAGTTTCCACTATGGGTGGCAAAGGGCAGCAGTTGGGGGGAATTGTTGAAAACGGGTTGCGCTACGGCGCCGAGGGCGCACAGGCATGCAGCCAGGGCCAGGGTGGGGTAGTGGGGTTTCATGGCGCATCGAAAATACTATTCAGCGGTCAACCGTGGGCATGAATGGGAAATGGATTTGTGGCAGCGATGATCCCTGCTGTTCTGGGCCGCAATTGGTGAATGTGTTTTCATCCATGGCCCATGGTGGAAAAGATCTGCCCTCGGTCAGGAAGTCTTGCGTAATGGGCCGGTAAGTTCGTGCCGGTGAAATGGGTGTTTTCCCAACCGAAGAACCGGCCCGACCGCATGACCATACCTCCTCAAAGCCGCCTGCGCCGTGCGCTGCTGATCGCTGCATTGTGCCCACCGGTGCTAGTGGCAGCCCAGGTGCCCTCCAAATGCCTCGAGATCGAAAGCATTCTGGTGGATGCCTGTGTTTCACTCACCGATTGCCCGGCCAGCACCGAGGGCATGAATGAAATGGTGCGCTTCATCACAGGGCCATCACCCATCGCTTTGGGCGACCTGCAGTTCCAGTTCTATAGCAGCACTTTCCGCGGGCTTGTGCAAAACAGCACCACGGCGGGGCTTACCGCACAGCTGAACGCGAGCATTCAGGCATGCGGCCATTTGATCGAGCCTCCGGGCGGGGTCATTCCCCCCGGCAGCCGCGTGCTATTCGTTACCAGCACCAATATGTGCGTGCAGGCCAATCCATTCACCGCGCTCAGCGATACGCTCTACATCATCTTCCAAGCGCCGGGCAACAGCCAAGGCCATTTCAAGAACAACGACCTGGTGGGGCAGGACATTACCACCATTCCTGGTCCGCCGCTTTGGCGTTGGCTGCGGATCAATGTGGCTGGCGCGGCCTGCGGCGACACGGCCGTCTATGATGCCAACCAACTGGTGAACATCCACGGCACGTACGGTGGTCTTTCCGAAGAGAACGACGGGGCCACGGTGAATTTTGCATGGCCCGGACTGCCCGTTCCCAGCTATGTGAATTATGGATGCCAGGCGCCATTCGAACCCACTTTGGTTTCCATTCCTTCCGGCGGCGGCCCGGTGGCCTGTGGTGCTTCCGCACAACTGCAGGGTGCTGTAAGCGGGCCGTACAGCTTTTTGCTCTGGCATGGGGGAGGGGGAACTTACAGTGATCCAAATTCCACATCCACCAGCTACACACCGGGCGGTGGCGACAACGGGGATGTGGAACTGAGCTTCTGTGCCATTAGTGCTTGTGGCGATTCAACCTGCACCACGGTAACGATCACCACAGGGGAAACGCCGCTGGTCACCGTTACGGGTGATACCACGTTGTGCAGCCAGTTCGAGACAAGTGTGCTAACGGCATCGGGTGCAGATACCTATGTGTGGAGCACGGGCGCCACCACGGTTTCCATCGTTGCCGCCATCACCGGGCCAGTGGGCTATTGGGTGGCGGGCACCAATGCGTGTGGCACCGATACCGCCTACATCACGCCGCGATGGATGCACACCACCACCTATTACACCAACGTGAGCTGCCATGGCGCGGCCGATGGGCTATTGAGCGCGGAAGGAACAGGCGGCGTTGAGCCGTACACTTATCTATGGTCCACCGGCAGCACCGATTCCATCATCACCGGGCTCGCTCCCGGCAATTACACCTACACCATTACCGATGCCGACGGTTGTTCCCGCACCGGCGGAACCAACATCACGGAACCTTCACCCGTGGTGGTGACGGTCGGGGCGGATACCACGATCTGCCCCGGTGGAACGGCGGTGTTGCAAGCCACGGCAACGGGCGGCACTCCCGGCTATTATTTCACCTGGTCGCCGGATGGACCAACTGTTTCCCCCGCGGAGACAACGGTATACACGGTGGAAGTGCACGACCTGAACGGCTGCGAGGGTGATCCGGGCCAAGTAACCGTTACGGTGCCCAGCGAAGCGTCATTCACGCTTTCCAGTACGGCCTTGGAAGGTTGTGCGCCGCATTGCGCCACTTTCACGGCCACGGCCACCGGAAACCACGTTTACCACTGGGACTTCGGCGATGGCAATACCGCCACGAACGATGAGGTCCAGCACTGTTACGCCGCGCCGGGGGAGTATACCGTAACCGTGGAAGTGCAATTCGACAGTGGTTGCCCATCGGTAACAACCACCTTCGGTGAGGTGGAGGTGGCACCTGCTGTGGTGGCCAACTTCACTTGGTCACCGGCCACGCCGGCGCCCGGCGATCTGGTCCATTTCACCGATGGCAGCCAAGAGGCCAGCGAATGGGCGTGGTACTTCGGTGATGCCGACAGCAGCACGGCCAGCGGGCAAGCGCCCGTGTTCGCCTTCGCGGAAAAGGGCTGCTATCCCGTGACGCTGGTGGCCGCGAATGCCCAAGGCTGTAGCGATACCGCCGTGGTGGAGATCTGTCTCTCCGGCCCCGATACGTTGGTCATACCGAACATCTTCAGCCCGAATGGCGACGGTGTGAACGATGTGTTCCGCGTACGCGGCGACCTGGCGACGCTGGATGTACAGATCTTCAACCGCTGGGGTCAACTGGTTTCGCGGCTCGAACGGGTGAACCAGGTTTGGGACGGGCGCTCGCCGGTGGGTGAATTGCTGAGCGAGGGCACCTACTTCTATGTACTTAGGGCCCAGGAAAAGACCGGTACCCTGCACGAGATGAGCGGTACGATCACGTTGGTGCGTTGAGGGCAACTCAAAACGCACCAGCAATGCCGGCCACGATCACAGCTCCCAGGATCACAGCGAAGGCCCAAAACCCTCCACCTCTTTTCTTTTCCGTATAGTCAACCACAGAGGTATTGACACGGTGCATATAACCGGCCGCTATCAAGCTGGAATCCGCCGTGGTCGCATTGCGGAAATTCTTGTAATTCGCTGGATAGCCAGTAACGATCGCCTTCACCTTTCCTCCTGTTTTTTCGATTTCGTACGTAGGCTCGACCAACACGTCCGCACCTGACGTTTTTATGGCATCTACCAACGCCAAGTTCTTCACCAGGCTCAATGACGTGGAGGCTCCTACGGCGATGCCGGTAGCTTTGGTCTCCCTCACTTCAAGATCCACGACCACTGGTGCCTGGATAACTCCAGGCCCGTAAATATTCAAGGTGTTGGCCGTTTCAACTTTTTGCACGGGTGCGCATGAAGCGAACCCAATAACCACAAGCAATAAGGCAATGTATTTCATGAGGCTGAGGTGTTGAGGGCACCAATATAAATGCCTGCCCAATTCCGGGCCCGTGAATGAACCCAGGAAAATGCAGCCGATGGTTACCTGCCGCCACCTCCACCAAATACCAGGCCCACGGAGGCGTACCACGTGAAATACCTGCTTTCCTTCAGGAGTTTGCCCGCATCCTTGTAAGCGTTGCTCAATCCGTAGCTCACGCCTCCCTGCAAGGTCACCAACGCAACATCGATCCCAACGCCCGCATCAAGGTTGAATGAACCCTCGTTATAGTCCTTCCTGTTGAAGGCGATCCTGTCGTCCTTGCTGTCCACACTGAGGATGAACTCGTAGGTGGGCCCGGCGTTCATGCGCAGCTTGAACATTTCCTTGTGCACGAGGTTGTAGCCCAGGAGGGCGTTCATCTTGGCCGTGGTGCGGATCAAATTATCCTGGATGAAGGTGGTGTCCAGCGGGGTGAATTTGATGTACGTGGCACTGCGCCCGAAGAAGGCGCCCGGCTGGAAATAGAGGCGGTCGCCCAACCGGACGTCGGCACCGAGCTGCCAGCCGAATGATGCACTGGACATGATCTCGGACGGTGAATTGGTGAGCCGCGTGAAGTAGGCGCCAGCTTGTGGGTTGAAGGCGACCTGGGCCTGTGCCTGCATGGCTGCAGCCGACATGGCCAAAATGATCATGATCTGGTTCCCTTTCATGCTGCGTTGGAATCTGATCCTTGCGTCCGCGGCAAAGTTGGCTTGCAGAAGCTTGACCCAGGTCAATGGCAGCGAGCGCCGTGCCCACCGATCTTTGCGTCCCTTTTCGGCATGCGCTTTCCGTTCCGGCCATTCTGGCTCCGTTCCACGATTTTCCTCTTCGGCGCGCTGCCCTCGGTTGTGCATGCGCAATGCGGAACACCCATTAGCAGCTTCCCCTACAACGAAGGGTTTGAGAACGGTCCGGCATGGACCAGCGGCGGAACGGGCAACGATTGGGCCTGGGGCACGCCGGCGCATGCCCTGATCAACAGCGCGGGCGGAGGCATCAAAAGCTGGTGCGTGGGTGGGCTTACCGGTGCCTTTTACAACAACAACGAACGCTCGTGGCTCGAAAGCCCCTGCTTCGATTTCAGCTCCTTGGCCCGGCCACGGATCTCTTTCAAGATCTTTTGGGAAGTGGAACGCCAGTACGATGGCATGACGTTCCAATATTCCACGGATGGGGGGGCCACCTACCACAACGTCGGTTCCTTTTCGGACGCAGCGGATTGCCATACCGCGCACTGGTTCAATTCATCCAACATCACGAACCTGCCCGCAAGCATCAGCCCCAAACAAGGTTGGAGCGGAAGGGTAGGGCCCACGCAGGGCAATTGCCAAGGGGGCGGGGGAAGCGCTGCTTGGGTAACGGCCAAGCATTGCCTGGCAGGCCTCGCGCACGCACCAAGCGTAAGGTTCCGGTTCTTTTTCGGTGCAGGCAGCTCGTGCAATAACTACGATGGTATAGCCATTGACGACATTCTGATCGATGAGTCGGAGGCCACGGTGGCCAGCTTTACCGCTGATTGCGATGGAACAACCCTCGATTTCGTGGACACAAGCACGCCCTGCCCGGTTTCGTTCTCCTGGAACTTCGGCGATCCGGGTTCGCCATCGAATACTTCATCGCTCCAGCATCCGTCGCACAGCTACCCCGGTCCAGGAATTTACACGGTGACCCTTACCGCCGTGGATGCCTGTGGCGGCAGCAATACCACCACACGTGAGATCAGCATCCTCGGGGTTGCCGTGAATGCGGTACAACCCAGCTGCGGCCAACAGAACGGAAGCTTGGAGGCCGTAGTGACCGGTGCCACCGGTCCTGTGTATTTCCATTGGTCGCCAGGAGGGGCCACCTCGGGAACCATCAATGGCCTCGGCCCGGGCACATACACGGTTTCAGTAACATCGGCAAACAGCTGCAGCGCAACGGCCACTGCCACGCTCACCGGTTCCAACAGCGATCTTGCCTTGGCCCTTTCGCATACCGATGTGGGCTGCACGGGAATGAACGATGGCACGGCCAGCGCAGTTGTTACGGGCGGTGCCTCACCTGTGGCGTTGGTATGGTCGCCGGGGGGAAGCACTGCGGCCCAACTCACCGGATTGGCGCCCGGCACCTACACGTGCACGGCCACCGATGCCCAAGGCTGCACGGACGTTCAGGAGGTTACGATCCTGGAACCGCCACCGGTGATCGTTACGGCCATGGCGGACACTAGCATCTGCGAAGGCCAGACGGTTCTGCTGCATGCCGCCGCCACGGGTGGCGCGGGCGGCTATGCCTTCACTTGGACCCCGGATGGGCCAGCTGTTTCTCCGCAAACCACATCGAGCTATACGGTAAGTGCAACCGATGCCGCGGGCTGCAGTTCTGCAACAGATCAAGTGCTGGTGACGGTTACTGCTGGCTTCACGCCGCGCTTCACGGTGAGCGATTCGGTCGGTTGCGCTCCGCTTTGCGCCTCATTTGAGGCGTGGCCCGCCAATGCCGCACAATACACGTGGAGCTTTGGCGATGGCACCAGTTCAAGCGCCACGGCACCTGTGCATTGTTACTCCAATGGCGGAAGCTTCGCCGTGGGCCTTACCGTTACCGATGCTTCAGGCTGTTCCGGTTCCATCGTTCTGCCAGAGAGGATGGAAGTTCATGCTTCACCGATCGTGTCGTTCAGCGCCTCACCGCCGGTCACCACCATTGATGAGCCCACGGTCCATTTCAACAACGGCACCCGCTACGCCGACCAATTCCTTTGGCATTTCGGTGATCCGGGCAACAGCAGCTCCACGGAGCATGCGCCCAGCTTCACGTATAGCGCGGTGGACTGCTACACCGTGGACCTCACGGCCTCCAACGCCGAAGGCTGCAGCGCATCGGCCAGCACCGAGGTCTGCGTGGAAGACCCGTTCCTGCTGTTCGCGCCGAATGCCTTCACGCCTGACGAGGACGGCGTGAACGACGTGTTCCGGCCCATCACCTCCGTTCGTGAACCGAGCGGCTTCAAGCTGATGATCTTCGATCGCTGGGGTGCACCGCTTTTCACCACCAACGACCTGCATGCCGGCTGGGATGGAGGCGGCGCACCGGACGGGATCTACGTGTGGAGGCTTTGGATCACCGATGCCTTGGGCGAGGCCCACGAACGCACC
>JBIQMI010000189.1:0-6634 GCA_044463585.1 Cryomorphaceae bacterium
GCCGTGTGCAACCAATACGACCGCATGTGGAAGACCATGCGGAAGGATGCACAGCGCCAGGATGCCTATTTCCGCTGCATCGCAGACCCGCTCTGCGACCCGGCGATCGAATTCACCGGTTACACCGTGCCCGGCTATTTCTACGAATGGCCCGCACACGGCGATGTTTCCAAAGGACAGGACTACAACCTGGCACCCTTCCACGATACCGATGGGGACGGTGAATACAACCCGGACCAAGGCGACTACCCCGGCTACGACCTGCAGGGCGTGATCGATTGCAAGGCCAAGCGCCGCGAGGATGCCATTCCCCTGTTCGGCGACCAGAACATCTGGTGGGTGTTCAACGACAAGGGCAATACGCACACGGAAAGCGGTGGACAGCCCATCGGCATGGAGATCCGTGCACAGGCTTTCGCATTCAGCACCAACGACGAGATCAACAACATGACCTTCTACAACTATGTGTTGATCAACCAAGGCACCCAAACCCTTACGCAAACCTATTTCGGCCAATGGGTGGACGTGGACCTGGGCGGTGCCGATGACGACTACGTGGGCTGCGACGTGGAACGCGGCCTAGGCTACGGATACAACGGTGATGCCGTGGACGAAGGAGCGCACGGACACCCCGGCTACGGTGGGCCGATCCCCCCGCCGCCCGCAGTTGGCGTGGACTTCTTTGAAGGGCCCTACCAGGATTATGATGGCATGGACAATCCGCTGACCACGAACTGCCAGGATGCGCGCGATTCCTTGGGCATTCCCTACGGAGGTATCGGTATCGGCTATGGCGATGGCGTGGTGGACAACGAGCGCTATGGCATGCGTGCCTTCGTGTACCACAACAACGCCAGCGGGGCGATCGGCGATCCCAGCACGGCCGGCCAATACTATGGCTACCTGAAGGCCATCTGGGGTGACAACACGCCCATGACCTACGGCGGCAATGGATACAACGTTTCAGGCGGTGGCATCCGTGCATACTACATGTTCCCCGGAACTTCAGATCCCTACGGCTGGGGTACGGATTGCACGCCCCAACCGGTGTGGAACGAAGTGAGCGCGGGCAATGCCCCCGGCGACCGCCGCTTCATCCAAAGCGCGGGTCCCTTCACCCTGGAGCCTGGCGCATACAACAACATCACCGTGGGCGTGGTGTGGGCGCGCGCCTCGGCCGGCGATGTGCAGGAAAGCGTGAAACTGATGCGCAAGGCCGACGACAAGGCACAGTCGCTGTTCGACAACTGCTTCCGCATCCTCAACGGGCCGGATGCGCCCGAGCTTACCATACAGGAACTGGACCGCGAATTGATCCTCTACATCACCAACCCGTTGGGAAGCAACAACTACAACGAGGAATACGAGGAACTTGACGCCACCATCCCTGCCATGCGCGATAGCATGATGTACCGCCAGGACACCCTGTACAACGATGCGGGCGAACAGGTGATCGTGCCCGTGCCCAACGGCACCGTGCAGGTGCCCAACGACCGCTACTACCGGTTCCAAGGGTACATGATCTACCAGGTGAAGGATGCCACGGTTTCGCCCGATGAGCTGCGCAATACCGACAAGGCACGCCTGGTGGCGCAAGTGGACATCCAGGACGGGGTGAGCAACATCATCAACTGGGTGGCCGATGCCGACCTGAACATGCCGGTGCCGCAAATGATGGTGCACGGAAGCGATACCGGTGTGGTGCACTCGTTCCGCGTTCTGGAGGACAAGTTCTCCACCGGCGATCCGCGCCTGACCAACTTCAAGACCTACCACTTCATGGCCTTGGCGTACGGCTACAACCACTACCAGGAGTATGACCCGATCACGCTCACCGGCCAGCCCTATCCCTTCCTGCCCGGCCGTAAGTCAACCACCGGATCGATCCGCTCATACGCCGGCATACCGCACAAGCCCAGCGTGGAGAACGGGGGTACCGTGGTGAACTCGCAGTACGGCGACGGCTTCGAGATCACCCGGATCGAGGGCCAGGGCAACGGCGGCAACCGCCTCTCGCTGACCCGTGAAACCTTGGACGCCATCGCTTCCTCGCCGAACGCACGACTGGAGCAGATCCGCTACCGCAGGGGCCAAGGACCCGTGAATATCAAGGTGGTGGACCCCTTGAAGGTACCCGATGGCAATTTCGAGCTGTGGATCCTGGATTCCACCGACATACCGGTGCCCACGCCGCCGCCAACGCCCAACAACAGCTACACCCGCCTGCGTGATGCCAGCTGGATGCTGGTGCACCTGAGCGGCTCGCCCACCAGTGCCGATACCGTGCGCTCCAGCCGCACCATCATGCTGCAGAACGAGCAATTGATCCCCAAGTGGGGCCTGTCAGTCACCATCACGCAAACGGGCTACGATGGGAAGTACACCAAATTCCTGGGCAGTGGCATGGAAACCAGCGGGCCGGTATGGTATGCGGGCATTCCCGACCAAGAGGGTGAACAAGTGGAGAACTGGATCCGGGCCGGGGTGGCCAAGGACGTTACCCTGGAATATCCCGACTACACGGATGTGGACCCCTTCCAAGCGTACGAGAAAGTGATCGGCGGCACATGGTCCCCATGGGCATTGGTGGGCCGCGCCACCTTCCAGCCGGGGGCGGATGAGTTCTCCAACTCGCAAACCTCAGCCTCGATACGCGACATCCCCAGCATACAGGTGGTGTTCACCAGCGACAAGAGCAAGTGGAGCCGCTGCGTAGTGGTGGAGGAATGCGAAACCCCTGCCAACACGGTGCCCACTGGCGTGAAGAAACTGTACATGCGCCCGGTGCCCAGCGTGGACAAGAATGGCCTGAAGGCCACCGACCCGGGGGCCAACGTGGCCGAGGCGGATTCGGTGAGCCCAACCGGCATGAGCTGGTTCCCCGGCTATGCGGTGGACATGGAGACCGGCGAACGGCTTAACGTGTTCTTCGGCGAGAACAGCTTTGCCGGCGGCGGCATTGGCCGCGACATGATCTGGAACCCCAGCGACCAGATGCTCAACACCCAAGGCCAGCCCATTATGGGCGGCGGCCACTGGATCTATGTGGGCATGAACCTGCGCCGCACGATCAAGCCGCCCTTGGCCAACAACCGCATGCCACAGTACGATGCCTGTGCCTTCATCAGGGAGCGCATGGAGGGCAACGTCTCCGGCAAGATCAGCAACGTGTATGACGGGGTAGCATGGGTGGGCAGCAGCTTGCTGGTGACCGGAGCCAAGATGAAAACCCCGCAACAGGGCCTGGTGCCCTCGGACATGGTACTGCGCATGAGCGTTAACAAACCGTACACCATCTACACGCAACCATACCCCACCTACACGCCGGAGATCACGAACACGACGCGCAACCGCGGCCTGCCGCTGTACGGCTTCAGCACCACCATTGGTGCCACACAGACCTACGTGACCGAGGTGGGGAAGACCGAACTCGACCTGATCGGCGTGGTGCCCAACCCGTACTATGCGTTCAGCGGCTATGAAACCACGCGACTGGACAACCGCGTGAAGTTCATCAACCTGCCCCGCACCTGCACCATCAGCATCTACACGGTGAACGGTACGTTGGTGCGGCAGTACAAGAAGGACAACGAGCTGACCTACTTGGATTGGGACCTGCGGAACAACTATAACGTGCCCATTTCGGGCGGCACCTACCTGTGCCACATCGATGCACCGGGGCTGGGCGAGCGCGTGATCAAGTGGTTCGGCGTGATGAGGCCCATCGATCTCCAGAATTTCTAAGCCGTCATATCCGGTACAATGTTGAACAACATGAGGATGAAGAATACAGGTGCCCGTATGATGGCGGGCTTGGGAATGGCGCTGCTTGCGGCCGCGGCCATGGCGGGCAATCCCGACCGGGCCGGTGCGGCAGGGGCCACGCAACTGCTGGTGAACCCGTGGGCACGCAGCAACGGTTGGTCATTGGCCAACTCCGCAAGCCTGCAGGGGGCCGAGGGCATGTTCGGAAACGTGGCCGGCCTGGCGCACGTGCACAAGACCGAATTGCTGTTCACCACCACCCGGTGGCTGGAAGGCAGCGGGGTGAAGGTGAACTCGGTGGGTTTCGGCCAAAAGCTTGGGGAGAGCGGCGTGCTCGGCCTGTCCGCAACCACCTTCGGCTTCGGGGATCTGCCGGTGACCACCGTTGACCAGCCGGAAGGAGGCTTGGGAACGTTCAGCCCCACACAGGCCAACATCGGCCTGGCCTACTCCAAGACCTTCTCCAACAGCATCTACGGGGGCCTGCTGGTGCGCGTAGTGTCCGAATCGATCGCCAACGTGCGCACCTCCGGCGTTTGCTTCGACGCCGGCATCCAGTACGTGACCGGGCCCAGCGACAACATCCACTTCGGCATCGCGCTGAAGAACGTGGGGCCTGCCATGCGCTTCTCAGGCGATGGCATGGCGGTGCAGGGCCTGTTGATCTCCGGCGACCACACCCTTACGCTGGAACAGCGCTCGGCAGAATTCGAGCTGCCCTCCATGATGAACATCGGGGCGGCCTACGACATCAACATCAATGAACTGCACCGCGTAACGGTGGCGGGCACCTTCGTGTCCAACTCCTTCACCAAGGACCAGTTCGCCCTGGGCGCGGAGTATGCGTTCAAGAAAATGATCCATGTGCGCGGCGGCTACCTGTACGAGAAGGACGTGACCAGCAGCGCCAAGCGCGAAACGGTGTTCACCGGGCCCAGTGCGGGCATCAGCGTCGATTTCCCCTTCGGCGAGGAAAAGAAGAGCGCATTGGCCATCGATTATGGCTACCGCGCCACCAACCCCTTCAATGGGGTGCACAGCATCGGGGTGCGCTTGAGCCTCTGATCAACCGTATGCATATCTTTGGAAAGGGCCCGGAAGGGTCCTTTCCCTATTTCCATCCATACCGTACAAAGGCCCAAGTGGGCAACTACCATGAGCACCACGGCATACTATACCGAGGAAGGCTTCCGCAAACTGCAGGAGGAATTGCACCGCCTGCGCACCGTGGAGCGCCCGCACATCAGCCAACAGATCGCCGAGGCACGCGACAAGGGTGACCTCAGCGAGAACGCCGAATACCACGCAGCCAAGGAGGACCAGGGCCTGCTCGAGGCCCGGATCGCCAAATTGGAGGAGGTGGTGGCCAACGCCAGGGTGATCGACCCGGAACAAGTGGACAACGACAAGGTGTACATCCACAGCACGGTGAAGGTGAAACACGGCAACGGACCGGCGCGCTCCTTCACCCTCGTGGCCGAAAGCGAGGCCGACATCAAGGCCGGGAAGATCAGCGTCTCCTCGCCCATCGGGCAGGGGCTGCTCGGCAAGCAGGTGGGCGAAGTGGCCGAGGTAGCCACGCCCGGTGGGATCATGCGCTTCGAAGTACTGGACATCTCGCGTTGATGGCCAGCATTTTCACACGCATCATCAACGGCGAGATCCCGTGCCATAAACTGGCCGAGGACGAGCGCTTCCTCGCTTTCCTCGACATCAACCCCGTGCGCCGTGGGCACGCCTTGGTGATCCCCAAACAAGAGGTGGACAAATTCTTCGACCTGCCCGATGAACTGCTGGCGGGCATCATGCCCTTTGCCAAGCGCGTGGCGGACAAGATCGCGAAGGTGGTGCCCTGCGACCGCATCGGGGTAAGCGTGGTGGGGCTGGAAGTGCCGCATGCACACGTGCACCTGATCCCCATCGACGGCATATACGACATGGATTTCTCGCGCCCCAAGGTGAAAATGGGCAACGAGGAATTCGCCGCGCTGGCCGAACAGATCCGCAAAGCCTGAGATCAGGTCTTCACGCGGCCGGGGTTGTTCCGCACGAAATCGCTCCAATTGCCCTTGCGCCCGCTGCTGCGCGCCACGGGGCTGCCCGAGCTGAAATGGTGGCACAGGGCCACAGCCAAGGCGTCGGTGGCATCGGTGCTGCGCGGCAATTGCTGCCCGTTGAAGATGCTGCCCAGCATGGCGGCCACCTGCTCCTTGGTGGCATCGCCACGGCCGGTGATGCTCTGCTTCACACGCCTCGGCGCATACTCCACCACCGGGATGTCGCGGTGCAGCGCGGCTGCGATGGCCACCCCCTGTGCACGGCCGAGCTTCAGCATGCTCTGCACGTTCTTGCCGAAGAATTGCGCCTCAATGGCCAATTCGTCGGGCAGGTGCTTCTCGATCACCTGAAGCACCGCACGGAAGATCGCCCTCAAGCGCACCGCATGGTCGTCGCCGGGCGTGAAACGCATGGCATCGGCCTCCAATAGCACCACTTTCGGGCCTTGTGCCAGCACCACGCCATAGCCCATGACGGTGGTGCCTGGATCAATCCCCAGGATGATCCGTTCCCCGGTGGGGCCGCCCCGCCTATTTTTGGTCGCTTCGGTGGAAATGGGGTTCATGGCATGAAATACAGGGCGTTGCGGCTTGTGCAATGGCTGGTGCTGCCCGTTGCAGCGGTGGTGCTGTACCGGCACCTCGCCGTGGGCGAAGGTAGCGCCATGGCGGCGCAGCTGCGCGGGGCCATCGGCAGCATGCCCATTTGGTTCTGGCCGGTCATGCTTTCCCTCACCTTGGCCAATTGGGCCATGGAGGCCGTGAAATGGCGGCAGCTGGTGGCCGCCGTGGAACCCATACGGTTCCGCAAG
>JBIQMI010000190.1:0-6588 GCA_044463585.1 Cryomorphaceae bacterium
CCCACCTGAGGTATTTGCAACGGACCCCGGAAGCCGTCCTTGGCTTCTTCAAAAAGGACACCACCAAATACGCCGCATAATGTCAACAAATAGTGGCCGACTCAATAGCTCGCGTCTCTATGTCTTCTGTATTCTCTGTGCATAACAGCCCCATTCTCGGTGTACCCTGTGCTCTCTGTGGATATGATTCAGCGAGCCCCCAGCATTTCCTCGATCAACCCGTTCACTGCTTCTTCTTGGCTGATGCCGGCGGCTTTGAGCATCCGCGGGAAAATGCTCACCGCCGTGAAACCGGGCACCGTGTTCACCTCAATGGTGACGGCCTGGCGGCTGTCGGGCCCGGTATCCAACCAGAAATTGTCGATCCGCACCATGCCGCGGCAGTTCAGCGCGCGGTAGATGGCCTTCGAGCGCCGTTGCACCAGCAATGCCACGGACTCGGGTATGGGTGCGGGCACGATCTCCTGCGTGTCGGCGGCGTGGTACTTGGCCTCATAATCGAAAAACTCGCGGCTGGTGCGGATTTCGCACACCGGCAAGGCGCGCACGTGCCCATGCAGGTTGATCACGCCGCAGGTGAGCTCGCGGCCCTTCACGAAGGCCTCGCACAGCACGCTTTCATCCTCGGCGAAGGCCTTTTCCAAGGCGGGCAAAAGTTCATCCCTAGTCTTCACCTTGCTGATGCCCAAGCTGCTGCCGCTGCTGTCCGGCTTTACGAAACAGGGCAGGCCCACCTCGTGCAGCACGCGCTCCAGCGGCTCGGGGTCGTGCCGGTGCAGCAGGAGCGAGTTGGCCACGGGAAAGCCCATTTGCCGCAGCAGCGCGGTGGTGGCGAACTTGCTCATGGTAAGGGCCATGTTCAGCACCCCGCCGGTTTGGTAGGGCACGCCCAGCATGTCCAGGTAGCCCTGCACCTTGCCATCCTCCCCGGGCGTGCCGTGCACGGCGATCAAGGCGGCGGCGATGCGTTTGGGGCCTTGGCCCAGGTCCACGGTGAATTGCGCGCGGTCAAAGGGCAGTGGCCCGCCATCGGTGCCGGTGCATTCCCACCGGTCGCGGTGCAGGGTGATGAACACGCCTTGGAACCGGTGGCGGTCCATGGCGGCCATCATATTGTCCGCGCTTTGCATGCTTATTACGGATTCGCCGGTATAGCCGCCGCGCAGCACCGCGATCAAGGGTTTTTCCATGGCCATGGGTGATCGGTACCAAAGGTGGGGGCGCCGGTGGTGGCCCGGGGGGCGTATGTCGCCGAAGTGCCAACGTGCCGGTGTTGATGCCCGAGTATATTCGCGCCTCGCTGCAGGCAGGCACAAGGCCCGGGCGAAAAAATGACCGCCGGCAAACGCATCTTTCTCATCATCGGCCCTGTGGCCCTGGCCGGCCTATTGGTGCTGGCCGCATGGATCTGGCTGGGCATGTACACCCGGCACAACGAAAAAACCAAGGTGCCCGACCTGCGCACCATGGACTATGCCAATGCCGCGCGGCAGCTGGAGGAATTGGGGCTGAAGGCCGAGGTGATCGATTCGGTGTACAGCGATGAAGTGCCCAAGGGCAGTGTGGTGGACCAGGACCCCGCCGCGGGCAAGTTCGTGAAGCCGGACCGTACCGTTTACCTGGTGATGAACGCCAGCCAGCCGAAAATGCTGAACATGCCCGACCTGGTGAACCTGAGCAAGCGGCAGGCCATGAGCGTGATGGAAATATTGGGGCTGAAGGTGGCGGAGGTGCAATACCGGCCCGACCCGTGCATGGATTGCGTGCTGGAGCAACTGTACAAGGGCAAACCCATTGCACCCGATAGCCGCATCCGGAAGGGGGAGTCCGTGACCTTGGTGCTGGGCCAGGGCCAATACGGCGAGCGCTTGCCCGTGCCCGACCTGCGCGGTCTGGGCTACGAGGAAATGAAGGCCGTGCTGGCCATGGCATCGCTGAAACTGGGCCTTGTGGTGGAGGTGAAGGGCTGCGGCAATAACGGATGTGACACGGCGTTGGCCAAGGTGGCCCGGCAATTCCCGGCCGCCGGGGGCGATGAGACCATTGCGCCGGGCGGCATGGTGGACATCTGGCTCACCATGGACAGCATCCCCCAGCAACCCTGATGCAAAGCCCGTCCAACCCATGAACAACGCGATCAAACGGATCTTCCTGCTGCTGCTGCCGATGGCCATGGGCGTGCAGGCCCAGGAGATCATTACCCACTTGGGCGTGGTGCCCCGGCCGGGCAATCCGCCCCAAATGCAAAAGGCAGCGGGCCTGAACGAGATTTTCCTTTACCAGAACACCGGGCAAACGCTGCCCGTGATCGACGATTTCTCGGTGGACCGTACGCGCCACCTCAATGCGGCCCACGGCGATGCCAACGTGCATTATTCCGAGACCATCTACCGCATTGTGGTGAACGGGAACAGCACGCCCGGCATGGCCTATTCCAGCGATACCACCTACCACTACACGGTGCACCCGCCCGACGATTCCACCTCGGCGGTGCCGAACCCCGCGGTGGTGGCCATTGTGCGCAACCTGGCCGTGTACCCGCCCACCGAGCAAAGCATGTACCTGTGGCCGCCGTACACCGTGATCGACAGCCTGGCCAGCGGCAGCTCCGATACCCTGGCCGTGGAGGCCGACTTCAAGCAGGATTCACTGCTGGTCTATACCGTGGACGCCGACCCGCGCCAGTACATCAATCCGGACAACAGCCCGCGGCCATGGATCCTTTGGGCGGACGATGATGCCTACGTGAACAACAGTTTCCCCATCGATCCACCCACCATCGGCGTGGCCACCCTGGACGGCATGGACCGCACCGGATACCCCTATGATCCGCAGGACCCCAACCGCAACGGCAGCGCCGATAAGCTCACCTCGGTGCCCATCGACCTGGCCTACACGCCCGGCGACAGCATCTACCTCAGCTTCTTCTGCCAGCCCATCGGGCGCAGCGGCGATCAATTGGCCCATGCCGAGGACAGCCTTTACCTCGAATTGTTCGCCCCGCAGGAACAGGCCTGGTACACGGTGTGGAGCAGCGCCGGCACCGCGCCGCCCGACCGGTTCCGGCAAGTGATGGTGCCGATCAAGGACACGCGCTTCCTGAAGGACGGCTTCCGCATGCGGTTCCGCAACGATGCCTCCCTGGGCGGCATGGTGGACCAATGGCACATCGACTACGTGCGGCTGGACCGCAACCGCAGTGTAACCGATACGGTGTTGCAGGATGTCGCTTACGTGTACGGGGAAGCGGGCCTGTTGCAGACGTTCACCTCAGTGCCCTACGCCAAGTTCGTGCAGGCACCGGGCAGCTACATGGCGCCGCAGGTCTCCTTGCTGCAGCGCAACAACGACACGCAGGACAAGTTCATCACCTGGGGCTACAACACGGATTCCGATTGCGGTTGGAGCACATCGCGTTCGGGCTATGGCAACAACATCAGCAACAACGCCTATAGCAGCTTCAACACGGTACACCCGGTGAACAGTGGCGCGAACCCGCTGGTGTACGACGTGGCCGGATGCACCGATGCCGCCTTCCTGGACGTGAAGTTCTGGACCAACGCCACACCCGACGCATGCGCCTACAACGACACCATGCGCTACGTACAGGAGATCAGCAACTATTACAGTTATGACGACGGCAGCGCCGAAGCGGGCTACAGCCTGAACGTGGCAGGGGGCAAGCAGGCCTATCGCTTCGATACACAGGGCAGTGATTCGCTCCGTGCCGTGCGCCTCTATTTCGCGCCCATCTTCACCTACAACCCGCCGCCTGTGAACAACCCTGTGCAGGGGTCCTTCATCCTCACCGTTTGGAAAAGCTTGAACCCCGAGGTGATCATTCACCAGAACGTTTCCTTCAGCAAGCCGGAATACCGGTTGTGGGGCCCCGACCATTTCGTGGAATACCCGCTGGACAGCACCGTGGCCGTGGAAGGCACCTTCTATGTGGGCTGGGTGCAGACCAACGCCACGCAAATGAACCTGGGCATGGACAAGAACCGGAACAACCAGGACAAGATGTACTACAAGGTGGGGCAGAATTGGCAAGTCTCCGGCCAACAGGCATCCTGGATGATCCGCCCTGTGATGGTGGCCGCGGTGGATCCCTTTGCCGGCTTGGTGGAGGAACAAGCTCCTGGCCAACTTGTGGCCTATCCGAATCCTGCCGGCACCAGTTTCAAGCTGCAGTTGGACCCCATTGCGCGGGCCGGCATGAGCGTTGAGTTGGCCGATGCCATGGGCCGCACGGTGAAGCAATGGCCAGCGGCCGTGGAAACCATGGACGTGGGCGATGTGGCACCGGGCCTGTACCTGCTGCAAGTGCGCGACCGCACCGGCAAACGCCTTGCGCAAGGCAGATTAGTGATCCAGCGCTGATGGCCGTGCACAAGCATAACGGGCCGGAGGAAGAGGCCGCGGGTGCCGCCGAAGAGGCTGAACTGTACGAGCACCATCGCATTGTGGCCGACCCCGGACAGGGCCTGATGCGCCTGGATAAATTCCTGTACGATCACATCGCGGGGGCATCGCGCACCCGCTTGGCCGCAGCGGCGCGTAACGGGAACGTACTGGTGAACGGCAAGAACGAGAAGCCGAGCTACAAGGTGAAGCCGCGCGACGTGGTTACCGTGGTATTGCCCGAGCCGGTGCGCGAGGTGGAGCTGTTGCCGGAGGATATTCCGCTGACGGTGCTGTACGAGGATGCCGACATCCTGGTGCTTGACAAACAACCGGGCTTGGTGGTGCATCCCGGCCACGGCAATTGGACCGGCACGCTGGTGAACGGCTTGCTGCACCACTTCGGCCAGTTGCCCTCGGCCCCTGGCCAGCCGGTGCCGAGGCCGGGGCTGGTGCACCGCTTGGACAAGGACACCAGCGGCGTGATGGTGATCGGCAAGACCGACGATGCGCTGGCCCACCTCGCCAACCAGTTCTTCACGCGCAGCAACGACAGGCGCTATTTGGCCCTGGTGTGGGGCGATTTCGATGCGGATGAAGGAACCATTGAGGGCAATTTGGGCCGGTCGCACAAGGACCGCACGGTGATGCAGGTGTTCACGGAGCCGGAACAGGGCAAGCCCGCGATCACGCACTGGAAGGTGATCGAACGTTTCACCTACGTGAGCCTGGTGGAATGCAAGTTGGAGACCGGCCGCACGCACCAGATCCGGGCGCACATGAAGCACATCGGCCACCCGCTGTTCAACGATGCGGCCTATGGCGGCGATCGCATACTGAAAGGCACCGTGTTCACCAAGTACCGCCAATTCGTGGAGAACTGCTTCAACCTGCTGCCGCGGCAGGCGCTTCATGCCTACCTGCTGGAGATCGACCACCCCCGCACGGGCAAGCGCATGAAGTTCGAAAGTCCATTGCCGGCCGATATGGAAAGCGTGCTGGCCAAATGGCGGATCTATACGGGTGCCAGGCCTTTTGAGGAGCCGGACGAGCCCTTTGACCAAGAGGCGGCGAACAAGGTGAAGTGAGCGCTGTTCGCTGCACTATTCACCTTCCTTCTCCATCAACTCCAGCCAGCGGTCGCCCAGGGCGTCCAGCTCCTTCGTCAGCTTTTCCAGCTTGATGGAAAGCTCCATCACAGCGTGGTGATCGGCCGATCTTTCCGCCATTTCCTTCAGCAGCTCCTCTTTCCGTGCCTCCAGCTTCGGCAGTTCACGGTCGATCTTCTTCAGTTCCAGCCGTTCGGCGTAGGTCAGCTTCTTTCCCTCTTTCACCTCACTCGCCTTCTTCTCTTCGCGCTCCTGCTTCACATCCTTCTCTACTCCCTCCCTTTCGCGCTCCTTTTGTGCCTCGCGCAGTTCGGTGTAGCTGTGCACCCATTCCTTCACCATGCCATCGCCCTCGAACACCAGCAGCTTGGTGCAGAGCTTGTCCATGAAAAAGCGGTCGTGGCTAACGATCAGCAGGCAGATGTCGAGGTCGGTGAGGAAGTCCTCCAAGGCATTCAGCGTGGCGATGTCCAGATCGTTGGTGGGCTCATCGAGCACCAGCACGTTGGGGTTCTTCATCAGCACGGTGCACAGGTACAGGCGCCGGCGCTCGCCGCCGCTGAGGGTGCTTACGTACTGGTACTGCTGTTCCTTGTCGAAGAGGAATCGCTCCAGCAGTTGCGATGCGGTAAGTGTACGGCCCTTGCTCAGCGGAATGGCCTCGGCGATGTCGCGCACCACTTCAATGATCCGCTTGTCCTCTTTCAGTTGCAGGCCCTGTTGCCCGAAGTAGCCGAGCACCACCGTATCACCGATGGTCACCTTGCCCGCATCGGGTTCGATCTGTTTGGTCAGCAGGTCGATGAAGGTGCTTTTTCCGATGCCGTTTGGCCCCACGATGCCGATGCGGTCACCGGCCTTCAGGCTGTAGTTGAAAAGCTCAACGATCTTCTTGGTGCCGAAGCTCTTGGTGAGGTTGCGCGCATCGATCACCTTGCCACCCAGGCGCGCGCTCTTGATGTCGATGCTCACCTGCTTGTGCTCGAAGTCGCGGCCGGCGAGGCTCTTCAGGTTCTCGTAGGCCTGCAGGCGGCTTTTGCTCTTGGTGCCGCGCGCCCGTGGCATTTTGCGCACCCAT
>JBIQMI010000191.1:0-6460 GCA_044463585.1 Cryomorphaceae bacterium
CCCTGCCGATTCTTCGTAAGTTGGGGATGCCATACTAATTGGACAAGTCGGGCGGTCACGGCATTTCTCCGCGCCCTCACCCCCGCGTCAGCATCACTTTTCCGCTTGCCCAACCATCGCCCACCGGGTAGCGCAGCAGGTAGATGCCCGTGGCGTATGCGCCCAGGTCCACTTCAACAGCGCGGTTGGCAGGGAGGTCCTTCACTACTTGCAGCACCTTGCCGCCCAGATCGGTGACGTACAACTCGGGGATAGCGGCATCGGAGGTCACGTGGATAAGCCCCGAGGTAGGATTGGGCCAGTAGCGCCAATTCACCAAGGTGGTGGCGGGCCCGCCTTCCGGAATGCCGGTAGCGCTATCGGACGCGAGGGGAGCGGTGACCGCTGAATCGGGGTACTCGAGCGCGAGTTCGGGGAGTTGTTGTTGGCAATCGGGCATGTAGGTGAAGCTTTTCAGGATGCGCACCAACAGGCTGTTCAGCGATTCCACGTCGTATTTGTCCGTGGTGGGTTCCAGATGAGGGTTGCCCGCGCCGCTGTGGTCGGTGAGGAAGGTGTAGGTGCCATTGGTGCCCAGGGCCAACGCGCGCAACAGGTATTCCGTGTCCTTTTTCAATCCGCTGGCGGCAACGGGCACTACGCGGATGCCCTTGGCGGCGGCCTGTGCGGTAAGCTCGCGCATCCGCAGTTTCACCCCGGGCGTGAGGTGCGGTCCGGCGTCCAGCACCAGGAAGAGGATCCGCGCGCGGGCCTCGGTGCTCCATGAAAGCCCGTTGATGGCGCTGTCCAGCGCGATCTCCACCGCCTCGGGCTCATCGCCCCCGCCATTGGCGCGTTGCTCCGAGATGAAATTCACCGCTGTGGAAAGCACCCGGGTGAAATCCATGGTGCGGGTGGTGTATTCCTCGCCGGGGCCCACATCGCGATAGAACACGTTAGCGAACCGGAAGTTGAGCCGATCGCCGATCTTCTTGCTTTGGTAGATGATGTCGTTCAGCTCCGCCTTCAAGAAGTCGATCTCGTCCTGCATGGAGCCGGTGGCATCCACCACGAAGGCCACGTCCACGGCATCGCTTTGGCCGCAGGGCACATCGAGCATGAAGCGGTTCACGCCGTTGGCGAAAGGCCAGGCATTTGCCAGGCGGTAGGATTTGCCCGCGTATTCCGCTACCACCTGCAACGGCCCAAGTGCCGATGAGTCGGAGGCGTCGAGTGTGGCCCACAGTTCGGCCTTGCCCGTATTGTCGGTGCGCGCACGGTAGAGCACGGTACCATCGGCCAGCAAAAGCTGCACACGAGCATCGGCCAGGGGCAGCCCTTGCACGGTCTGCAGGTCCACCGTGTACCGCCCATCGGGCGCAATGCCCCAAAGTTTTCGCAAACCCGAAAGCACATCCTTGGACAGATCGCCCCATTGCGTCCATTTCGCAAAATCGTTCACTTCGCCCGCGGTAAGCACGCCGCTGCCGGCACTGCTAAGGCGCCTGCTACTGCCGAAAGGAGCGGGGAGGGGCGGACCGGAGGTTGAACGAAGGCCGCCGCCCCGCGCCATGGACATGGGGTATTCCATCGCATCCTCCGCAGCGGCGTAGCTCATCATCACCTTGCTCTCCGCGGTGCGCGGCTTCCCCTTTGGCGCGCCTTTCTCCTCGGCCACCGCGAAATCCACCTTCTCATCAGCCTTTACCCGCACCATGCGCGTACTGCTCTCGTAGCCATCGTAGCTCACCACGCAGCGGTACAGCCCGGTATCCAGCCGCACGTTGAAATTGCCATAGCGGTCGGTAAGCACCGAGGCCACCAGTTCCTTGCCGCGATAGATGTCCACGTTGCCGAAGCCCAGCACGGCATCCATGGTGCCCGCATTCAAATTGCCGCTGATGGATTGTGCCCTGAGCGGGGAGGTGAGGAAGGTGAAGCAGGAAAGGAGCGTGAAGAATGTAATGGAGGTAAGGCGGGTAAGAATGCAGGCGGGGAGAAGGCGGTGATGCATGATGGCTTTGTATGTTGAATTGCTGGGCTGTACACGCCAGGGTGCGACAGGTTCAATGCCAAGTTCGTGGCCGAGCTGCGTGGGTCGCGGTTATTGGTTTTTTGGGCGCGGCGTCCTACATCGTCCAACAGCTCCGCGTTCTCCGAGCCCTCTGCGGTCAACCCGTCGCGGCCGAGGCATTTCTCTTCCCCAGCGCTCAGGTGGACAATGTGGACATTGTGAAACGCATTTCTCCGCGCTTCTGCGCCTTCGCGGTTAACCCATCGCGGCCAAGGCGTTTCCCTTCCCCAGGGCTCAGGCGGACAATGTGGACATTGTATACGGATTTCTCAGCGCCTCTGCGCCTCCGCGGCCACCCCATTGCGGCCAGGCATTTCCCTTCCCCAGGGCTCAGGTGGACAATGTGGACATTGTGAACCGTATTTCTCCGCTTTGTGGCGAACCCATCGCGGGCAGGGCATTCCGCATTTCCCCAGCGCCTCAGCGCCTCAGCGCCTCGGCGGCCAACCCATCGCGGCCAGGGCATTTCCCTTCCCCAGGGCTCAGGTGGACAATGTGGACATTGTCTACCGTATTTCTCAGCGCCTCAGCGCCTCCGCGGCCCCCCCCATCGCGGCCAGGCATTTCGCCTTTCCCCAGCGCCTCTGCGCCTCGGCGGCGAACCCATCGCGGTCAGGCATTCCGCATTTCCCCAGCGCCTCAGCGCCTCGGCGGCCAACCCATCGCGGCCGAGGCATTTCCGTTCCCCAGGGCTCAGGTGGACAATGTGGACATTGTGAACCGTATTTCTCCGCTTCGTGGCGAACCCATCGCGGGCAGGGCATTCCGCCTTTCTCCTCGTCTCTGCGCCTCGGCGGCCAACCCATCGCGGTCAAAGCATTTCCCCGCGCCTTTGCGCCTCCGCGGCAAGCCCACCGCAGCCAAGGCCTCGGCATTTCTCCGCACCTCCACTACATTCGCCCACATGCGCCTCCTCCTTACCGGAAGCAACGGCTTGCTGGGCCAAAAAATCATCGCCGCCCTGCGAAACGACCCCAGTGTTGAGCTCTGGGCCACTTCCCGTGGGAATGATCGGACGGCTGAGCCACTGGGTGATCGCTACCGGAGTATGGACATTGCCGTGAAGGCAGAAGTGGATGCCGTTTTTGAAGAGGCCCGGCCCAACGTGGTGATACATGCCGCTGCCATGACCAATGTGGATGCCTGTGAGCTGGACCCGGCGAGCTGCCGCCTGCACAACGTAACCGCCACGGAGCACTTGGTGCAGGCCGCCGAACGCCACAACAGCCACTTCATTTTCCTCAGCACCGATTTCATCTTCGACGGCGGCAACGGTCCGTACCGCGAGGAGGACGAGCCGGCGCCATTGAGCATCTACGGCCAAAGCAAGCTGGACGGTGAGCACATCGTGCAGCAGTCCGGGTTGGAGCGTTGGGCCATTGCACGCACCATCATCGTTTACGGGGTGGCGAAAGGCTTGAGCCGGGGCAATGTGGTGCTGTGGGCCAAGAATGCCTTGGAAAAAGGCGAGCCGATCAAGGTGGTGAACGACCAATGGCGCATGCCCACGCTGGCCGAGGACCTGGCCGATGGTTGCATCCGCATTGCCAAGCGCGGTGCCACCGGCATCTATCACCTCAGTGGACCCGATGGCATGACCATACTGGAACTGGTGCAGCGCACGGGTGTCTTCTTCGGACTACCGACCGGCACGGTCTCCCCAGTGACCAGTGCCAGCTTGGGGCAGCCAGCCAAGCGGCCACCTGTAACCGGCTTTGTGCTGGACAAGGCCCGCCGCGAGCTTGGCTATGCACCGCATGGCTTTGAAGCGGGCTTGGCGGTGCTGCGCGAACAACTCAGCCTATGATCGGCCATGGCCAGGAAACGGCGGCGGCAACCCATAAAGGAGGACCTGAAGGACCTGTTCGCCATGCATCGTGGCGAGCGCCGCGCCTTTGCCATCCTTACCGGGCTGTGCCTCATCGGGGCGGCATGGGTCACATGGGAGCAGTGGATCAGGCCGGTTACTTTGAACAATGCCGATGAGCTTGAGGTGGAATGGGCATCCTTTGTCGAAGGGCAGGGGGAAGTACGCGCCACAGTGGTGGATGATATCGAACTCTTCCAGTTCGACCCGAATGGCCTGCCCGTGGAGTTATGGCTGCGTTTGGGCCTGACCGAAAAGCAGGCGGAAGCGCTGCACCGCTACGAGGCCAAGGGCGGGAAATTCCGCACCAAGCGCGATCTGGCACGCATGCGCACCGTGCGGCCAGAGTTGTTCGAACTGTGGGAACCGTACATTCTGTTGCCCGACAGCTTGCCATCAAGGGAACGCACACCGTACGCCCGCAAGGCATGGCCGCGCGACACCACCCGCTGGGAACGGAAGGAATATCGCGAAACCTCGGCACGGCGCGCCATGGTGGAGCTCAACACCGCCGATTCCGTTGCCTTGGTGGCGGTGAACGGCATTGGGCCGGCCTTTGCGCGCAGCATTATGCGGTACCGTGAGCGGCTGGGTGGCTTCCATTCCATCGGCCAGTTGGCCGAGGTGCCCATACTGCGCGACAAACCGGATGCAGTGGCCCAACTAAAGGAAAAGCTTGTGGTGGATGAATTGATGGTGCGCCGCATCAACTTGAACAATTGCACCGTGGAGGAACTCGCCAAGCATCCGTACATGGATTGGAAGGTGGCCAAGGCCCTGATCGCCTACCGCGGCCACCACGGGCCATTCCACAAGGTGGAGGACATTACGGGTTGCGTGCTGGTAACGGACAGTATCCGCGACCGGATCGTTCCGTACCTCACGGTGGGTGATTGACAACCTGTCCTCCCATTCGGTCGAGCCCCAATACGTTACCGTCCCGGAACCGTGCGCACGTCCCAACAGCGTTATCGCTTCGGAATCCTGCGCCCGTCCCAGCAGGGTTACCGCTTCGGAACCCTGCGCCGGTTACCGCGACCCAGCGGGCCATCGTTCATTCACGCCACACCGTTCCGCTGCATGGGTTTACTTTGCGGCCGCTTTCCCGGCGGCCCCGAAAACACCCCATGCCGGAAACAACAGGACAATGGAATTCAGCACTACCGAGAACCGGCAGATGATCACCAGCGCAGTGCGCGACCTGGTTGAACGCGAATTGCGGCCCCACGTAATGGAATGGGACGAAAGCCAGCACATGCCCATCGAACTGTTCAAACAGCATTTCGGCCCTGCGGGCATGTTGGGCGTGCTGGTGCCGGAAGCTTACGGCGGCGCGGGATTGGGCTACCATGAATACGTGGACACCATTGTGGAAGTGGCCCGCGTGTGTGGCAGCGTGGGACTGAGCGTGGCAGCGCACAACTCATTGTGCACCGGCCACATCATGTACTTCGGCAACGAGGAGCAGAAGAAAAAGTGGCTGCCAAAGCTGGCCAGCGGCCAATGGCTGGGTGCCTGGGGCCTTACCGAGGCCGGTACCGGCAGCGATGCCATGCGCATGGCCACCACGGCCAAAAAGGAAGGCAATGAATGGGTGCTCAACGGTACCAAGAACTGGATCACCCACGGCATCAGCGCCGACGTGATGGTGGTGATCGCGCGCACCGGGGAGCTGCTCGACAGCCACGGCATGACCGCCTTTGTGGTGGAGCGTGGGACACCTGGTTTTTCAGGAGGGAAGAAAGAGAACAAGCTGGGCATGCGGGCCAGTGAAACGGCCGAGGTGATCTTCCAGGACTGCCGCATTCCCGAGTCCAATGTATTGGGTGAGGTGGGCAGGGGTTTCCAACAGGCCATGCAAGTGCTGGACGGGGGCCGCATCAGCATTGCCGCACTTGCCCTGGGCATTGCCAAAGGAGCGTTCGATGCCAGTGTGGCCTACAGCAAGGAGCGGCATCAGTTCGGCAAGCCCATCTCCGATTTCCAGGCCATCAGCTTCAAACTGGCCGACATGGCCACCAAGATCGAGGCCGCCGAACTCCTCATCCGCCAAGCCAGCGACATGAAGAACAAGGGCCAGCGGATGACCAAGGAAAGCGCAATGGCCAAGTACTACGCCAGCGAGATCTGCGTGCAAGTGAGCACCGATGCCGTGCAGGTGTTCGGGGGCTACGGCTACACCAAGGACTTTCCCGTGGAAAAGTTCTACCGCGACAGCAAGCTATGCACCATTGGCGAAGGCACCAGCGAGATCCAAAAGCTGGTGATCAGCCGGGAGATCCTGCGGTGATCCGGAGCATAGGACACTCAGCATAGGACGTAGGACTGCCGGCATAAGACATTCAGCATAAGACATTCAGCCTAAGACTTCGGACAGCCAGCATAGGACATTCGGGATCGGACAGCCGGCATAAGGCACTCAGCCTAGGACATCAAGCAATCGGCATAAGCCATTCGGCAATTGCATCGATCAAGAAAACAACTATATTTGCACCCCAATTCAGAAAAAGGACCATGCTGATCATCCCGGTGAAGGAAGG
>JBIQMI010000192.1:0-5088 GCA_044463585.1 Cryomorphaceae bacterium
AACTGCCCTTGCCAACCGGGCCGATCACCTACCAATGGTCACCTGCCGCTGGACTTTCCAGCACCAGCGCGCCTTTTCCCGCCGCCAACCCCACCGTGCCCACATGGTACACGCTCTTCGCCTATCCAACGGGGCACCCGCTGTGCGGAATGACCGACAGTGTATTCGTGAACCCGCCATCGTTGAACACCAATTCGGCCGTGGTGACCGACCATCGTTGCGCCGGCGGGATCGGAGGCGGCATACAGGTGGTGAGCACGGGACCCACGGGTCCATGGAACTACATCTGGAAGGACAGCACCGGCACCATTGTGCGCACCACTTTGGGCGCCAACGGCGACACCTTCAATGCCCCGCACGGCACTTACCGGATCATCATAGAGGACGGGCCGAACGGCAATGGCTGCAAGGACAGCATCATGGCAACCATCAACGAACCGCTTCCCTTGGTGATCACCAATGTGCGCCCGGACACGCTGATCTGCCTTACAGGCCAAGCCCAACTGCACGCACTGGCCACGGGAGGAACTGGAACGATCGAATACCACTGGGACCAAGGCGCCGGCAACGGCAACCCGATGGTATCCCCGGCCGACACAACAGTGTACGCCGTGTATGCCACCGATGCCAACAACTGTACCTCCGACACGGCGCTGGTGACCATAGCGGTGCGCCCTCCATTAAGTTTCCATTTGGCGGACACCATTGTCAGCTGTCCCAAGGTGGATGTGCTGGTAGCGATGGACAGCCTTGCCGGCGGCGACGACCATTACACCTTCAACTGGGATGCCGGCTTGGGCACCGATACAGTGATCACCGTGAACCTGTACGGTTCAAAGGATTTTTGCGTGACCATGCGCGACGGTTGTGAAACGCCGCCCCTCACCCGTTGCGCACGCGTGGAGATCACACCCGTGCCGCCCTTGGTGCTCACGGCCGATAGCGTATTGGGCTGCAACCCCTTCACCGTGCAATTCGACCTGCGTGACACCACCGGCCTGGCCCGTGCAGACTGGCATTTCCTGGACGGCGCCACGCTGATGGACCGGCCCATGGCAATGACCCATACCTACCTCCAGGGCGGAAAGCATGACCTGTACGTGAATGTGCATTGGCCGAACGGCTGCAGTTACGACAGCCTGTACACACAGCTGATCGAAGTGGTGAATGTGCCGCGCGCCGATTTCACCTGGCAGCGCCGGCCCGCGGACCTCTTCAACAACGAACTCCAGTTCCATGAATTGGCCGGGCCGTTGGGCGCCACCTACCTGTGGGACTTCGCCGGCATGGGCACGTCCACCTTGCCCGATCCGGAATTCACGTTCCCGAATGATACGGGCCGCTATTACCCGGTGAAGCTGGTAGTGCGCAACTATCTCGGCTGCGCCGACAGCACGGTGCGCATGGTGAACGTGGACGATGTTTTCCTGGTGTACGTGCCCACGGCCTTCAGCCCCGATGGCGATGGGATCAATGATGTGCTGAGCGTGATCGGCAACGACATCGATGATGCCGGTTTCCTGTTCTCGCTCTACGACCGTTGGGGCGAAAAGCTTTTCGAGACGAATGATCGCCACATGGCGTGGGACGGGAAGTACCGTGGCAAAACGGTGAAGAACGGCGTGTACGTGTGGATGCTGCGCGCCCGCTCGCGCTACACCGGCGTGAACCACGACCTGCGCGGGCATGTGACCGTGGTGCGTTGACGCAGATCGCGAAATAGGTTGCCCCGTGCCGCGCGGCCATTGCCAACCAAGGCGTTGTTGAATGTTTTTTCGGTGATCCGTCGCCGGAAAATGGTGATTCGTCCTATTGCACCCCCAAAGCCCGCTGCCCGCATGGGTGATGCGGCTATTTTACGTGCCGTTGCACCCCGTAACACGGGACCGGCATGTGGGCAGCACACAAGTTCATAAGGAACTCCGCGGGCGCGGGCGCAGTGCACTGGGCCTCGGCACTGCTAACCCTGCTGGTGGCGGGGGAGGCCATGGGACAAGCCCACACGATCGGCAACCGGACCGACCAAACCTGTTCGGGCGTGATGTTGGACAGTGGCGGGCAAGGCGCTTCCGGCTATGGCAACAATGAATCATTCACCTACACCCTTTGCCCCGACCAGGCAGGCGGTGCCATATCGCTGAACTTCATCACCTTCAACCTCAGCACGGCCGGGGCTGCGCCCATCGATTTCATGACCATCCACGATGGGGACAACACCTCGGCACCGGTGCTGGGCACGTGGACCGGCAATGCCTTGGAAGGGCTGGTCATTTCGGCCGGTCCCGGCAATCCCACCGGTTGCCTCACCGTGGTGTTCCGCTCCAACAATACCGGCACCGGGGTATTTGCGGCCGCCATCAGTTGCTACGAACCATGCAGCAGGCCAACCGCCATAGCAGATCATGGCTCCAACGGAGTGCTGAAGATCTGCCCCGGCGAAAGTGTCACCTTCAACAGCAGCGCCTCCCATGCAGCACCCGGCTTCACCCTTGCCGGCCGCACTTGGGATTTCGGGGATGGAACGGTGCTCGCCAACGCGCCGGCAGTGGTGGCGCATACCTACGCGCAACCTGGTGCCTACACCGCGCAACTGTACCTCACGGACAATAACGGCTGCGCCAGCACGAACCTCGTTGATCTTGAAGTTTGGGCCGGCACCACCCCGAGTTTCGCCGGCACAACGGGTGCGACGGGCTGTTCGGGTGAAACACTTTGCCTCAACGGTACAGTTGCCGGCACCACATGGAGCGCCGTTCCAACCGTGGACCTGGGTGGCGGCATATTCCTGCCGGACAACGTGGGCCAATGCTTCAGCTCACAGCTCACCTTCACCCATTTCGCTGCTGGCCAAACCCTCACCTCGGTGAACCAGCTATTGGCGCTCTGCGTGAACATGGAGCATTCGTACATGGGTGACCTGGTGATCAGGCTCATCGGGCCCACCGGGCAATCCGTGATCCTGCACCAGCAAGGCGGCGGTGGCACGTACCTCGGCATTCCCGTTGACGATGAATCACAACCCAATGTGCAGGGCGTTTGCTGGAATTATTGCTGGAGCCCCGGCGCCACCAACGGGACGTGGGTCGCCAACTCCAACTGGGGAACGCTGCCGGCAGGCACCTACGCCAGCGTGCAACCGTTCAGCAATCTGCTCGGCTCGCCATTGAATGGCACCTGGACCTTGGAGGTATGCGACCTGTGGAGCATTGACAACGGCTTCATCTGTGACTGGGGGCTCACCTTCGACCCCGCACTATACCCGGACCTTACCGAATTCACGCCTGTTTACGGTGCAGGTTGCGACAGTTCGTTTTGGGCCGGGCCCAACATGGCATCGCTGAGCGCGGATTGCAACCAGATCTGCACCACCGGTTTGCCGCCGGGCAACCACGCGTTCGTGTACACCGTGAAGGATGATTTCGGCTGCACCTACGACACCACGGTAACGGTGACCATTGCGCCCGATCTGGTAGTTGACGCCGGCAGCGATGCCAGTACCTGCGGCACACCGGTACAATTGGGCGCTACCGCTTCGGGGGGCGATGGCCTGATGCCCTGCGATTATGTCCTTTGGCTGTACGATTCATTCGGCGACGGATGGAACCCGAACGCTTACCTCACGGTAACGATCGATGGCGTGAGCACAAGCTGGACCTTGGTGAACGGCACTTCCGGTTTCACAACGATCACGGTGAACAACGGCTCGTCCATCGTGCTTACCTATTTCAGGGGCGGGCTATTCGCCAACGAACAATCATTCACCCTGTTGAACAGCAACGGCACGGCCGTGTACACGGGGAACAATCCGCCGAACGGGCAGGTTTGGAGCGGCACCGCAGCATGCCCGGGGCAGATCCTATATGCATGGAGCCCATCCACCGGATTGTCGAACCCGAACATTGCCAACCCGGTGGCCACCGCCACAACCACCACGCAGTATTGCGTTACCGCGTCCATCGTGGGCCGTCCTGAATGCACGGCCACGGACTGCATGACGATCACGGTGGATACCCCGCCTGATCCGGGCACGGCCAGCAACGTGGTCGTTTGCGGAAATGGTGCCGCCATTGCGCTTTTCGCGGAAATTGACGGATCACCACCCGCAGGCGGAAGCTGGACCGCGCCAGGAGGTGCCGCCCACGATGGAAGCTTTGTACCCGGCACCGATGCGGCCGGCACCTACACGTATTCGGTGAACACCACCGGCCCTTGCGGAACAGCACTTTCCAACTATACCGTTACCGTGGCCCTAGTTACCCCACCATCAGCCGGAACGGACAACAGCATCACACTTTGCGCCAATGACCCGGCCGTGAGCTTGTTTTCCGCCCTTGGCGGAACGCCTGATCCTGATGGAACATGGAGCGGACCCAGCGCTGTGAGCGGTGGCCTGTTCAACCCAGCGACGATGGTGCCTGGTGACTACACCTACACCGTGCAAGGCGTTGCCCCATGCGCCAATGATGCGGCCATAGTGAGCGTGGTGGTGAATGACCCACCGAACGCCGGGAATGACGGAAGCCTTGCCTTGTGCAACAGTGGTGCGCCAATCAGTCTCTTCGATGCCTTAGGAGGAACGCCTGATCCTGATGGAACATGGAGCGGACCGAGTACGATCACTGGCGGCCTGTTCGATCCAGCGACGATGACGGCCGGTGACTACACCTACACCGTGCAAGGCGTTGCGCCTTGCGCCAATGGTGCCGCCCTGGTGAGCGTGGTGGTGAATGATCCGCCAAATGCCGGGAGTGACGGAAGCCTCACGCTTTGCAGCAATGGCGCACCAGACGATCTCTTCGCGGCCATAGGCGGAACTCCCGATGCCGGTGGCACGTGGAGCGGTCCGAGCACGGTCACGGGCGGCCTGTTCGACCCGGCGACGATGGTGGCCGGTGATTACACCTACACCGTGCAAGGCGCTTCGCCCTGCCCCGCCGATGCCGCCGTAGTGAGCGTGGTGGTGAATGATCCACCCGATGCAGGAAATGACGGAAGCCTTGCCTTGTGCAACAGTGGTGCGCCAATCAGTCTCATCGATGCCTTAGGAGGAACGCCTGATCCTGATGGAACATGGAGCGGACCGAGTAC
>JBIQMI010000192.1:5188-5805 GCA_044463585.1 Cryomorphaceae bacterium
TTCGACCCGGCGACGATGGTGGCCGGTGATTACACCTACACCGTGCAAGGCGCTTTACCCTGCCCCGCCAATGCCGCCGTGGTGAGCGTGGCCGTGGTGGCCGCGCCCGATGCGGGTGAAGCGGGCAGCATCACGCTCTGCCAAAGCGATGCACCGGCCGCGTTGTTCGCGCAGCTCGGGGGAACGCCTGATGCTGGTGGCACGTGGAGCGGTCCGAGCGCGGTAACGGGCGGCATGTTCGATCCCGCCACCATGGCCGCAGGGCTTTACACCTACACGATCAGTGTGCCGCCGCCCTGCACGGATGCCAGCGCCACCGTGCAGGTGAACGTTGTTGCGCCGCCTTCCGCTGGAAGCGATGGTGCGCTCACGCTCTGCATCAGCAGCCCGCCCGCGGAGCTGTTCGATGCCTTAGGAGGAACGCCTGATCCTGATGGAACATGGAGCGGACCAAGTACGGTCACTGGCGGCCTGTTCGATCCGGCGACGATGACACCCGGTGACTACACCTACACCGTGCAGGGTGCTTCACCCTGCCCCGCCGATGCCGCCGTGGTGAGCCTGGCCGTGGTGGCCGCGCCCGATGCGGGTGAAGCGGGCAGCATCACGCTCTGCCA
>JBIQMI010000192.1:5905-6434 GCA_044463585.1 Cryomorphaceae bacterium
TAACGGGCGGCATGTTCGATCCCGCCACCATGGCCGCAGGGCTTTACACCTACACCATCAGCGTGCCGCCGCCCTGCATGGATGCCAGCGCTACCGTGCAAGTGAACGTTATTGCGCCGCCTTCCGCGGGAAGCGATGGTGCACTCACGCTCTGCATCAGCAGCCCGCCTGCCCAGTTGTTCGACGCGCTAGTCGGAACGCCCGATGCAGGAGGTACATGGAGCGGGCCGAGCACGGTCGTGGGCGGCCTGTTCGATCCAGCAACGATGACCGCCGGTGACTACAGCTACACCGTGCAAGGCGCTTTACCCTGCCCCGCCAATGCCGCCGTGGTGAGCGTGGCCGTGGTGGCCGCGCCCGATGCGGGTGAAGCGGGCAGCATCACGCTCTGCCAAAGCGATGCACCGGCCGCGTTGTTCGCGCAGCTCGGGGGAACGCCTGATGCTGGTGGCACGTGGAGCGGTCCGAGCGCGGTAACGGGCGGCATGTTCGATCCCGCCACCATGGCCGCAGGGCTTTACACCTACAC
>JBIQMI010000193.1:0-6352 GCA_044463585.1 Cryomorphaceae bacterium
GCGGCGGCATCGTGCTCACCGGCGGTGGCGCGCAGCTCAAGCACCTGCGCCAGCGCACCGAGTACGTAACCGGCATGAGCACCCGCATCGGCTACCCCAATGAACACCTCGCGCAAAGCAAGGTGGAGGACGTGACCAGCCCGCTTTACGCCACCGGCGTGGGCCTGGTGCTGCGCGGTTTCGACTACCTCGACCGCCGGCGCGACCACCAAGCAGCGCCCCCGCCATCAAAAGTGAAAGCCCACAGCCAAGCCTCCAGGGTGGGCGCCTTCTTTGACCAAGTGCTCAAGGGAGCATCGGAAATGTTCCGCGACGACGAGGCTTGACACCGATTGACCCACAACCCTGTAAACAAAAGAAAATGAGATTCGACCTTCCCAGTGAGCTCTCCTCCATCATTAAGGTGATCGGGGTGGGAGGCGGCGGAAGCAACGCCGTGAACCACATGCATGCCCAAGGGATCGTGGGCGTTGACTTCATCATCTGCAACACCGACAAGCAGGCCCTTGACGTTAGCCCAATCCCCGTGAAACTCCAGCTCGGCGCGGCCCTTACCGAAGGGCTGGGCGCGGGCAGCATTCCCGAACGCGGCAACGCCGCCGCGCAGGAAAGCATCGAGGAGATCCGCGAGCTGCTGAGCACGCGCACCAAGATGCTCTTCGTTACGGCCGGCATGGGCGGGGGCACGGGCACCGGCGCCGCACCGGTGATCGCGCGCATCGCCAAGGACATGGGCATCCTTACCGTGGGCATCGTTACCATGCCGTTCCAATGGGAAGGCCGCCGCAGGAAGAACCAGGCCGCCGACGGCGTTGAGGAAATGCGCCAGGCCGTGGACACCCTGCTGGTGATCAACAACGACCGCCTGCGCGACCTGTACGGCAACCTCGACATCGACCAGGCCTTTGCGCATGCCGACAATGTGCTCACCACCGCCGCGCGCGGCATTGCCGAGATCATCACCAAGACCGGCAAGGTGAACGTTGACTTCGAGGATGTGCGCACCGTAATGACCGGGAGCGGCGTGGCCATACTGGGCATGGGCGAGGCCGAGGGCGAAGGCCGCGCGTTGCGCGCCGTGGAGGAAGCACTGGCATCGCCCCTGCTCAACGACAACGACATCAGCGGCGCCAAGTACGTGCTGCTCAACATTGCCTTGGGCTCGGCCAATATTTCCATGGACGAGATGAACGAGGTGACGGACCACATCCAGGACGCCGCAGGCAGCACCGCCGACGTGATCTGGGGCTATTGCATCGACGAATCGCTGGGCGACAGGATCCGCATCACCGTTATTGCCACGGGCTTCAACCAGAACGAGCTTACCGCCACCCTGGAGCAGCGTGCGCCGGAGAAAAAAGTGAGCGACCTCAACAGCGAGCTGCCCACCATGATCACCGCGCCCATCAGCAACCCGTTGCAGGGTGCCATGGCCAAGCCGGCCCCGGCCCCCGAGGAGCCCATCGCCATGCCCTACCTCAAGCAGGTGGAAACACCGGTGGCCCAACCGCGCTTCCAATTCGATAGCGGGCCGCAACGCCCCGAACCCACACCCGCACCCGCACCGGCCGAGGAAAAGGTGGTGCACGACCTGCACGAGCACACCGCACTGTCCGAAGACCCGGTCCAGGAAGGCCACACCATGCCTTTGGAAACAGGCCCTGTTGCGCACCACGTTTCGCCCGCCGAGCAGCAGGCCCGCACCGAGGACCGTTTGGCCCGCATGCGCGAGATGAACAGCAAGCTGCGCACACCCAGCGGCTTGGCCGAAATGGAGCGCGAGCCGGCATACAAGCGCCGCAACGTGCAGCTCGGCGAAACCCCGCACAGCACCGAAAGCAATGTGAGCCGCTACACGCTTACCGAGGGTGTGAACGAAAGCGGCGAGCGGCAAGTGGAGCTGCGCCGCAACAATCCCTTCCTCCACGACAACGTGGATTAATAAAAACCGGTGCCATGGACCTGCAACATCGTGTCGACCAGGACATCAAGGCCGCCATGCTGGCCCGCGACAAGGACCGGTTGAACGTGCTGCGCGCCATTAAAAGCGCGCTGTTGCTGGAGCTCACCAAGGAAGGTGGCGACCATGCCGCCGTAGGCGACGAGGCGGCCTTGCGCATCCTGCAGAAGCTGCACAAGCAGCGCACGGAGGCTGCGGCCATTTACCACGAGCAGGGGCGCGCCGACCTGGCCGCCGAGGAGGAGGTGCAGGCGAAAGTGATCGAGGGTTATTTGCCCGCGGCCCTCGGTGCCGACGAACTGGCCGCGCTGGTGAAGGCCACCTTGGCCGAGATCAACGCCACCTCAATGGCCGATATGGGCCGCGCCATGAAGGCCGTGAACGCGAAAGTGGCCGGCCGGGCGGATGGGGCCGCCGTGGCAGCGCGGGTGAAGGAAATGCTGGCCAAGGGCTAGGCAGGTTTCGGGGCCAGGGCGGCGTGCGCCGGAAGGTGTGCGCCGTCCTGATCGCAGTTCGGCGCCCGGTCAGTCCACCTGCATCTTGAAGCCCACCCCGTGCACGTTCACGATGCGCACGTGTTCGTCGTGCCGCAGGTATTTGCGCAGGCGGCTGATGAAAACATCCAGGCTGCGGCCCAGGAAATAGCTGTCGTCGCCCCAAACCATGTTCAGCAACAGTTCGCGCGGCAGCACTTGGTCCTGATGAAGGCTGAGCAGCCGCAGCACGGCCGCCTCCTTCTTGGTAAGCGTACGCTCTTCCTGGGGGTGGACCAGCGTTTTGTTACGGTCGTCGAAGGTGTAATCGCCAAGGTTGAAAATGTCGCGGCCGGCGTGCCCTTGCCCGTTTTCCTTGGTGCGCCGCAATATGGCCTCGATGCGCAGCAGCAGTTCCTCCACGCTGAACGGCTTGGTGATGTAATCATCGCCACCCGCCCTGAAGCCCGCGATACGGTCCTCGGCCTGGCTTTTCGCCGTAAGGAAAATGATGGGCACCTGGCTGTTGGTGATCCGGATGTCCTCCGCAAGGCTAAGCCCGTCCTTGTCCGGCAGCATCACGTCCAACAGGCACAGGTCGTACTGGTTGCGGTTGAAATGAAGCAGCCCCTCCTTGCCGTCGCGGAACAGGTGCACGCTGTAGCCGTGCCGCTTCAGCGCGTCCTGCAGCACAAGCCCCAGGTTTTCGTCGTCCTCCACCAACAACAGCGTGGCCTTCGTTTCGCTGGCCGCCTCGTCCTTCTTGCTTTTGCCCATTGATTCGCTTGGTTGTTTTTACTTGGCCAGGGGAAATGAAAGGGTGAACGTGCTGCCCTTCCCCCAAGTGCTTTCAACATCGATCCGGCCGTGGTGCGCCTTCACTGTTTCCGACACGTAATGCAGCCCAAGGCCGAAGCCCTTCACATTGTGCACGTTGCCCGTGTGCACGCGGAAGAACCGCTCGAAGATATTGCCCATGTCCTCCTTGCGGATGCCGATGCCATGGTCGCCCACGGCGATCTCAAGGCGCCCGCCGTGGTTGCGGGTGGCGATCAGCACCTCCGGCGCCTGCGCCGAGTATTTCACCGCGTTGTCCACGAGGTTGAAAAGCACGTTGCCCAGGTGTACCTGGTCGCCCAGGATGGTGGTGTCCGCCGCTTGAAGGTCCAGCCGGCAATGGCCGCCCTTTTCCTTCAGCAACAATTGGAATGAATCGCAGGTTTCCTTGATCAACCGTTCCATGTCCACCGCTTCCCAATTGCGCTGGGCATTGCCTTTTTGCAGGGTGGCCAACTGCAGCACGCGTTCCACCTGCCGGCGCAGCCGCTCGTTCTCGGTGCGAATGATCCGGGCATACCGCGCCAAACGCTCGGGCTCAGCACCGATGCCCGGCTCGGCCAGCACTTCGGTGCTCAGCGCGATGGTGCTGATCGGCGTCTTGAATTCGTGCGTCATGTTGGCGATGAAATCATTCTTCATTTCATCCAGCCGCCGCTGGCGCAGGATCACCCACATGCTGTAGGCGAAGAAGGCGAACACGATGAAGCTGACCACGGCCGGGTACACCCAGTTGATGGTGCCCTTGTGCGCCGGGGTCCATAGGGAGGTGGAGCGCCGGGGGAAGTACACCCCGAAGTAGTGCCCGTCCTTGTCCAGCTTCAGCAACTGGCTGTGGCGCGAAGGGTCCGTGTGCACGCTGTCCTGCAGGCTTACGTAGTTGCCGTAAACAATGCTGTCCGTGAAACAATCGTACACGCCGTACTCGAAATCCTCGTTGATGTTCCGCCGCGTGAATTCCTGCCGCAGCAACGATTCCAGCAGGTACGGGTGGATGGTATCGTTTATGGTGACCACGAAATAGTTGGGCCGTTCCTGTTTCACCGCGTCAAAAAGGTCGCTCGGGTCCTTGGTGATCGAAAGGATCCGTTCGGTTACATCGGTAAGCGCGATGGTCACGCGGTCGTTGAATTGCTTGTCGAGCTGTTGTTGCTGCTGCTGTTGCAGGGTCACCTGCTCGTGCTCGTATTGCTGGGCGCGCCGTAGCCATACCACTTGGGTAAGCACCACCGCGGCCAGGCTCAACGTGGCCAGCAGTACCAGTATTCCTACGAAACGGCGGCGCATTTCAATGGAGGCGGGTGGTGGGCCCACAATGTTAAGGCCACCAAGTACCATGCCCGCCGATCGTTCACAGCTCTTGCAAGTTGGACCCCGCTACCCCGATCAGGGTACGGATACCGGGAAATAACAATTCCATGACGGCGGGCGCCGCATCGCTTCGGTCATTTGCGCCGCAATGAAAAAGATCCTCGCCCCTGTTGCCGTGGCGTGCGCGTTGTTGGCGCAAGCCCAAACACCCGTTACCATTTCCACCTCGCAAAGTGCCGACGAGGTATGGTACAGCCTGCTGAACGGTGAAGTGGGCCGCGCACCTTTGGCCGAATGGGACCTCGCCTTCGAAATGACCGGTTTCACGGCCGGTGTCCGGGTGAACACCGCCAAGGGCACCGTGGTGTACGAAACCGCGTACACGTTCGACCAGTGGGACCAGCTCACCGCCCCCGATCCGGGCAGCTGGACGGAGGTGAACAATGCCGTTGAGCGCTGGGATTTCGGTGCGCTGAACCACGGCAACAACATGGACCTGCCCGAAGGCGTGAACGTGGGTTGGGGCGATTACAGCGTGGTTACGCACAACATGATCGGCAACAAGGTGTACGCCCTCGAAATGCCCGACCAAAGCTGGAAAAAGCTGCGCATCAACTACATGATCAGCGGGGTATTCGATTTCACCTACAGCAACATCGACGGCAGCAACGAGCAGAACGGGCAAGTGAACAAGACGCAATTCGCCGGGAAGAACTTTGCCTATTGGTCCTTCAGCACCAATGCCACCTTGAACCGCGAGCCGCTTTCGTCCTCATGGGACCTGGTGTTCACAAAGTACACCGACTTTGTGCCCACACCTTATCCCGTTGCGGGCGTACTGCAGAACAGGCTGGTAACGGCCTTGCAGGTGGACGGCGTGCCCACGGACCAGGCCCAGTGGTGGGGCGGGCCTTTCAGCACGGACATCAACATCCTCGGCTCCGATTGGAAAACGTATGACTCAAATGCTCACATGTACACCATTGCTGCCGATCGCAGCTACTTCGTGAAGGACCGTGCGGGCAACATCTGGAAGATCATCTTCACGGGCTACGGCAGCGGCAACTTCAGCTTTACGCAGGAAATGGTGAGCGCGGTGGGCGTGAATGAAACCGCCCTGTCCGCAACATCGGTTGCTGTTTACCCCAACCCGGCCACGCCTGGACAGGTGGAGGTGAAACTGCCTGCAGGCCTGGGCGCCGCCACCCTGCGCGTGTTCAACATGGCCGGTCAGCAACTTGCCGAACAGCGTTTCACCGGCCTGGAGGCTGCCCCGCAGCGCACATTGGCCACCGCCGATTGGGCACCGGGCCTGTACACGCTGCGCTTGGAAACGGCCCATGGAACGGCGGCCACCAAGCTCGTGCTGCATTGATCGGCAGCGGCAAGGTTGTGACCCGCCAATGACCGATCGCACCGGAACAAAGCGGAAATTCGCGTCCCCAAAATGGGCAGGGCGCTGAATTTCCCCATTCCCACCGGTTGCTGCCTGCGCACCGTCCTTCGGGCCTTGGCCACGGCCGTGCTCGCCGCTGCGGCATGTGCCGCCATGGCGCAAGTAGCGGTGCAGGTGAGCGACGACGGCACGGGCGAGCCGGTGCCCTACGCGCATGTTTCGTGGCAGGTGACGCCGGGCACCGCAAAGGGCACCGCCATTGCCGACCTCGATGGGAAATGCACGCTGCCGGTAACCGGGCAGGAAGCACAGGCCGTGGTGGTGCGCGTGGATTTCATCGGTTATGAAACGCTGAACGACACGCTGCACAGCAAT
>JBIQMI010000194.1:0-6331 GCA_044463585.1 Cryomorphaceae bacterium
CATCGGGCACGCGCACGCCCGCATCGCCCTGTACCGGTTCCACGATCACGGCGGCGGTGCGTTCGTCGATCAGTGAAAGATCATCGCTGACGTTGAAACGCATGAAGCGCACGTCCGGCAGCAGCGGCCGGTTGCGGTATTTCTTCTCCTCGTTGCCGGTGACGCTGAGCGAGCCATGCGTGCTGCCGTGATAGCTCTTGTGGCAGGACACCAGGCCGGTGCGGCCCGTGATGCGCTTGGCGAGCTTGAGCGCGCCTTCGTTGGCCTCGGTGCCGCTGTTCACGAAGTACACGGAATCCAGCCCGGGGGGAAGCACGCCCGAAAGCTTTTCAGCGAAGCGCACCTGCGGCTCCTGGATGAACTCGCCGTAAGGGATCACATGCAGGTAGGCATCAGCCTGGGCCTTGATGGCGGCGACCACGGCGGGGTGGCGGTGCCCTACGTTGTTCACCGCCAGGCCGGCCACCAGGTCCAAGTAGCGCTTGCCGTCGCGGGCATGCAGGTGGCAGCCTTCCGCGCCCACGATGTCCAGGGCGATGGGGAAGGGGCTGGTCTGCGCGAGGTGCTGTTGGAATGCGGTGTTTAAGATGGACATGCCGCAAAGTTCTGATGAACGACGGCACCGACATCCCTTTCGACCGCCGCGCCGTCATGTCATCCGAGGCCGCAATCTGGATTTCATGTGAGCTACGATTAGTGTTAAATTAATTGCAAATCCATGGATAGAATTCACTAAATATGATCCCCCTCTCCTAGAAAGCAGTATTTTCGGTCTGGAAATCCTGAAATGATGGATTTTCTTAAGAGATGTCGACAGCCAATACCTAAGCTTTATGATGATGAAGCTTACATCCCTCCTCTTCCGCCCGATTTCATGCTTACTGAGCAAGACGTTGCTTTTGCTCAATGTTTTTGTGTTTCATGCGACTGCACATGCTCAACATGTAGTTGTAGAGTCAGACTGCGACTGTGTAATAGACATGAGGGCTTATTCATGGGAAGATCAGTATAACATGGTTTATCACGCCCTTCATTATTTGAATCCGTATGATAATAATATAGGGAGTAGTGATATGTGGGAGTTGGTCAAAATTACATTCACAATTAATTCGGATCCTTGGATGTTTCTCTCATGGGACTATATGGTAGATCCTGATGAGCCATTCCGTCAGGTGTATGGCCCTGTTATTTGTAATGATGAGCCGGTTTGTGTCGATTTTCAGGGAGGGAGGACTTATCAATCAGGCCCTCCATATACATATCAATTCAAGGTGACGTGCTTCTCGCCTGACTATAACCCGGTCACACAGGATTATGACCTTTGTGATTAATGACCTACAGGGTAATATTGAAGAACGCACGGATGGGAGGGTCGGCATGCTCAGTTGTGGCGGACAGGTTGCAACCCGTTAAGCCATTGGTGCAGCTTGGCCTGCTCCGCATCCATGGCATGCGGGTGCTGCTGTTCATGTGGGTTTTTTGTGCGGCCCTGGGCCTGGATGCGCAAGTGCGCAACTTCAATTGGGTGTTCGCCTCGGGCACATGGATCCAATTCTCCGCCGATACCATGATCTCAGTGCCGATGGCCGACACGGTCTCCTTGCGCAATGCGTGTATCAGCGATACGTCCGGTCATTTCGTGCTGCTGGCAGATGACCTCGGTATCCGCAATGCGTTGTTCTCCCATGTGCAGGGCGGCACAGCTGCGGAGCTGGGCTGGAATGTCCCCGCTGCGAACTACTTGGTGCTCCCCTTGCCGGGCGCACCCGCGCGCTATGCGGTGTTCATCAATGAGGAGCCGCCCACAGCACGGGCCGGCTGGGTGGAAGTGGACATGGCGGCGAATGCGGGCCAGGGAGCAGTGCTGGGGGAAACAACCTGGTACGTGACTGGCGTCTCGGCGAAGTTGACAGCCACAACGGACCTTGCAGAGGAAGGCTATTGGGTGTTGGTGCATGGGGAGGCGGGTGACGCATTCCAGGCCTTCCACCTCGGAGCGCAAGGACTGGACCCGCTCCCTGTGATCTCGCATGCAGGCACTTCCTTCCTGCCTGAAACGCCTACCTGGCGCAACGTGGACCGCTATGGGCAGATGGTGTTCAGCTTCCAAGGCGATCGATTGGCCGTAGTGAAGAACGATACCTCCGTGGATACGAGCAAGGTCGAACTGTTCAACTTTGATCGGGGCACCGGTGCAGTGGAACATTGGGCTGACCTGAGCCTGCAGGACTATTTCCGCCAGGCTGAAACCCCTATGCAGTCGATGAAATCCATGCTGATGGAGGTGGATTTTGATCGCACCGGACGCTTTATGTATACCGTGAACCAGAATGGCACGAATACCCCGACCATCTTCCAATATGACCTGCATGCCCATCCGGACAGCTTGGCCTATCATCATCATCGAATAGGAGATCCCGGCAATCAGTCCATGACGTACTACGACAGGCTGGGCGCCCTGATGGCCGCAACTCCGGAGGGCTATGACCGGTCCTTTGGCCCGGTGCTGTCTGCGCAGTATGGCTCACTGCTTATCCGCCAGAAGGCAGACCTCTCCAATTATGCAGAGCTGCCTCTTACATGGACTTACACTGAATTTCTTTTGCCTCGTGGTGCGGGGGTGTTTCCTCATGAAGTGTGGAATGATCATGGTTATTATACTGGG
This sequence comes from Cryomorphaceae bacterium, assembly GCA_044463585.1. Taxonomy (GTDB): domain Bacteria; phylum Bacteroidota; class Bacteroidia; order Flavobacteriales_F; family PHOS-HE28; genus PHOS-HE28. Next base: position 2,666 of record JBIQMI010000194.1, read on the forward strand.
CAATGGCAAAACACCCGGCTTCCAGGTGGCCTTCCCTCGCCTTGTAAGCGATATACCGATGACCCCTTAATGGGCACGGCCATCCTTGAGGTGGTCCCGCCCAAAGCCGTGGGCGTGTTGCCGAATCCCATGGCGGACCAGGCCGTGCTGCTGTTCACCGGGCCGGGGGGCGGGTTATGGCAAGCGGACCAAGTCGTGTGGCGTGATGTGCTGGGCCGAGAGGTGCAACGTTCAGGGGTGAAGCAGAATGGCCCTTCCATTGTGCTGGAGCGCAAGGACCTGCCAGTCGGCCTGTACTACGTGGAGGTGCTGGCCAAGGATCACAGATTAGGCGCAGTGAAAGTGGTATGTGAGTAGGTGCGCAGGCACTGTCGTGCGCGGGCACTGTTGCTTATGCAGGCTATTTCCGCTTGATCACGCGCTGCGCGGCCTGCACCACGTCCGGCGTGTCCATTCCGTACTTCGCCAAGAGCTGATCGGGCGTGCCGCTTTCGCCGAAGCTGTCATCCACCGCCACGTATTCCTGTGGTGTTGGCAGGTGCTTGGCCAGCACTTGCGCGATGGCATCGCCCAGGCCGCCGTGGCGGTTGTGCTCCTCGCAGGTCACCACGCATCCGGTCTTCCGTACCGAGGCCAGCACGGCCTCCTCATCCAGCGGCTTGATGGTGTGGATGTTGATCACCTCGGCGCTGATGCCCTGCTGCTGCAGTTCCTCCATGGCCTGCAACGCTTTCCACACCAAGTGGCCGCAGGCGAAAATGCTTACGTCGTTGCCTTCGATCAGCACCTGCGCCTTACCGATCTCGAACGGCATGTCGGCGGGGATGAACACGGGCCATTTCGGCCGCCCGAAGCGGAGGTACACAGGGCCATCATGGTCGGCAATGGCCATGGTGGCCTGCTTGGTCTGGTTGAAGTCGCAGGGCACGATCACTGTCATGCCGGGCAGCATGCGCATCATGCCGATGTCCTCCAGGATCTGGTGCGTGGCACCATCCTCGCCCAGCGTAAGGCCCGCGTGGCTGGCGCAGATCTTCACGTTCTTGCCCGAGTAGGCTATGCTTTGGCGGATCTGGTCGTACACGCGGCCGGTGCTGAAGTTGGCGAAGGTGCCGGTGTAGGGGATCTTGCCGCCAATGGTGAAGCCGGCCGCCATGCCCATCATGTTTGCCTCGGCGATGCCGACTTGGAAGAAGCGATCGGGAAACTCCTTGGCGAAGGCGTCCATTTTCAGCGAGCCGGTGAGGTCGGCGCAAAGGGCCACGATGCGTTCATCGGCCTTTCCGATCTCCAGCAGGCCTTCGCCGAAGCCGCTGCGGGTGTCCTTTTCATCGAGTACGGGATAGGTTGTCATGGCTGTGGGAAAGGTAGGCCGCAAGCGGCGTTTCAGGTGTGCTCAAAGGTCGATGTTAAGTGCGCGGCCACCGGTGATGGTAAAGTCCTTCACCACGGTGAACGCGGTTTCACGCGCTTCGCCCGGGCGGTAGATCACGCGGTATTCGCCGGGCTGCAGCTTGAATTGGTTGCGGGGTTGCCTCGGGTCGAGGTCGGCCACCCATTCCAGTTCGTTGCCCCTTTTCACGAAAATGCCGCCGGGGCCCGGCCTTGCGGCCACCAGGTTGAGCGTGCCACTGCGGGGGATGGCCACGGGCGTGGTGGCGCCCTGCTTGATCACCACATCGGGTATGTGCAGGCGCGGCAAGGTGAGGACCTCCAGGTCGTAGGTGCCCGTGCGATAGAGCTGCGCGGTGTTCATGGGCTGTGCGTTCACGGTGGCGGGGTCGCCTTGGCGGCGCACGATGCAGGCCACGGGTATTTCCGCGGTGATGGCGCCTTCGGTGTGCAGCTCCAGCGTGCCCTGCCCGGCCATCAGCGCAACTACGTTGTTGCGGCCGGCCTCAATGGTAACGTTGCCCTTGGAACTCGGCGGCACGGTATGGGCCACGATGCGGTACGTGTACACGGGGTCGATGTGCAGGGTGTCCGGCACGCCCAACAAGTTCATGGTGTGCACGAGGTCGTAGCGCACTTCACCGGTGCGCTCATCGTAAAAGGTGACGGGCACGTCGGTTTCCACCGGCCGGCTGTCGTCCGTAAGCAGCAGCAATTGGGTGGTGGTGGTGCGCAGGGCCTGCTCGATCACCACGCGCATCACGCGGTCGAAGGTTTCGGGCGTGCCGGCATCGTAGTAGTTGCCCACGCATTTCAGGCTGTACTTGTTGGCCTCATCGATGCCGATGCCAATGACGAACGGTTTGAGGATGATGCCCTTTGCCTGCAAGGCGCGGCTTACGGCGCAGGGGTCCTCGTCGCACGCCTCGATGCCGTCGGTGATGAGGATGATGACGTTTCGCGACCGGCCGTCGGGGAAATCGCCGGCGGCTTTTTCGAGCGAGCGTGCGATGGGGGTGGTGCCCAGGCAGCGGATCTCGTTCATGCGGTTGCGTATGGCCTGTGCGTTGCCGGTGCCGAAGGGCACTTCGAGGCGGGTATCGTCGCAGTCCTGCTTGCCCGGTTCGATGCGGGTCTGGTGGCCGTACACGCGCAATGCGAGCTGCAGGTTGGGCATGTTCTCCAAGGGCTTCAGCGATTCCAGCAGCACGCGGCGCGCCACGGTGATCCGCGGTTCGTTGCCCCAGAAGGCGTTCATGCTGTTGCTGGCATCGAGCACGAACAGGATGCGCGTGAGCCCGGCCTTGTCGTTCGCGTGCTCCTGCGCGCCAACCGGGCCCGGCGCTGCCATGGCCATAAGCAACAGGGCAGTGAGGAAAAGCTTATGCAGGTATTGCATGGCGGAAGATTGAACGCAGGAACGGGGAAAATCGTGCCGGATCTTCATCGGCCGCGCCGCGCTCAATAATCGCCGAGGGGTGTGGTGGGCAGCAGTTGCAGGGCCTGTTCCAACTGTGCGTCGCTGGGCGCTATGCCGTGCCATTTGTGGCTGCCTTCCATGAACGGCACGCCCTTGCCCATTTCGGTGCGCATGAGGATCATCACGGGCTTGCCCTTGCCGGTGCGGCCCTTGGCGGTGAGCAGGCCGTTCAGCACCTCGGCCATGTTGTTGCCGTCCAGCTCCATCACATCCCAGCCGAACGCCTCCCATTTGGCGCGCAGGTCGCCCAAGGGCATCACGTCATCCACGTCGCCATCGATCTGCCGTCCGTTCCAATCGATGGTGGCCACGATGTTGTCCACCTTCTTGCCGGCGGCGGCCATGGCGGCCTCCCACACTTGGCCTTCCTGCAGTTCGCCATCGCCGAGCAGGATGAAGATGAGGCGGGGATCGTTGTTGAGCTTCTTGGCCAATGCAGCACCCAACGCCACGCTCATGCCTTGGCCCAGTGACCCGCTGGCCACGCGGATGCCGGGCAGCCCCTCATGCGTGGTGGGGTGCCCTTGCAGGCGGGAGTTGATCTGCCGGAAAGTGGCCAGCTCGGACAGCGGGAAGTAACCGCTGCGCGCCAGCACGCTGTACCACACCGGGCTGATGTGGCCGTTGCTGAGGAAGAAGAGGTCCTCGCCAACGCCGTCCATGGTGAAATGCTCGGGGTCGTGGCGCAGTACGGCGAAGTAGAGCGCCACCAGGTAATCGGTGCAGCCCAGCGAGCCGCCGGGGTGGCCGCTTTGGCAGCCGTGCACCATGCGCACGATATCGCGCCGGACCTG
>JBIQMI010000195.1:0-6296 GCA_044463585.1 Cryomorphaceae bacterium
CTTGTACAGGTGGCCTTTCAATCCCGAACGGTATATCGTTATTTCACTTGGTCCACAATGGCCTTGAATGCCTCGGCATCATTGAAGGCGATCTCGGCGAGCGCCTTGCGGTCGAGGTTGATGTTGGCCTGCTTCAGCTTGTTCATGAACACGCTGTACGACATGCCGTTCATGCGTGTGGCGGCATTGATACGCTGGATCCAAAGCGCGCGGAAATCGCGCTTCTTGAGCTTGCGCCCGATGTAGGCGTGGCTGTAGCCTTTTTCCACCGCGTTCTTGGCCACGGTGTACACGTTCTTCCTGCGGCCAAAGTATCCTTTGGCCTGGGCTATGATCTTTTTGCGCCGCTTATGGCTGGCGACTTTGTTCTTTGCGCGTGGCATTCTGTTCTTGTTTTTGGACGCAAGCGGCCTTGTTCGGCTCTTTGGTGCTGTGCGCCCTGGTTAACCCCGCCTGTTACCCGGCGGGAAACGGTCTTACTTCAGCAGCGCGAGGATCCCTTTCTCGTCAACGCTGGCGATCAGCGTTGTTTTCTGCAGGTTCCGCTTGCGCTTCTTGTGCTTCTTGGTAAGGATGTGGTTGTGGAACGCGTGCTTGCGCTTCACCTTGCCGGTACCCGTAAGCGCGAAGCGCTTCTTGGCACCGGACTTGGTCTTCATCTTGGGCATGCCTCTGTAGTTGTTCGAACGTTCGGGGGCGCGAATTTCGCAATTTTCCGCCAATCTGGAACCATGCCCCGGATTTTTAGTGGGGCACAGGCGGAAATCCGGCGGGATCACTTCTTTTTCTTCGGGATCAAGTACATCATCATGCGCTTGCCCTCGAGCTTCGGCATGTTCTCCACAACGCCAACATCCTCCAGCTCCTGCGCGAACTTCAGTAGCAAGATCTCGCCCCGCTCCTTGAACACGATGGTACGGCCCTTGAAGAAAACGAAGGCCTTCACCTTGTGCCCTTCCTCAAGGAAACGGCGCGCGTGCTTGAGCTTGAATTTGAAATCGTGTTCGTCCGTGTTCGGGCCGAAGCGGATCTCCTTCATCTCGATCACGGCCTGCTTCGCCTTGATCTCCTTCTGCTTCTTCTTTAGGTCGTAAAGGAACTTCTTGTAATCGATGATCCGGCACACCGGCGGGTTGGCCGTTGCGCTGATCTCCACCAGGTCGAGCTGGCGTTCCTGGGCCATGCGCAGCGCCTGTTCAATGGGGTAGATGCCTTGCTCAATGTCCTCGCCCACCAAGCGTACCTCGGGCACGCCATAGATGCGATCATTGATGCGGTGGGGATCCTCGCGCACTACGCGGCCGCGCTGGCGGCCACCGGGGCGGGGAGGGCGTGGGCCCAAAGGACGGAAGGGGGGACGTTGTGCCAAACTTGCTGTTCGTTCGTTTTATGGATGTTGCTCTACGCCGGGCAGCAGCGCAGCGATACGCTCCTCCACCATGGCCTTGAATTGCAATGGGGACATGCTGCCAAGGTCGCCTTGGCCATGTTCGCGTACGGATACGGTGCCTGAACCGGCTTCTTTTTCGCCAATGACAAGCATGAACGGCGTCTTGGCCATTTCCGCGTCGCGGATCTTGCGACCTATCTTTTCGTTGCGCTCGTCAATAACGGTGCGAATATCGTGATCTTTCAGCAATTTCGATACCTCTTTTGCTGCTTCGTTGAATTTTTCACTGATCGGCAGGATCACGGCCTGTTCCGGCGCCAGCCAAAGGGGGAAGCGCCCGCCGGTGTGCTCGATCAGTACGGCGACAAAACGCTCCATGGAGCCAAAAGGTGCGCGGTGGATCATTACGGGCCGGTGCTTTTGGTTGTCGGCACCCACGTATTCAAGCTCGAAACGCTCCGGCAGGTTGTAGTCCACCTGTATGGTGCCCAGTTGCCAGCGGCGGCCCAAGGCATCCTTCACCATGAAGTCCAGCTTCGGGCCGTAGAACGCCGCCTCGCCGTACTCCACTATTGTTTTCAGTCCTTTTTCCGCGGCCGCCTCCATGATGTCCCGTTCGGCCCTTTCCCAATTCTCATCGCTGCCGATGTACTTGCTGCGGTCCTCTTTGTCGCGCAGGCTGATCTGTGCCTCGTATTGCGTGAAGTTCAATGCGCGGAACACCAGCAGCACAAGGTCGATCACCTTCTTGAACTCGTCCTTCACCTGGCCGGGCATGCAGAAGAGGTGGGCGTCATCCTGCGTGAAGCCCCTTACGCGTGTTAGGCCGTGCAGCTCGCCGCTTTGCTCGTACCGGTACACCGTGCCGAACTCGGCGTAGCGCACCGGCAGGTCCTTGTAGCTGTGCGGCCTGCTCTTGAATATTTCGCAGTGGTGCGGGCAGTTCATCGGCTTCAGGAAGAACTCCTCGTTCGGGTCCGGCGTGCGAATGGGCTGGAATGAGTCCTTCCCGTATTTCTCGTAGTGGCCGCTGGTGACGTACAGCGCTTTGTGCGCGATGTGCGGCGTGATCACCGCCTCGTACCCGCTTTTCTCCTGGGCTTCCTTCAGGAAGTTGGCCAAGCGTTCGCGCAGCGCGGCGCCCTTGGGCAACCATAGCGGCAGGCCGGCGCCCACCTTATCGCTGAAGGTGAACAGGTCCAGCTCGCGGCCCAATTTGCGGTGGTCCCGCTTTTTGGCTTCTTCCAAAAGCACCAGGTACTCGTCCAGTTCTTTTTGCTTGGGGAACGTGATGCCGTACAGCCGTGTGAGCTGCTTGCGCGTTTCATCGCCACGCCAATAAGCCCCGGCCACGCTCATCACCTTTATGGCCTTGATCGGCGCCGTATCGGGCAAGTGGGGGCCACGGCACAGGTCGGTGAAGTTGCCTTGCGTGTAGAAGGAGATGGTGCCGTCCTCCAGACCATCGATCAGTTCCAGCTTGTACTCATCGCCTTTTTCAGTGAAGTAGGCGATTGCTTCCTGCTTGGGCACTTCGCGGCGCACGAATGTTTCCTTCTTGCCGGCGAGCTCCTTCATCTTCGCCTCAATGGCCGCAAAGTCGCCGTCGCCGATCACCCGGTCGCCCAGATCGATGTCGTAGTAAAAGCCGTTCTCAATGGGCGGCCCGATCCCGAATTTGGTGCCGGGGTATAGTGCTTCTATGGCCTCGGCCATCAGGTGCGCACTGCTGTGCCACAGGGTGGCCTTGCCCTCGGGATCGTTCCAGGTGAGCAATTGCAGGGCGCAGTCATCGGGCAGGGGCCTGTTGGCATCGCGCACCTCGCCGTTCACCTTGGCGGAAAGCACATTGCGCGCCAGGCCTTCGCTTATGCTGCGGGCCACATCAAGCGCCGTTGTGCCTTTTTCGTATTCCCGGACACTGCCGTCCGGAAGGGTGACTTTTATTTTCATCTGTGGTCCAGCCTGCCCTACAAGCGGCAGTGCGGAGGGGCGGCGAAGGTAAGCCGGTCGGTATTTCAACATGAAAAAAGAAAGCGCCCCTTTTGAGGACGCTTTCCGATGTGAACACAGTTGGGTCAGAGTCTTGCCGCAAGACCGAGTTGCAGTACCGATACACCGAAGCCCACTTCCATGTACGCCCCGATATTTTCCGTGAAGAAGTACCGTGCACCAAGCAACCCGGTGAGACTAACACCGCTGTAGCTGCCGGCATTGAACCTGACCGCGCCGGAGGGGTAATTGGTCTCATCCTTGAACGACGAAATACGGTAGGCAAGCATCAGGCCGCCGTAGGTGTCCAATCGGTTGTCCCCATGCCATTCGTTGTAGTGCCAGGTTCCCCTAGCGCCGATCACGGTGTATGACCACTTATAGCTCGTTATGTAATTGTTCGAGGAAAACCTGTTGTCGTAGGTGTACTTGAAGCCTTTGTACCCAATGAAGCCGCCAAGGCCCCATGTGCCCGGTCCAAGGTCTCCCATGCCATGGTCAAAATGGAGTGCTATGGCAGGTGTTTGGGAAACACCGGTACCGGAAAATCCGATACCATAGTGTCCACCGATACCCACACCCACGCCAAGCAAATTGTCGCCTTGCTCGAATTGGGCATTGGAGGTGAACGGCACACAGAGGCACGCTGCTAGCAAGCAAGTCGTGCTGAAGCGCTGGATCATGGTCAAAGTGTTTTTTGTTGGGTACAAAGATGCACAGGCAGACAATCGGGGGATCCGCTTTGTTCGAACAATCGGGCATGTGTTCCCAACATGACCCTGGCGCGCGCTTAGGTCTGGGCCGAAGGATGAATTGTTGCTGCCGCCAATACTTTTGCGCGTCCTACCCACACAGGCATGCTGCTCAACTCAGATGAGATCTCGTTCGACTTCGGTGCGCTCCTGCTCAGGCTCACCGCCGCCGGTACCATGTTCTGGAACCACGGCTTCGTGAAGCTGATGAAATTCACGGACCTGTCAGGCACCTTCTACGATCCATTCGGCGTGGGTTCCATGATCAGCCTTGTGCTGATCTTGCTGGCCGAGGTGGTTTGTGCCATACTGGTTTTGCTCGGGATCTGGACGCGCTTGGCCACGATCCCCTTGATCATTGGCATGGCGGTGGCCGCGTTCATGGCCAACGGCGACCAGCCCTTTGCAAAGCAGGAACTGCCTTTCGTGTACATGATGGCCTTCGTGGTCATCTTCTTCGTGGGCAGCGGGCGTTACAGCCTCGGCCGCCTGTCCTTCAAATAATTCGCCCGCCACGAAAAAAGCCCGGCTCCCCGGGCTTTTTCCGTTCATGCATTGGTTGGCTCACACGTTGGCGATGGTCTCGGCCTTGTAATCGCCTGCGGCCAATTTTGCCTTCACCTGTTTAAAGCTCTCCACTGTGCGCTTCACGTCCTCCAAGGAGTGCGTGGCCGTGGGAATGAGCCGCAGCAGGATCTCGCCCTTCGGTATCACAGGGTACACCACGATGCTGCAGAAGATGCCGTGGTTTTCGCGCAGGTCCAATACCACGTTGGTGGCCTCGGGGATATTCCCCTTCATGTACACGGGCGTAACACAGCTGTTGGTCACGCCGATGTCCAGGCCTGCTTCCTTCAAGCCGTTTTGCAGCGCGTGGGTGATGGTCCACAGCTTTTCCTTCAGCTCCGGCATGGTGCGCATCATTTCCAGGCGTTTCATGGCGCCGATCACAATGGGCATGGGCAGGCTTTTGGCAAAGGTTTGGCTGCGCATGTTGTACCGCAGGTACATGATCACATCCTCCGGGCCGCTGATGAACGCACCGATGCTGGCCATGCTCTTCGCGAAGGTGCCGAAGTAGATGTCGATCTGGTCCTGTACGCCCTGTTCGTCCCCGGTGCCGCGTCCGTCGCGGCCCATCTGCCCGAATCCGTGCGCATCGTCCACCAACAGGCGGAAGTTGTACTTGGCCTTGCGCTCAACGATCTCGCGCAGCTTGCCCTGGTCGCCGGCCATGCCGAAAACGCCCTCGGTCATCACCAGTATGCCGCCACCGGTCTGTTCAACCACTTTGCGGGCGTGCTCCAGCTGCTTGTCAAAGCTCTCCATGTCGTTGTGCTGGAAGCGGAACCGCTTTCCGGCATGCAGGCGCGCACCGTCCATCATGCAGGCGTGGCATTCGCTGTCGAACACCAGCACATCGTGCCGGGTAAGCAGCGCGTCAATGGTGCTCATACAGCCTTGGTAGCCGTAGTTCAGCAGGAAGGTGTCCTCCTTGCCCATGAAGTCGCTGAGCTGGTCCTCCAGTTGCTCATGGTACTTGGTCTGCCCGCTCATCATGCGCGCGCCCATGGGGTAGGCCAAGCCCCAGTCGGCGGCTGCCTGGGCATCCACCTTGCGCACCTCGGGGTGGTTGGCCAGGCCGAGGTAATTGTTCAGGCTCCATACCAATACCTCCTTGCCGCGGAAGGTCATGTGCGCCCCGAGTTCGCCCTCCAACTTGGGGAAGGAGAAATAACCGTGGGAAGCCTTGGCGTGGCGGCCAATGGGACCGGCATCCTTTCGGATCTTGTCAAAAATGTCGTTCATGTTGAATAGGGGATAACCCGGCCGCGAAGGTAAGGTTGCGCACGGCGTTCATGCTGTCGTACGTACATGCTGCGCTCGTTACCTTTGCCGCCCTCCATGCGCATCCTTACCTATTGTGCCGTGTTGGCGGCCTTGCTCTTCGCTTCCTGCAGCGAGTTCAGCAAGGCGGTGAAAAGCACCGATGTGCAGTACAAGTACCGCATGGCGGTGCAGTACATGGAAAAGCCCGATTACGACCGGGCCATGCCCTTGCTGGAAGAATTGCTCAGCCTTACCCGGGGCGACACCCTGTACGAGCAGGTGAGCTACTATTATGCCAAGGGCTATTTCGGCATGAAGGACTACATCATGGC
>JBIQMI010000196.1:0-6259 GCA_044463585.1 Cryomorphaceae bacterium
TTTTAAGCGACATCCAAGCCGAGTTCGAGGCCAATCCAAGGCTCATACACGACTTCGGGGACCAACAAATGGCGGGGAGCTGGCAGGATGGCGAGTTCACCACCAAGGGCGGCTTCACCGGCGTGGCCCTGGGCATGGGCCAAAGCGTTCGCGGCCTGCGCAAGCGCGCACTGCGACCAACGTACATCGTGCTGGACGATTGCGAGACCCGCCAACTCTGCAAAAACCCAAAGCGCCTGGACGAAATGGTGCGCTGGGTGGAGACCGACGTGCTGGGGACCATGGATGGCCCCGTGCAGCGCCTCATCATCGCCAACAACCGGTTCGCGCCGGACATGATGCAGACCCGCCTGCTGGAGCGCCACAAGGACTGGCATTGCCACGAGGTGAAGGCATACGACCCCGCCACGTACGAACCGGCTTGGCCGGAGAAGTACACCGCCGAGTATTGGCGCGAGCTGGAGCGAAAGAACGGCAGCCTCGCCATCCGCGCGGAATACCTGCACGAGCCGCACGTGGAAGGCAGCATTTTCACTGACGACCTCTTCAACTGGGGCAAGCCGCCACGCATAGACCACTTCGTGAGCATCGTAGGCCATTGGGATGTCGCGTACGCGGGCACGTGCACCGCTGACCACAACGCCGTGCGCGTGTGGGGGCTCGACCTGGACAACCGCTTCTGGCTGCTGGCCACCTTCTGCAAGCAGACCAAGATGGCAGCAGCGGTGCGCTGGATGGTGGATTACGACAAGGCACTGCCCGGCAGCGTAGTGGTGCGCTGGCAGTACGAGAGTCAGTTTTGGAACGACGAGCTGGAGCGCACCTTGGCCGATGTGTGCAAGGCAGAGGGGCACGAGCTGCTCATCCGCCGGGCGGAACGCGGCAAGGCCAATAAGTACGACCGCATACTCACCCTGCACCCCTATTACCAGAACGGCAGGGTGTGGTACAGCGAGAGGCTGAAGGGCGACAGCGACACCCAAGTGGCCCTGGCCCAGCTCAAAGGCATCGAACCCGGCTACAGCACGCACGACGACGCACCCGATGCGGACGAACAGGCCATTAGCGTACTGAGCCACGAGGCCGTAAGCCGCAACTGGCGCGACCCGCACTTTGCCCCTATGCAACGTCCCCGCAACACCTGGTAACATGGCCACAGCTTACACCTTCCTCACCGAAAGTGACGTGCGCAGCCGCATCCGCGACGAGCACTTGCACGACATCACCGACCGCGACACCGGCGTGGAGCCGCCGGACCCCAGCGACGCGGAGGCGTACCAAGCCTACCAGGACGCGCTCAACGCCAGCGAGACGGTGATGCTCAGTTGCGAGAGCATGGCGATCGCCAAGGTGAAAAGTGCACTGGCCCAGCGCTACAACGTGGCCGCCATGCTACAGGCCACAGGCGGGCAACGCCATGCGCTGCTGGTACTGCACGTGCTGAACGTGATGGTGTACCTGCTCTACCGCCGGATCAACCCGCGCAAGGTGCCCGAAGTGGTGAAGGAGGACCACGACGAAACCCTGGCCTGGTTGGACCGCGTTGCCGCTGGCAAGGAGGCCCCGGACTTCCCCCCGGCCGAACCCGAGGAGGACAACGCCGGATCGGCGCGTTTCGGGGGCGGCCAGCAGATCAAGGGCCACTACTTCTAATTCCCCCGGACCAAACAGCCCCGAGAACCCATTTAAGCGCATTGAACTTCCCGGTCAAAATCTTTTCAGGTACCTATCCACCACTCCGGCCATTTGAGGCCCGCAAATCGCAGATTCCGCCGCACGCCCATTTCCCTCATCACCATGGAGCCACTTAGACCGAACCTCATGCAGCGCCTGCGGGCCGCGTTCAGCCCGCTGCAACCCGCCCAGCAGCAGAGCGAGCGCATGCCCGACCTGGAGCGCTGGGTAATGCCCCACCGCAGCGTGGACATGGCCGACTGGCAAGTGGCCCGCAACATGGCCACCAACGTGCACCGGCCCGACCGTACCAAGCTGCTGGACCTGTACGACAGCATCCTTGTGGACAGTCACCTAACCAGCGCCATGGAAAGCCGGGTGCTGCGCGTACAGCGTAGCCGCTTCCGCCTGGTCAGGAACGGGGAGGCCCGGCCCGACCTGCTGCCGCTGCTGCACCAACAGTGGTTCGAGGACTTCCTGCGCTACGTGGCCGAGGCCGCATTCCGTGGCCACACGCTCATAGAGCTGGGGCAACTGGCCAGGCCGGGCGAGCTGAAGGACGTGAACCGCATTGACCCGCGAAACGTGCTGCCCTGGAGCGGCGTGGTGGTGCGCCGCCAGGGCGAGGATACCGGTTACAATTTCCGCGAAGCGCCCCTCAACGCCTACCTTATCGAAGTGGGCCGCGCCGAGGACCTTGGCCTTCTGTGCGATGTCGCCCCGGTGGCCATTGTCAAGAAGTACGCGGTCGGCTCCTGGAGCGACTACGTCCATAAGTACGGAATTCCGCCCCGCTGGGTGAAGACGACCAGCCGCGACGCACGGCGCTTCAAGCAGCTCGAGACCATGATGCAAAACATGCTGAGCAGCGCCTACGGCGTGATCGAGGGCGATGAGGAGATCCAGATCATGCCCACGCCCGGTACCGATGCCCACAAGGTATTCGATGAGCTTATAGCGCGGATGAACAGCGAGATCAGCAAGCGCATACTGGGGCAGGACGGCACCAGCGACAACAAGGATGCGAGCGGCACCTACGGCAGCATGAAGGTGCTGCAAGGCGTGGCCGAGGACCGCCACCAGGCCGACAAGGCCAGCGTGAGCTACGTGATCAACAACGAGCTGCTGCCGCGCCTCACCAACCTCGGCTACCCGTTCGCGGGTGTACGCTTCGAGTGGGACGCGCTCCAGGACATGAGCCCAACAGAGCTGGTGGACGCGGTGAGCAAGCTGGGCATGGTGTTCGACATCGACCCGCAGCACGTGGAGGAGCGCACCGGCATCAAGATCCTGGGGGCACGGCGCATGCCCGGCGAGCTGGGCGGCGACGGGCCCGTACCGGATGGGGGCGGCAGGCAGGGCGGTGGTAGGCCCAAGCCGGTGGAGGAGGAAGGGACCGAAGACGATGAGGAGGACGGCGGCGGCACGGCCAGTGCGTTCCGCAGCAAGCGGCCCATTGGGTACCGAGCAAGTGCGGTGGAAGCGGACGGAAGCTGGCCACGCGACGAGGTGGCCACGTGCGGAGTATGCGGCGGTGGGCGTATGCTGGACATTACCGCAGAGGCCGGGCTTGCCCCGCTGAGCGAGGAAGATGCGGACCAGGTACTGCGCGAGATCGAAGCCAGCGGAGGCCTGTTCAGCCAGCACTACTTCAGTCATACGGCGGACACGCTTGTGCCTGCGTTCGGGAAAGCCTGGGAGGGCGCTAAGCCGGTGGACCCTGATGCGGCAGCTACCGTGGCCTATACGGTGATGGAGGCCAACGTGTACCGCTTCTCCGGCCTGAAAGCACGTGCCCTGTCCTTGGAGATCAACGAGATCGCACGGACCTCGAAGGGGTTCGCGGACTTCAAGCAGCGCGTGAAGGAAAGCGGCAAGTTCGGCCAGTTCAACCGGTGGCGCGAAACGGAATACGCAAACGCCGTGAACAGCGGCATGCAGGCCAGCCGCTACTACAGCATGAAGGACCGCGTGGACGCGCTGCCCTACTGGCGCTATGAGACCATGGAGGATGCCAGGGTGCGGCCAGCACATGCCGACCTGAACAATCGCGTTTTCCATCACGACGATGAGATATGGAAAACCATCTATCCACCTAATGGATGGCGGTGCAGGTGTAGCGTCCGCCCGACCGACGATGGCCGCGATGTGCTCGAAAGGAACGCCTACGAGCCTGTGGCATTCCTGGGTGCCGCGGAGTTGGGAAGAATGAAGAGTGCTGGCTTCGCGATCAACAGGGCACAGCTCGCTGAAGTGTTCGATGAATCCTCCGCCTACCGCACACAAATAAGGGAAGCCAACAGGTCGCGCAAACGTGCCGGCCTTCCATTGCTGGAGGACCCAAGCCTTGGCGTGAACGCCAGCTATGGCAAAGAAGCGAAGGACCAGACCTTGACCGCTATCAATTCTCGGCCTCTTCCACAGGCGCCGCCCCATAGCGGAACAAGCGTTCAACAGGCCGGGAAGGAGGTATTCTTAGGAAAGGACACCCGTTCATTCCATGACTACATCGGCCGACAATGGACACTCAGTCGCTCCAATTATGACAGCCATACGGACCAAAGGGTGAAGAAGTACAAGGATGACCAGCGACATCAGACCGTCCATCTTGTGGGAGATGTACTGGCCACTCCGGATGAAGTCTGGTTGGATGAGAATATGGACGGCGTTCCCGGAAAAGCCGGATACAAATTCATCCGCTTCTACGAGGGCAATAAGACGATGGTGGTAAAGACGTTTGCCGAACTGAACCAAGATGGGAGCCACAGCATGAACGTGGTGACCTGGTTCGAGATGAATGCGAAGTCGGAACCGGCACACCGAAGTGGACTGCTCGTAAAACGAAACACCCGATGACCGATGACAAGGTCCGTCCGGCAATGGCCGGACCCCCCTGTCGGGACACCGAGTGCTCGATGCAAAAGTAAGCAAAATGCCAGTTTACGGTGTCAAGAACCTCAACGACCGCCTGAAGAGCCTCGGGGCCAAGATTGAGAGGGAGCTGCCCAAACGCATTGGTCAGGACGCGGAGAACCATTTCCGCGACAGCTTCAAGAAGGGCGGCTTCACAGACCGCGCCCTGGTGAAGTGGAAGCCGCGCGCAAGGCCCCCGGTCTCAAAGAGCGGCAAGGCAAGGCCGCATACCGTCCTTTTCAATCACGGCCTGCTCCGCAACAGCGTACGGTTGGTGCGGTACACTTGGGACAATATCCAAGTGATCGCCGGAGGGCCGCACGTGCCGTATGCCCAAATACACAACGAGGGTGGCACCATCAGCAGGACCGTGGGCGTTCGCGCCTTCGACAGGCGCGGTTTCATGCGAAAGAACAAGCACGGCAAGCGCGAAAAGGTGAAGCCTGCCCATGTGGCCGCGTTCAGCCGCCGCATGAACACCACGATCCCGCGCCGCCAGTTCATGGGCGACAGTTTCGTACTGCGCCAGACCATGCGACAAACAATCCTCCGCACCATCGCCGAGGCCGCAAACCGCTGACCATGCCCATCGAAGTACCCTACCTCCCGGCCAATGAGAACCTGGACGCAGCTACCCAGGACTGGGGCGAAGCCTACAAGGAGCTGGCAGCGCTTATCCGCGCCAAGGTGCCCGCCATCAAGCACGTGGACCTGTACTACGGGCAGGAACAGTTCATCGGCGGCGATGGCAATTGGACACCGTTCCGCGCCCCTGCCGTGTTCCTGGAGTTCCGCGCAGGAGAGGTGCTGGACCTGGGCGACCAGGTGCAGCAGCTCACCATGGACATCGGGGTGTACCTGCTCCATGAGACGGTACAGGACACCGACGACCGAAGCATGGGCCAGCGCCGCGCCATGGAGTTCGTCACACTGTTGCGGCTGCTCCACGCCGCGCTGCACGGTGCCCAGGGCACGCACTTCATGCCGCTGGGCCGCACGGAGCTGGCGCGGGCCGAGGCCCCGCCCTTCTGCTACTTCTACCGACAGACCTACCGTTGCGTGATCATTGACAACGGGGCCGCACCTCAGTGGGACTGGGCGGAACCGCCGCTGGTGCCGGTGGTGGAGGCGGAGGTGTAAGCAGGAGGCCAAGTGCAAGCACGAGGGCGAAGACGAAGTTGCGGAGGCGGCTGGAGTAAGAGGGCATATGATTAGATTTTATGCGATCCTACCGCACTGGAGCAGGGGGTTCAAACGACAAACGAAGTTCCCCGGCAACCACCGGCATTTACAGGAACGGATTACCTCAAATGCAGAAGGCCCGCCATGTGGCGGGCCTTCTGCTTGGGGAATTTCAACTTCCCTCAGGGTGCCGGAGCGTTGGTTCTGCGGTGCAACATCAGAATGCGGCTGCCGGGCGTGGTGGCCCTCAGTAGAAAGTGGCCTTCGCCGATGTCGATGGCAGCGCTGTCAGCATCGAAGTTCGCCTCCACCCATGCTTGGGCGTTCACCGGTTCCGCTCCCGCGTAGTGGGCGGACGAGAGGTACTTAAAGAAGTTCAAGGCATCGCGCATATTCGTGTTATTGACCGCGATGGCCATGGCCGTGAACCCCGAAGCACCAGCCTCGCCGCCCAGTCGCCACGTGGTGATGTCCACGCTCAGCTGATGGC
>JBIQMI010000197.1:0-6248 GCA_044463585.1 Cryomorphaceae bacterium
ATCCACCCGGCGGATGAACATGTAGGGGAACACGCCGCTGCGGTCGAAGTAGGTTTCGTACAGGTCGTCCACCTTGTAAAAGGCCTTGAACGCACCGGTGCTTTCGCCACGTCCCACGGCGTGCAGCACCTTGCGCCCACCGATGTCCTTGTTCGATTCCTTCAGCTCCAGCGTGGCCACACCGGCGTTCAGCCAGCCGTAGTGCAGCACATAGGTCAGCCGTTCGCCCGGCTGGAAGGCGTTATGCTCCAAGGTCCGCAGCGGGAATACTTCCCCTGCGGGCGCGGGTTTGCCCGAGTCGCCTTGGGCGAAACCCAAGGAGAAAAGGCCAGCGGCCAAGGTGGTTATGATCGGTCGGGTTGACATTGCCGCAACCTATACGCAAAAGCGGTGCCGATCGGTATGCGGCACGCTTGGGGCTGGTGCTGCGCGTTTGCGCCTACACCACGATATTGACGATCCGCTTGGGCACCACGATCACCTTTTTCGGTGTTTTGCCTTCAAGCCGTTGCTGCACCTCGGTGTTGGCCATTACGGCCTCTTCCAGCTCTTTGGGCCCAAGGGCCAAGGGCAATGCGAGCTGTACGCGCACCTTGCCGTTGAAGCTCACGGGGTAGGTGAAGCTGTCCTCCTCCAGGTATTTGGCCTCCCATTGCGGCCAAGGGGCCGTGGCGATGCTTTCTGCATGGCCCATGCGGCTCCACAGTTCTTCCGCGATATGGGGCGCAAATGGGGCCAGGGCGATTGTCAACGGGCGAAGGATCGCCAATTTGTCGCATTTCAAGGACTGCAGTTCGTTCACAGCGATCATGAACTGCGAAACGGCGGTGTTGAAGCTCATCTTCCCGATGTCCTCGGTCACCTTTTTCAATGTGCCGTGCAGCACTTTCAGTTCCGCGGGCGTGGGCCCTGCTTCGCTGTTCGCTGCAAAGTTCCCGTCGCGGTCGTGGAACAGGTTCCAGAACTTTTTCAGGAAACGGTACGTGCCTTCTATGCCGTGCGTGTCCCAAGGTTTGCTCTGCTCCAGCGGACCCAGGAACATCTCGTACAGGCGCAGGGTGTCGGCACCGTATTTCGCTATGATCTCGTCCGGGTTCACCACGTTGAACTTGGACTTGGACATTTTCTCCACCATGGGTTTAACCTCAACAGTGGGGCTGGCCAAGTGGAAATCGCGGAATGTCGGCTCCTGGCGGGTAGATGCTGCGCCTTCCTCATCCACGTAATACTTCCCCTCACGCATGACTACGTGGTGGATCAGGTAGTTGCGCTCAAAGCTTCCCGGTTGCTCATCGCTGTGGTCGATCATCCGGTAATGCTCCTTGCCATCTGCATGTTCCGCGATCACGCGCACCATCATGCTTATCCCTTGGATCATTCCTTGGTTCACCAGCTTTTTCGCTGGTTCATCAAACGGGACCAGGCCGAGGTCGTACAGGAATTTGGTCCAGAAGCGGAAGTAGAGCAGGTGGCCGGTGCTGTGCTCGCTGCCGCCGATGTACAGGTCCACTTGCCCCCAATAGTCAATGGCCTGCTTGCTGGCGAAGCGTTCCGTGTTGTGCGGGTCCATGTAGCGCAGGAAATACCAGCTGCTGCCGGCCCAGCCGGGCATGGTGGTGGTTTCCAACGGGTGGCCTTCGTAGGTCCAGTTCTTCGCGCGGGCCAAGGGTGGTTCACCGGTTTCGGTGGGCAGGAATTTGTCCACATCCGGCAACACCAATGGCAGCTCGCTTTCCGGCAACGGATGCGGTATATCGTCCTTGTAGTAGATCGGTATGGGTTCGCCCCAATAGCGCTGCCTTCCGAATGCGGCATCGCGCAGGCGGTAATTCACCTTGCCCTGCCCCATGCCGGTTCGCTCCAGTTCCGCGATCGCGCGGTCAATGGCCTCGGGCACGCGCAGGCCTTTCAGGAAGCCTTCGCTGCTGATCACGCCATCCTTGCTGTCGTCGGCGGCTTTTTCCACCTCCGCGCCTTCGGTAACCGCAATAATGGGCAACCCGAAATGCCTCGCGAAGCGCCAGTCGCGCTGGTCGCCGCCGGGCACGGCCATTACGGCCCCGGTACCGTAGCCGGCCAACACGTAATCGCCCACCCACACCGGGATGTCCTGCCCGGTGAAAGGATGCTTGGCATAGCTGCCGGTGAATACCCCGGTGATGTGCTGCACATCGGCCTGCCGCTCGCGCTCGCTGCGGTTGATGGAGGCTTTCACGTATGCCTCCACCTCGCTGCGGCGCTCGGGCGTGGTGAGCTTGGCCACCAGCGGATGCTCCGGTGCCAACGTGAGGAAGGACACGCCGAAGAGCGTATCGGGGCGGGTGGTAAAAACCTCAATGGCCTCATCCCCCGGCATGGCGAACTGGACGCTCGCTCCCGTGCTTCTCCCGATCCAGTTGCGTTGGGCCTCCTTCAGCGAAGCAGGCCAATCGAGCTGCTCCAGCCCGTCCAGCAGGCGTTGTGCATATGCAGTGATCCGCAGGCTCCATTGCGGCATGCGTTTGCGTTCCACAGGGTGCCCGCCGCGCTCGCTCACACCGTCCTTCACCTCGTCGTTGGCGAGCACGGTGCCCAGTGCGGGGCACCAGTTCACCCAGGCATCGCTCAGGTAGGCCAGCCTGAAGCGCTGCAGCACCATCTGTTTGGTGCGCTCGTCAAATGCGTTCCATTCCTCCGCGCTGAACTCGCCGATGTAGTCCTCCACATCGCCGGTGAGCACGCTGGCGTCCTGCCCACGGCAGCCCTGCTTCGCGAAGCGCTCCGTCAACTCACTGATGGGGCGGGCCTTGTCCGCGCGCGGATCGTACCAGCTGTTGAAGAGCTGGATGAAGATCCATTGCGTCCACTTGTAAAAGCCGGGATCGCTGGTGCGCACTTCGCGGTCCCAATCGAAGCTGAAGCCGATGCGGTCCAACTGCTCGCGGTACCGGGCCGCGTTCTCCTCGGTGGTCTTCGCCGGGTGTTGGCCGGTTTGTATGGCGTACTGCTCGGCCGGGAGCCCGAAGCTGTCGTAGCCCATGGGGTGCAGCACGTTGTACCCGCTGTGGCGCTTGTGCCTGGCCACAATGTCGCTGGCGATGTAGCCCAAGGGATGGCCCACGTGCAGGCCGGCCCCGCTGGGGTAGGGGAACATGTCGAGCACGTAATACTTCGGCTTGCTGGTGCCGGTCTCCGCCCGGAATGTCCTCCGCTCGCGCCAGATCCGTTGCCATTTCGGCTCAATGGTGCCGTGGTCGTATGCCATCTTCGGTGAATGGTCGGCGAATTTAGCCGTTGCGGCCAGCCTTTGCGGCACGTGGCCCGTGCATACGGAAAACCGTTTCACCGGCTGCGAATAACTTCGCCGCCCTATCGGCCGATCGGCAATGGGCAGAGGCAGGCGCATACGCAGGTACACCCGCAGCAGCAACCTGGGCACCATCACGGGCATAACGCTGGTGCTGTTCATGCTGGGCGTACTGGGTTTCATGCTGCTGAATGCACGCGAACTGGAGCGCCATTTCAAGGAGAACGTGAAGGTGGACGTGTACCTGAAGCGCGACCTGAAGGAAGTGGACGTGATGAAGTTCCGGAAACAATTGGAGGCGGAGCCTTTCACACGGGAGACGCGCTACGTAACGGCCGATGAGGCCGCCGAGCAATTGAAGGAGGACATGGGCGAGGATTTCCTGGGCGTACTGGGCGAGAACCCGCTGCTGCCCTCGATCGAGCTGCGGATGAAAGAGGAGTACGCAGCGCCCGACAGCCTGAAATGGGTGGCCGAGCATCTGCGGCAGGACGCCAACGTGCACGAGGTGAAGTACAACCCCGTGGTGGTGGAGAACATCGATGCCAACATGGGCAAGCTGCGCTGGATCATGCTCGGCTTCAGCCTGCTGCTGCTGGTGATCGCGGTTGCCCTCATCAACAACACCATCCGCTTGGCCATTTACAGCAAGCGCTTCCTCATCCGCACCATGTACCTGGTGGGCGCCACCGGGTGGTTCATCAAGCGGCCCTTCCTGGGCAACAGCCTTTGGCAGGGCGTGGTCTCCTCCGTGCTGGCCATCGGCCTGCTGGTGGGCAGCATCCGCATGCTGGTGCATTGGCAGCCCGACCTGGCCAGCCTGGTGCACCCCTTGGCATTGGCGTATTTGCTGGGCGGCATCGTGATGCTGGGCCTGCTGATCAGCTTGCTTTCAACGGCCATTGCGGTGGGCCGCTATCTTCGCATGAACACCGACGACATCAATTGGACCTGACCCATGGCCAACAACACCCAGGACGAACTGGCGTTCGAACCGCTGAACTACAAACTGCTGGCCATCGGCATCGGGATCGTCATCCTTGGCTTCCTGCTCATGAGCGGCGGGGGCAGTGGCGACCCTGAGGTATTCGATGAAAAGGCATTGTTCAGCGCGCGGCGCATCACCGTGGCGCCCATCACCTGCCTGATCGGCTATGTGTTCATCGTGTACGCCATTATGCGCAAGCCCCGCCCGCAGGAGTAACCTGCCGGAGCCCCGCCATCGTGCATGACCGTTCTTGAAGCCATTGTTATTGCCATCGTGGAGGGGCTCACCGAGTTCCTGCCGATCTCCAGCACGGGCCACATGGTGATCGTGCAGGCCCTGCTCGGCCTGCAGCCCACCGAATTCACCAAGGCCTTCATGGTGAACATCCAATTCGGCGCCATCCTTTCGGTGGTGGTGCTGTACTGGAAACGTTTCGTGCGCAGCTGGGATTTCTACTGGCGGTTGCTGGTGGCCTTTGTGCCTGCCGCCATCTTCGGGCTGCTTTTCGGCGATGCCATAGACGCATTGCTGGAGAATGTGGCCGTGGTGGCCATGGCGTTGCTCCTGGGCGGGGTGGTCCTGCTTTTCGTGGACAAATGGTTCAGGCCGAAGGGGGTGGACAAGGTGTCCTACCCACGGGCCTTCGGCATCGGCCTGTTCCAGTGCTTGGCGCTGGTTCCGGGCGTTTCGCGTTCGGCGGCCACCATCATCGGCGGTATGGCATTGGGCCTCACGCGCAAGCATGCCGCCGAATTCTCCTTCTTCCTGGCCGTGCCCACCATGGCGGCGGCATCGGGCTATAAACTGCTCAAGGGCTGGCAGGCCGACCCCGGCCTCTTCGCCGGCAACAACCTCGGGCTGCTGCTGCTGGGCAATGCCGTGGCCTTCGTGGTGGCCATGCTGGCCATCAAGGCGTTCGTGAGCTTCCTTACCCGCCATGGCTTCCGTGCCTTCGGCTGGTACCGCATAGGGGTGGGGGCCCTGCTGCTGGTGCTGGTCGCACTGGGCAAGGACCTTAGCGTGATATGAAGGAGGAATTGGATCCCGAGATCGGGGCCATACTGCTTGTGGACAAACCGGTGGGCTGGACCAGCTTCAACGCCGTAAGCAAGATCCGCGCGGCGCTGCGCGCCCTTACCGGCCATAGGGTGAAGGTGGGCCATGCAGGCACCTTGGACCCGCTCGCAAGCGGCCTGCTGGTGCTGGGCACCGGAAACCGCACCAAGCAGCTTCAGCATTTGGCCGATGAGGACAAGACCTACGTGGCGGAATTGACATTGGGCAAGACCACCCCCAGCTACGACGCAGAGACCGAAGTGGAGCAGGAACGCCCATGGGAGCACATCGGCAACGCCCGGATCGAGGAAGTGCTGGCCGGGTTCAAGGGGGAGCAATTGCAGCGACCCCCGGATTTCTCGGCCAAGCGCCTACAGGGCGAAAGGGCGTACCGGCTGGCCCGGGCCGGCGAAACCGTGGACCTGCCACCGGTGCCGGTGGCCATAAACCGGCTGGAATTGCTGGGCCGGGAAGGGCCCGTGGTGAAGCTTGAAGTGGAATGCAGCAAGGGAACTTACATCCGCTCGTTGGCGCACGACATTGGCGAGGCGTTGGGATGCGGGGCCTACCTCACCGGCCTGCGGCGCATCGCCAGCGGCCAATTGCACGTACGCTATGCCCGCACCCCCGACCAATGGTCGCAGTGGCTGGATGAATGGGCCGCCGGCCGACCGCCAAAGCCGCTCCATTAGCAGCTTTTCCACCTGGTCCATGCTGCGCAAGGCCCATCCTGCAAGCATTCTTGGCAGGCCACCGCGGTTCAGGCCCAATGCCCCCGGAACCCCACTCCCTCCGCGATCGCGTATCTTTGCAGCCCTAAAAAACCAGAAACGGGGCCTGTAAGCCCATCAACAACATGAAAATAGGTTCTTTCAAATTCGTCGTACCCAAGGAACTCATTGAGCTATACCCCACCAA
>JBIQMI010000198.1:0-6229 GCA_044463585.1 Cryomorphaceae bacterium
GAACTCAAGCATTGGCACCTTGGCGAATTGGCAACTTGGCAAATTGATCCAGTGGCCTGCCATCTCCTCCGGAACTCAAGCATTGGCACCTTGGCGAATTGGCAACTTGGCAAATTGATCCAGTGGTCCATCCTGCAAATCCTGTCAATCCTGTCTAAAAATGCATTCAACTTTGTTGGCGCCAGCCAGCAGCTAGAAACTGGAAACCACCACCCGCTGTACCCGCGGTGAGGCGCCATCCGGATCGGAAACACGCACCACGTACATGCCCACCGGCCAACCATCCGTGGCAATGCCCACCGTGCCGGGCGCGTACAACCGCTCGGGGGACACGAGCCTGCCCGTAGCATCCAGCACGCTTACGCGGCGTGCCTGCGCATTGGCAAAGTAGAACGGCTGGCCGCGCTGGGCCAGCGTATTGCGCAGGTCGGCCACCGGCGGCATGGGCACCGTTTCCACGGCGGTGTAGATCATCACCTCGCAAAGGTTCGAGGCCGGCAACGCATCCATTGGCTCGGTGGCCACCGTGGTATCCGACCACAGCACCTGAATGGGCACTCCCACCATTGGATTGGCCAGCTCCCCAACCTCGTACAGCCCCACGGGCACAGGCACATGGTTAATGCTGATCGGCTCCAGATAGCACGCGGGCACAGCGGGGTCCACGGTACGCATGGCGGGCCTGTGGTGCGTGTAGCCCAGATCAACGTGCACGTAGTCCAATGTGCCCGCCAGCATCACGCCTTCCGGCACCACGTTCATGGCCTTCGGAATAAACCGGTTGCGTTGGTCATCCACCACATGGCTGGTCATGGTTGCGGCGGCCAGCACGGCCCCGTCAGCACCCAAGCTGATCACCGAGCTGTCCAGCACGGCCATCAAGCTGCCATCGGGCCGGATGCCCGCACCCTTCATGGATTCCCAGGACGTGGCCGGATGGCCGTAGAAATGGGCCGCGGTAACGGCGCCTTCCGGCGAAACCCGCACCGTGGACAGGTACTGATGGTCCGGAATGACCATGCGGCCTACCAGTTGCACCGAGCCGTCCGCCAAGGGAGCCAGGCCGTATTGCGTGTTCTCCCACACAGGAGCATTGGTGTACTTGATCGTTTTCGCCCAGTCCAAGGAACCATCGTGGAGCACCCTTACCAACAAGGTCATCGATGGCGCACCGCTGCCCAGCACCAAATAGGCCCCGCCGCTGGCATCGGCCACACCCAGGATGTTATAGCCCATGGCTGCGCCCAGGGACAAATTGTCGTATGATCTGGCCCATTGGAATTGCCCTTGCGCATCCACTTTCAAAATGGAAAGCATATTCGGCCAACTGTCCGAAAATGCCACAATGAATGTGCCGTCGGAAACGGGTGTCAGGATCGTTCGGGTCAAGGGCATACCTACGCTGTACAGCATGTCCAACGACAGTTTCACGGTCCAGCTCGCATGGCCGTCCGCGGCCACACGGGCCAATCCAAAGTGCATCCGGAGCGTGTCCTCTAAATGACCGGGATCACCCATGATGTACTCGTTGCGCGTTTGGAGCATCAAAAGGCCGTCCGCTCCATCGCCCGCCACCGAGGTCGTACCGTAGGGCACACCCAAATTGAGCCGACGGGCCCACACGGGATCACCATAGGCCGTGGCGCGCCAAAGCGTTACCCCTGTACCGCCGCGCAAGGCGAGCATGCGGTCGCCATCCGCCATGGCCGCCCCGCCCACCAGAATGATGTCCTGCGTGCTGGTGGTATCCAATGCCAGTTGGCTCTGTGCGCCCACCAGCAACGGGGAGCAGAGCAACAGGGAAGTAATGAGGTGTTTCATGGTGCATCCGGATTTTCGGGTTCGGGTAGCGCAGGCCGTCGGTCGGTTCAGGGTACCACCACCACGCGATGGGTCCGTGCTGCATTGCCATTCAGGTCGGTGAAGCGTATCCAGTACATGCCAGGCAACCAGCCCGTGGTAGCGATGCCGTTATTCCCGTCCCGGTAGACCTTATCCCGCACAAGGAAACGTCCGGTGGCATCGTGCACGCTTATGCGCACCGGCGCAGCTGTTGCAAGCCGGAAAGACTCGCTTTGGCGGCCGATGTTGTTCACCAGGTCCTGCGTCCCGCCGGCCACTTCGGGCACTCCCGTTATCACCATGGCCTCACACAGGTCGTTTATGGGGATGAAATCCCGTTCAACGCTCGTGCCCGCGAGGTCCTGCACCGAACTGATCACCGCGTGGGGCGAATAGCTGGCGAGGTCCTGCATCACATACAGCGCCGTGGGTACCACCACGCGTTCCACCTGCAACGGGGCCATGTGGCAACCGGGCTGGCCGGGATCCACCATGCGGGCGGCAGGTTTACGGTATGTATAGCCCAGGTCCACGTGTACTTCATTCAGCACGCCTACCAGCACGGCACCTCCAGGGCCGGCGGAAATATCGAACGGGCTGAATGTGTTCCGCATCGAGCCGAGCACATTGCTTTCAAGCACGGCGGCACCCAGTACGTTGCCGTCAGCGGCCAAGTCCACCACCACGGAATCCTGGCCCAATACCAGTTCGCCATTCGGCTTGGCGGCCAAATTGATCTTCGTGTGCCAATACAGTGGCGGATGGGTGTAGAAGGAGGCATCCACCATGTTCCCGCTCTGGTCCACACGCACGGTGGTGAGATAATCGTGGCCCGGGATCACCACGCGCCCTGCTATGCTCATCGAGCCATCGGGCATCGTCACGGCACGCCCATAGGCGTCATTCAGCACCGTTGCATTCGTGTAATGCCAGCCCTTTGACCAGTCCAATTCGCCGTTGGCGTTCATGTGCAAGCTGAACAGGCGCTGCCCGGCTCCGATGCGTTCCGAGCCGCTCAGGTATAATCCTCCCGCATGGTCCGCCACCACATCCCGCAGCTCCCAATCGTTGTCGTTTTCCATCGCTGCCCGCCGGAAGGCATAAGCGTATTGCACTTCGCCCTGCAGGTCCAGTTTCACGATCGCAAGGTCATCATGATCGTAGCTCGAATTGTGGCCTACCACAACGAAACCGTCGCCAAGGGCGGTTGCCACCAACTGCGGCGGCCAGGGCATAACGCCTATCGGATAGCCGAATGTCACGTTCACCTCCCGTTGCCAATCCATGTCGCCATTGGGCGCCAATCGGGTAAGCACCGTGCTGAGCCGGACCGTGTCCACCATTTCCTCCCCGGGGTATGGGGCATGGTAGGTTTGGACCATCGGGCTTTGCAACATCACGCCGTTGGCGGCGTCGGCGTGCAGTATGGCCGGCTGCCCGAACTGGGTTGGACCGCCCACTTCACGCGCCCACACAGGAGCTCCGTTGGCGGTGCTGCGCCAAACGGTAACGCCGTCCATGCCACGCAGCACCAAAACCTGGTCGCCATTGCTCGCGGAAGTTCCGGCAAGTACAATGGCATCCTGCGTACTGGCGGTGTCCAGCACCAGGTCGCTTTGTGCGCCCGCGATCAAGGGGGCACAGCATAACAATGCAATCGGGATCCGCTTCATGGCAACAGGGTTTATTGATGTTCAGGCACTTCGAAGTTAAAGGAAATATTCCCACGGAAATGAAAACCTGCCGCTATCGCTTCGCGGCCGATCTTTGCTGCATGCTGAAACTGAAGATCATTCTCGCCAGCACGCGCCAAGGGCGCAAGGGACCGGCAGTGGCACACTGGATCAACGACGTGGCCAAGGCCGATGGCCGGTTCGACGTTGAATTGCTCGACCTTGCGGAAGTGGGCCTGCCGTTCATGGACGAGCCGAACCACCCGCGGCTGCGGAAATATGTGCACGACCACACCAAGGCCTGGAGCGCCGTGATCGATTCCGCCGACGCCTTCATCTTCGTGATGCCGGAATACAACTACGGCTATTGCGCCCCACTGAAAAACGCGCTGGACTTCGTGTTCCAGGAATGGCACCACAAACCGGTCGGCCTGGTGAGCTATGGCGGGGTAAGCGGCGGCCTGCGCGGCACGCAACTCCTGAAACCGGTGCTCACCGCCCTGCAGCTCACCATAGCAGGCGAAATACCTATTCCCTTCTTCCAGAATTTCATCGACGGGAACGATGTGTTCAAACCGAACGATGTATTGGAGAACGCGGCCCCCAAGATGCTGGATGGCATAGTGAAATGGGCCGGAGTGCTGGCACCAATGCGCTCGTAGGCTGAGGTGCGGAGGGTTTTCTGCCACGGAGGCGCGGGGAATGCGATTTGCCGCGGAGGCGCGGAGGCGCTGAGGCGCGGGGGATGCCTTGACCGCGATGTTAACCGCGGAGGGCGCGGAGAACGCGGAGCTGTTGGGCGATGAAGGGCGCTGAGAAGTCCATATTGTCCACCTGAGCGGTGGGCGGCGATCGGATTTGCCGCGGAGGCGCTGAGGCACAGGGAAAGCCTTGGCCGCGATGTGTTAACCGCGGAGGGCGCGGAGAACGCAAAGCTATTTGGCGATGTAGGGCACAGAGGAATGCCTGGACGCGACGTTGTTAGCCGCAGAGGCGCTGAGGCGCAGAGAAATACAGTCCACGACGTCCACATTGTCCACCTGGGCGGTGTGCGGCGATGGCTTTGCCGCGGAGGCGCTGAGGCGTCGAACGCACCGGTTTGCGGCGAATCGTGGCCTTCGACCCCAGCGGGGTCGCAGCCGGTAGCACGGTAAACCACGCGAAATCACCGACCCCGGCGGGGTCGCAGCCGGTGTTCCATTTGATCCAATGCACGGATGCCCCCTTCACTTCCACCGCACCACCTCCACGCTCTCCGTACAGGCGAAGGTCTCCTCCGCTTGGCGGTTGCTGGCCACCAGCAGGGTGCGGCCATCGAGGTGCTTCAGCAGCAGTTCCTTGAACCACGCAATGCCCTCGGCATCGAGGTTGGAGGCGGGTTCATCGAGGAGCAGCAAGGGCGTATCGCTGAGGATGGCCAGGGCGAGCTTCAGGCGCTGCTTCATGCCGCTGCTGAAATTGCTCACGGGCTTTTCCCAATGTGCGTCCAGGTAGGCGGTGCGGGCCACTTCGCGCGGGCTGAAACCGGCCTTGAACGGCTTGAAGCGGGCGTGCATGGCCACGGCCTCGTGCAGTGCGAGGTCCTCGTACAGTTCCAGGTAGGGCGCGGCGATGCTTACCGTGCGGTACACTTTTTCCTCATCGAGCAGTTGGCCGTTCAATGTGTGCTCCACCTTGCCCGCGGTGGGCACATAGGCACCGGCGATCACTTGCAGCAGTGTGCTTTTGCCGCTGCCGTTCGGGCCCAGCAGCGCGGTGCGGCTACCGGGCGTGAACACATGGTGCACGCCGTGGAACACCTTTTCGCGGGCGAATTGCTTGGCCACATTGTGCAACGCGACCTGCATTCCTTGGTGCTGCACCGCGGCCATGCTATTCCGCCAGGCCGCGCATGATGCCCCTGGGGCTGTTGCGGATGAACTCGGTGATGAGCAGTTGCTCGGGCGTGCCCTTGAACTGTGCCTCCACGTTCTGCAGCGCACGCTCCAGGTTGGAGTTGCGCACGAAGATCTCGCGGTAGATGTCCTCGATCCGGGCCACGGTGGCATCGTCATAGCCGCGGCGGCGCAAGCCCACCACGTTCACGCCCACAAAGCTCAGCGGCTCGCGGGCGGCCTTTACGAAGGGCGGCACGTTCTTGCGCACCAGCGAGGCACCGGCAATGAAGCTGTGCGCGCCGATGTTGATGAACTGCTGCACCGCCACGTTCCCTTCCAGGATGGCCCAATCCTCAATGGTCACATGGCCCGCCAGGTTCACGCTGTTGGCGATCACCACGTGGTTGCCCACGATGCAGTCGTGCGCCAGGTGCACGTAGGCCATCAGCAGGCTGTTGTTGCCCACGGCGGTGCGGTTGCGGTCCACGGTGCCGCGGTTGATGGTCACGCACTCGCGGATGGTGCTGTGGTCGCCCACCTCGGCAGTCGTGCGCTCCCCCGCGAACTTCAGGTCCTGCGGAATGGCGCTGATCACGGCGCCGGGGAAGATGCGGCAGTGCTTGCCGATGCGGGCACCGTCCATGATGGTGGCGTTGGGCCCGATCCAGGTGCCTTCGCCGATCTCCACATCGGCCGCCACGGAGGTGAACGGCTCGATCACCACGTCGTTCCCGATGCGTGCATCCGGGTGTACGGCGGCCATGTTGGAAATGCTCATGCTTTGCTGGGCTCCGGTTTCTTTTCTGCCTTGGCCTGCTCAGGCGCCTTGTCGCGCGC
>JBIQMI010000199.1:0-6201 GCA_044463585.1 Cryomorphaceae bacterium
CATTTCGCCGTGCAGGATGGGGTTCTGCTGCTGCACCCGCTTGTTGCGGCCGGTGGCCACCAGCTTGCCGTCCTTCACCAGTGCAGAGCCGATCGGGATGCCGCCCTCCGCCAAGCCCTTGCGCGCTTCAGCCAGGGCGGCCTGCATGAATTCGTCCATGCATGCAAAGGAATGCACGGCCGCGCGAAGGCACCCGGCCAGCCGTCCTATTTTCGCGCCCCATTCAGTAAATCGTGGCGGACAGCTTGCAACATACCGTGGACGTAAGCCGCTTGGAGGGCGTGCTGGAGCAACCCTTGTTCCGGGCCGCCACCAACGTGGCCGGGCGCATGGGCGTAAGGGCCTTCGCCATTGGCGGCTACGTGCGCGACCTGCTGCTGGCCAGGCCCTCCACCGATATCGACATCGTGTGCGAGGGCAATGGCATCGCCTATGCCGAGGCCGTGGCCACGGAATTGGGCGCCGGGAAGGTGCACGTGTTCAAGAATTTCGGCACAGCCATGTTCACTTACCGCGGCCAACAAGCTGAAGGCGGAATTGGCGGAAATGAGTTCCAGGTGGAATTCGTGGGGGCAAGAAAGGAGAGCTACAGCCGCAACAGCCGCAAGCCGGAAGTGGAGCCGGGCACCATACAGGATGACCAGGAGCGGCGCGACTTCACGATCAACGCGCTGGCCCTTTCGCTGAACGCCGGCGACCGCGGCACGCTGGTGGACCCCTTCAACGGCATGGACGATCTGCGCAAGGGCATCATCCGCACGCCGTTGGCACCGGACGTCACCTTCAGCGACGACCCCTTGCGCATGCTGCGGGCCATCCGCTTCGCCACACAGCTCGGCTTCTTCATCGATGCGCCCACCTTCGAGGCCATCCGCCGCAATGCCGAACGCCTGGACATCATCAGCGCCGAGCGCATCCACACCGAGCTGAACAAGATCATCATGTCCCCCGTTCCGAGCATCGGTTTCAAAATGCTGCTGAACACCGGCCTGCTCGAGCGCTTCTTCCCTGAAATGGTGGACCTGCTGGGTGCCGAGGAGAAATCGGGCATCGGCCACAAGGACAACTTCTACCACACCATACAGGTGCTGGACAATGTGGCGCGGAACAGCGATAACCTGTGGCTGCGCTGGGCCGCCATCCTGCACGACATCGCCAAGCCGCGCACCAAGCGCTTCGAGCCCGGCCACGGCTGGACCTTCCATGGCCACGAGGACAAAGGGGCCCGCATGGTGCCGGGCATTTTCCGCAGGCTGAAGCTTCCGCTGGACGAACAGATGCGCTACGTGAAGAAGTTGGTGGCGCTGCACCTGCGCCCGATCGCCCTCACCAAGGAAGAAGTGACCGACAGCGCCGTGCGCCGGCTGCTCTTCGACGCGGGCGACGATGTGGACGACCTGATGATCCTGTGCAAGGCGGACATCACCAGCAAGAACGAAGCACGGAAAAAGCGCTACCTCGCCAACTACGAAGTGGTGATGCGCAAGTTGAAGGAGGTGGAGGAAAAGGACCGCGTGCGCAATTTCCAGCCGCCCATCACCGGCGAGGACATCATGGCCGCGTTCAACATTCCGCCCTGCAAGACCATCGGCGACATCAAGACGGTGATCAAGGACGCCATCCTGGATGGAAAGATCCACAACGACCGCACCGCGGCCTGGCCATTGATGGTGGAGGAAGGAAGGAAGCTGGGGCTAACCCTTGCCAAAGGCATGGAACAGTCCCTCAGGAATTAGGGTCAGCCCAAGTCTTTTGGGGAACCGAGGGATTGGAATCAGCTCTTGCATCTTTTTTAACAATTTTTATCGATTTGATTTGTGTGGATGCTGTATGTGAGGTACTAAATTCGAGCATCCAACCAACAAACCTTTACCATCATGAGAAACCTAAAGTACCTCCTCTTCTTTGGGACTACATTGATGCTGCTTGCTTGGGGTTGCACCAAGCAAAACGAGTTGTCCCCGCCCGACGCAACTGCAAACCAGGTGTCAAGCTTCGAGGAACAACTGAACTACCTCCTTCCTCTGATCGATGACCACCATGACCTCGAGATCAAGACGACAAACAATGCGGCCGGTGAGCCCATGCTGGTATTCTATTTCGTGCCGCGTGAAGCCGACCAAGGTGGATCAAGGCAGGTAGTATGCCAAGGTAGTGGGATCGGATTCATCCGTTGCTGTAATTCGTGGTATGACGCCCATCCGGGGAAGTGCTTGAAAATAACCCGGGACGATAAAGGGGTGTACTCTGCAGACGACAACTGCTAGGTCTTTGACCGCCACCTCACGGCAGCTCTGCCGGTCATGATTTTGATCTGACACGGTGGAGTACGCGAAAGCCCCCGCCATCAATCGACCTTCGTGGCGTTGATGGCGGGGATTTTGCATGTGGTGGGTGTATTGGACCGCCCTTGATTCACAACAATCGCGCGCAAGTCTGGGACCGGATTGAACGAGGAGGAGGTGCGCATTGTGGGGACCGCCCTGCCTTGAATGCCTGCACGGGCGCCGCCCGCCCATGCGGATCAAGCAGGGCCCGCCAACTGCGCCGTTCCCCGGTTATTTTCGCGTTCCATTCCATGCCCCAATGCTCATCTACCGTTTCCGCGTACTGATCGACGACGCCAGCGAGGCCTTCCGCGACATTGAGATCGGCTCCGGGCAAACTTTCCTGGAATTCCACCAGGCCATCAAAGAAGCCTTCGGTTTCACCGGCCAGGAGATGGCCTGCTTCTATGTGAGCGATGCGGAATGGGGCAAAGGCATCGAGATCCCCTTGGCGGACTTGGGCTTTGGGGAGGACGGCAAGGTGCCGTTGATGATGGAGGAGGTGGAAGTGGGCGATCACGTGCGCGATCCGGACCAACGTTTCGTTTACGCATACGACTTCCTGAACATGTGGATGTTCATGGTGGAACGGATCGGCACTGGCGATCCCGATCCTGCACTGACCTACCCGCGTGTCTCGCTCAGCATGGGCGAGGCGCCACGCGAGGATGCGCGGAGCGGCGCCCTGTCGGAAGACCCTGGGTTCAGCGACAACGGCGAATGGAACGAGGACCCCGATGAGGACGAGGATGACCACTACGGGGGAAGCGTGGACGACCTGGGCGAGGAATACCTATGAGCGCGGACCGGCTGCTGGTGGTGATCGGTGGTCCCACGGCCAGCGGTAAAACAGCAGCGGCCGTTGCCATTGCCAAGCATTTCGGCACGGAGGTGATCAGTGGCGATTCACGCCAGTTCTACCGCGCCATGCGCATCGGTACGGCGCGGCCGGAAGCGGATGAGCTCGAAGGCGTGAAGCATCACTTCCTCGGGCATTTGGAGCTGGATGAAACCTGGAGCGCAGGCGAGTTTGCGCGGCAAGCCGAACCGGTATTGCAGTCGATCCTGGTCCGGAAGGGCGTGGCCGTATTGGTGGGCGGCAGCGGCCTTTACCTCGACGCCCTGTGCCACGGCCTGGACCCCATGCCCAAGGTGGACCATGCCGTGCGCGCCAAGCTGCAGAAGCAATTCCAGCAGAGCGGCCTGGCGCCATTGGTGGAACAACTGGAACGGCTCGACCCCGATCATGCCCGCGTAGTGGACCGGCGCAACCCGCACCGCGTGATCCGGGCACTGGAAGTGTCCATGGCGTCGGGCCGGCCCTTCAGCCAGCAGCACAGCGGCCCGCGCAAAAGAATGGACCTGCCCATGCTGCGCATCGCCATGGACCTGCCGCGGGCCGTGCTGTACGAGCGGATCAATGCGCGCGTTGACGCCATGGTGGCCGCTGGCCTGGAGGATGAGGCCCGGGCGCTGCTTCCGCACCGCCACCTCAACGCGCTGCGCACGGTGGGCTACCGCGAATTCTTCACCTTTTTCGATGGCGGCATCAGCCGCGAGGAGGCCATTGACCAGATCAAGCAGCACACGCGGAATTACGCCAAACGGCAGTTGACGTGGCTGCGGCGCGACAAGGATTGGCGGTGGATGGACCCCCGCGATCCACGCGGGCTGCTCCAAGCAGTGCGCGACGCCTTGCCGCAGCAAGGCTAAGTTTGTGTCCACAGCCCATGCCCACCGATCGCTTCCTTCAATTACAGGCCATGCTGGCCGAAGAACCCGGCGACAAATTCCTGCGCTACGCCATCGCCCTGGAGCATAAGCGCAGCGGCCACATGGAACAGGCCGCGGAAGCCATGAAAGCCCTGATCGACGAGGACCCGAAATACATTCCGCCCTATTACCAATTGGCCCTTTTGCTGGGGGAATTGGGCCGTGTGGAAGAGGCCGTGGCGGCCTGCGAGGCAGGTTCGCTACAGAGCCTGGCCATGGGGGACCTGAAAGCACGGGGCGAACTGCTCGCGCTGAAGGAAGAACTACAGGACGCCTGATGCGCAACAGGCCATGGAGGCGCCGCTTGTGGTGGGCCTTGGCCCTGCTTCCGGCCATCTGGCTTTTGCTGGTTTGGCGCGTCTATCCCTACCTGGCGATCACCCAAACCACCGGCTCGAAGGTGCTGGTGGTAGAGGGTTGGATGGACCCCGCGGCCATGCGCGAAGCGGCACAACTGATCACCGACAGCGGTTATACGCGGGTTTATACCACCGGCACCGTGCGGCCCTTCGCCTACCTGCTGGGTGGTGGGGAGGGCATTTCGGTATTGCTGGAAGAACCGGTGCAAGGCAAGCTGCGCATGGAGGCCATAGGGGTGCCCGGTGCGGGGATCCTGCTAATGGCCGATGGCGATACGCTGTTGCGCGAGCCGCTGACCGCCGAGATGTACCTCTTCCATGCGGAGCTGGGAAGGCCATGCCGGCGGCTGCTGGTGAAGGCCTGGAACCAAAAAGGCGACGATCGCGCCGGGCAAGCCTTTGTGCAATCGCTAACTGTGAACGGGCAGAACATCAACTTGTTCCAGCGCCGCTCGTGGTTCCTGCATACGGGCGAAGCTTCCATGCCTGCCTGGCCCACCTACGCGCATTCGGCGCGCAGCGAATTGATCGGCCTTGGCATCGATCCCGGCATTGTGCTTGCCGTGCCGGCCTATGGCAAGCCGCGCAGCCGCAGTTGGGGCAATGCGCATGCCTTCGGCCAACAGGCACGCATCGATGGCATCACGGCCTTCGATGTGGCCACCCAGGGCGTGCATGCCCGCCGGTCGCGATCGCTCTTCCGCACCGCGGTGGGCCCGGATGTGCAGGTGGGCGTGGTGGCCCTGCACGATCCATATACCACCCGCCGCAACTGGTGGCGCAGCCTGCGCGGGTGGATCACCATGGCCAAAGAGGTGATCGGGGCGCCGGAGGCCGACATGGTGCAATTGAAAAAACTGGCGGTCCCCGATAAATGATCACGGCCCTTCGGCAGGCACGTTCCTTAACTTCGGGGATCATGAAAAACATATCCAGACCCAAGGACGGGGATTATCCGGCCTACCATAAAGCCTATCTGCTGGCCGCCAAGGGCGAAACCCTTGAACAGGCCCTGCAACATGCCACGGAGGAAGAAAACCGCACCCATGGCCTGATCCCGGCCGACAAATGGGAATACTGGTATGCCCCCGGCAAATGGAGCGTGAAGGAGGTATTCCAGCACATCATCGACACCGAGCGGGTTTTCGCCTATCGTGCATTGGCCCTTGCCCGCGGCGATCGCGCCGACCTGCCCGGCATGGACGAGGACGCGTACCAGGCCGAGGCACGCACGGATGCACGGCAGGTGGATGACATCATGCGCGAGCTGCACGCCGTCCGCCAGTCCACCGTGGAACTGTTCAAGGGCTTGGACGATAAAGCCCTGGCGCAAAGCGGCACCGCCAACGGCAAGCATGTTACGGTGCCGGCCTTGGGCTGGATCATCGCCGGGCACAGCGAGCACCATTTGCGGATCATCCGCGAACGTTACCTTGGCTGAAAACGCACCCATGGCCGCACGCTCGCTGCACACCCTTTTCGCCGAGTACAGTGAAAGCCACCAGAACCCGGTGAACGTGCGGGTGCATTGGATCGCAGTGCCGATGATCTTCTTTTCGATCCTGGGCCTGCTGCACGAAGTGCCGTCCATTCCATTCCCCGGCCTAGGGAGTTTGCGCGTGGTCACCATCGCCATCGTTGGCGTGATGGTGTACTACTTCGTGCATTCCTTCACCCTGGCGCTGGGCGTGGGCCTATTCGTCATCATTTGCCAATTGATCGCGCACGAGATCGGTGCCCAT
>JBIQMI010000200.1:0-6155 GCA_044463585.1 Cryomorphaceae bacterium
CAAGGAGTTGCAGGCTTGGATTGTCTTCCTAAGACCGCTTGGCCTCCCGACTTTGAACGCGACATCGGCCCACAGTACCCGATCGATCCCTGCCACATCAATGTATCGTGCCCCGCCGGAGCGCCTTGGCAGGCACAGGCCCGCGCCACGCTGGCCCTGTTGCGCCCGGATGGCGGCATCTGCAACGGCACCTTGGTGAACAATACGCTCAACAACGGAACGCCCTATGTGCTGATGGCAAACCATTGCCGCACACCGAACGAGGCCCAGTGGGTCTTCTACTTCAACTACCAGACCGCGGCATGCGAGGGCACAACGGGCAATGCCGGCCAGAGCATAGCAGGCGCCACCCTCCGGGCGGGCAGCTACAGCGGCGACTTCTGCCTGCTGGAGCTTACCGCCCCGCCGCCTCCGTCGTTCAATGCCTACTATTCCGGCTGGGACCGCACCGGCAACGCACCGCAAAGCGGCGCCACCATGGTAACACCGGGCGGGCACCCGAACAAGATCGCCCTGTACAGCGCACCGGCCACCACCACGATCGAAACCGAGATCGGGGCGGAATGCTGGAAGACCCAATGGACCCAAGGCTGCACCGGCGGCGGCAGCGGGGCACCCTTGTTCGACCAGAACAAGCGGCTCGCGGGCTTTTTGGTGGAAATGCCGCCCGATGGATCGGTGGGCGGGGTTTCGGTGAAGTTCAATTACAACTGGGACGGGGCCAGCCCCAGCGTGCGCCTGCGCGACTGGCTCGATCCGGCAAACAGCCAGCCAGCGGTGCTTAATGGCTACGACCCCGGTGTGGCAAATACCTATGTGGAAGTGCGCGCCAAGGTGCTGCTGCAGGGCCCGTACTCCTTGTCGGACGGCAATATGTCCACGGGCCTGAAGGATGCCGGGCTGCTGCCCGCCACGGAGCCGTACACCGCCGGTGGCTACATGCACCAGGGCGGGGGCGGAGGGGAGACCATGCTGCCGGCGGCCGCCAATGCCACGGGCAATGCCCGCATCGTGGATTGGGTGGTGCTTGAATTGCGCAATGCCAACAACGCCGGTCAAGTGGTGGCCACCCGCTCGGCACTGCTGCGCCGCGATGGCCGCATCAGCGATATGGACGGAAGCAGCAATGTGCGGTTCAACAACCGCGCGCCCGGCAACTATTACGTGGCCGTAAGGCACAGGAACCACTTGGGCATAATGACCGATGCCGTGGTGGCCCTGGGCACCTCCGCGCAAATGATCGACCTTTCCAACGGATCGGCCGCACTGCGCGGCGGCACCGAGGCCACGTACGCCGCGGGGAACAAGCGCTTGATGTGGTGCGGTGACGTGAACGGGAATGGAACCGTGAAATACACCGGTGCGGGCAACGACCGCGACCCCATACTGGTGCGTGTGGGCGGGGTGATGCCCACGGCCGTGTACAACGGTTATGTGCCAGAGGATGTGAATCTGGACGGTATGGTGAAGTACACCGGTGCCAACAACGACCGCGACCTGCTGCTGCAAGTGATCGGGGCCAACAGCACTGCCGTGCGCCAGGCCCAGTTGCCCTAGGAGTCGTCCTTGCCCAAGCGTTTGGCGTTGCGGTGCATCCGCAGGTTCAGCATTTCCACCACCACGCAGAAGGCCATGGCCGCGTACAGGTAGTTCTTGTCCACGTACAGGCCAAAGCCGTCCAGCAACAGCACTAGGCCCACGGCGGCCAAAAAGGCCAGTGCAAGGATCTTCACCGTGGCGTGGCGGTTCACGAAGGCACTGATCACTTCCGCCGCCAGCAACATTACCACCACGGCGATCACCACGGCCACCACCATGATGATCAGTTCATTGCTCAGGCCCACCGCCGTGATCACCGAGTCCAGCGAGAATACGATGTCCAGCATCACGATCTGGAACACCACCATGGCCACCGAACGGCCCCGTTGGTGGTGGCTGGCCTTTTCCTTGATGAAGTCAACCTTGTGCCAGATCTCGATCGAGGCCTTCCAGATCAGGAACAAGCCGCCACTGATCAATACCAGGTCTTTGCCGGTGACCGAGATGGGCCCCAAGTGGAACAGCGGCATGGTAAGGCGCATGATGAAGTTTAGCGTGAGCAGCAACAAAATGCGTGTGATCAGCGCGAACGCAAGGCCCTCGCGCCGCGCACGGGCCTGGTGCTGCGGGGGCAGCTCACCGCTGAGGATGCTGATCATGATGATGTTGTCGATCCCCAGCACGATCTCCAAGGCCGTGAGCGTGAGCAACTGCACCCAGCCGTGGGAGGTGAGGAAGATCGAGAAATCGAAGAGGGAATGATCCAGCATGGACGGGCGCAAAATTACCTGCTGGCCGAACGCCCCTGCATTCAGCGGTGCTGGCTTCCGCCAAATAAATAAATGGTGATCGTTACGTTGCGGTTCACAGGGTTCAGCCAATGCACCACGCGGTCCAGCAGGCCGGGGGTGGCTGTACCCACCAGCTGCAGGGGGCCAAGCGCCTGTTCCATGCGCGAAACGCGCTCATCCAAATGCTCGGTGCCGATGAACATGGCCACCTTTCGGCCATCGCCCGCCGGTATCAACCGCGCCTTTTCCTGTATGTCGGTGGCGGGATCGGTGATGAACACCTGCGTGATGTTCCATTGCCCCAAGTAGAACAGCGGCAGCATGGGCGGGTCCTGCTCCGCGGTATCCTCGATGATCACGCCCTGCACCGGCGTTCCGTGCAGCATCAGCATGGCCTCCACGCGT
This sequence comes from Cryomorphaceae bacterium, assembly GCA_044463585.1. Classification (GTDB taxonomy): domain Bacteria; phylum Bacteroidota; class Bacteroidia; order Flavobacteriales_F; family PHOS-HE28; genus PHOS-HE28. Next base: position 2,736 of record JBIQMI010000200.1, read on the forward strand.
TCGTGCTTGCTGTAGCTGAAGGTGAGCGGCACCAACAGCAGTGTGTTCAGGGCCCAGGTCCACACCATCGTGCCCTTCCACAGCCCCGCATGGCGCGCCCACCAATGGCTGCGCTCGCGGTAGGCTTCCCACGCGGTGTAGCCCAGCACGAAGATCAGCGGTACGATGGCGAAAATGAAGCGCTCCTGCTTATTGGGGAAGATGGAGTGGAAGAAGAGGAAGCTGAAGGCGGGCAGCCAGAGCAGCAGGGGCCTCGGCCGCTTGAAGTAGCCGAAGAGCACCGCCAGGGAGAAGGGCGGAATGAGCATGCCGGCCAGAACGAGTAGGTAGTTGTACCAAGGCTGATCGAAGTAGGTGGTGGAATTGGCCAGGTTGTAGCGCACGTACTCGGTCATTTCGGCGAAGGGCCTGCCCCAAATGAAGAGGTCAACCCCGGCCTGCACCAGCACAATGGGTATGGCCATGCCCAGCCCGAACACGATGGCGTGGCGCCATTGCCGCAGCAACAGCAGCGCCAGCCCGGCACCGCAACCGAAAAAGGCCGTTTGGAATCGAAGGTCCACCGCCAACCCGGCGAACATGCCGGCATAGAGCACGTACTTGGCCGTGGGCCGTGCATGGTGCCGCAGCAGCCACCATGCGCTCAGCATCAGCGGGGGTATGCTCACCGTTTCCACCAGGTTGCGCACGGAGAGGAAGGGCATGAAGAAGAAGAGCGCCAGGAAAAGCCCGGTGCGCCAAGCCACCTTCGGCCCGCCCAGCTCAAGGGCAATGCGGTAGCCCACCCGCACGGTGATCAGGCTCCAAAGCGCGTGCAGCAAACGCACCAGCACCATCTTCCATTCCGGGTTGTCCAGCCCGATGAGCGCGCAGAACTTGAAGATCAGGAAATGGACGCCGGGGTACAGCATCATGTGCCCGGTGGGGGCGGGTTCGCCCTCTTGGTTCCACGGCAGCCAGTAATCGAAGTCGAAGCCGTCCACCCAGCTTTGGCCGGCCTCCACCACCAGGAAGTGGTCGTCCTGCGCGAAGTAGCCGCCGGAGAAGATGGCGGCGAGCAGCCGGGGGACCAGTGCGATCAGCGTAAGCCATTGCAGGGGCTGCCGATGCATGCGGAGGATCAATTGCTGGAAGGCCATGTGGAAGCGGCGGCCAAATTAGCCCGCAGGCCGCGAGCGCCTGCGGGGGCTACTTTTCGGCCGGTATGGCCAACGGGCGGAAAGCAACATGGGGCGCGGCATTGGCGCGCAAGGGCTTCGTTGCCGTGCTGTTGGCCACCTTGGGCGCAGGCCTGGCCCTGGCCTGGCTGCTTCCGCGCTTTTTCGCATGGCTGGCCCTGCGGCCGGGCGCAATTCCGCCGGATCCCGTGCTGGCCAACCTCGGGCCCTATGATCTTTCGGTGCCCATTTTCGTGGTGCTGTACGGGGCGTTGGCGGCCATGGTGGTGGTGCTCGCGCGTCGGCCGTTCCGCCTGTTGCACGGGCTGCTCGCCTACGTGGGCCTGGTGGCCCTGCGCATGGTGTGCATGGCCCTGTTCACCTTGGAGCCGCCGCCGGGGATGGTGCCGTTGATCGACCCGCTTACGCAGGGCTTCTATCCCGGTGAGCAACCTTTTGCCAAGGATCTTTTCTTCAGCGGCCACACAGCCACCTTGGTGCTGCTGGCGCTATTGGCGCCCAAGGGAGCATGGCGCTTGGCAGTAGCTGCCGCGGCGGCCTTCGTGGGCATGGGCGTACTGCTGCAGCACGTGCACTGGAGCATTGATGTACTGGCCGCCGTGCCCGCAGCGTGGCTGTGCCATGCCGTGGCGGGCCGCCTGCTCAACCGTTGGGGGTTGCGTCCTTAGCGGCCAGCCGCTTCATGTAAAGGTCGCCCACCACTTGCTCGTTCAAGCTATCGGGCACTTGGCGCTGCAGCATTACGGTGACCCGGTTCAGCAGCCCGGGCACTACCTCGGCCTTGCCCTTCAGCATGGCCTTTACGGCGGTGCGCGCCACAGGCCCGGGGCCTGTGCCGAATTTGCGGGCAAGGTCGTCCATGGCCTGCATGCCGGCGCGGGCGGTGAAACCGGTGAGGATGCTGCCGGGGCAAACCGCGGTCACGCCCACCGCGCTGCCCGCCAATTCGCCGCGCAGGCCGCGCGACCAACGCAGTACAAAGGCCTTGCTGGCCGCATACACGGCAAAAGCGGGCATCGCCGTGTAGGCCGTCATGCTCGATACGTTCAGGATGTAGCCCCGGCCGGCCTGCTTGAGCGCCGGCAGTAGCGCATGCGTGAGCGCCACCGGCACCTCCATGTTCAACCGCATCATCTGCAGTTGTTCCTCCAGGTCCAGTTCCTGGAACAGGCCCCAAAGCCCATAACCCGCGTTATTGACCAGGCAGCTCAGTGGCTGGCCCAGCCCAAGCACGCGTTCGGCCAACTGCACTGCTGCCCCCGGCCGGGCCAGGTCGCACTCGATCACGTGCGCCCTTCCGCCATTGCGCCCAGCCGCCTGTTCGGCCACTTGGCGCAGCTTTTCGCCGTTGCGCGCCGTTAGCACCACGCCGAAGCCATGCCCGGCCAGCTCCAGCGCCAATGCGGCGCCCAGGCCTTGGCTGGCACCGGTCACCAAGGCATGGCCGCGATCCACTGCACTCATCCGTACGCTATTTCACCAAATGTTGGAAGCGATGATAAATGGGGGTGGGGCTTTTCTCCGATTTCGGTGTGTAGCGCCCCGCGATAATGGGGATGTACATCACCCGGCGGCGGCTGGCCTCGCCGGTAAGGTGGCTCCGCTCCACGCGGTGCCAGCAGCGCCCGTCGTGCACCGTGAGGTCGCCTGCCTTTATGTCGAAGGCCACTTCTTCCGGGTCAGGTTTATTGTCCAGGAATGCCTTTTTGCGGAAGAGCATCTTCCAAGTGCCTTGCGTGTGCGTGCCGGGCAATAGCCGCAGCCCGCCATTGCGCGGGTCCTGATCGTCCAAATGGATGCCCACATTCAGCATGGGCAGGATTTTCTTCCCCAGGAAAATGTCGCGCGCACTATCGGTATGCCAGCCCATTTGGGTGAAATGGCTGCCGTCCACGTTCACGTAATGGTTCACCACAAGGCCGTCCTTTTCGTTGATCCCCAAGCGCGCGTCGGGGCCCACGAGCGCGAGCAGCTCGGTGAAGCGCGGGTCCTTCAGGAACTCGGCCAGCACGGGGCTGTCGATGTCCATGGCGGTGAAGGCTTGCACCGCCCCACCGCGCGCGATCGTCTTTGGGACGTTCGCGACGACTTCGCGCTCGCCGCGCCCGAACAGGCGGTCGATGAAACCCATGCGGCCCCCTGTCAGACTCGGATCACGCCGCGGCGCGCGTAGACGGACTTCTTCGGCGGCTGCTCGTTCATGGCCGCGGCGCCGACCGCCATGGCGATGGTGACGAGCCCG
>JBIQMI010000201.1:0-6051 GCA_044463585.1 Cryomorphaceae bacterium
GTCCGCGGCTTCAGTCGCGGCAGCATCGACATCTGCGCGCGGGATTCGATCTGGAAGGTGCCGAGCGTATCGGCTTTGCGGATCATCGCATAGGTGCGCGGATCTTCGGCAGGGATGGTTGCGACATCGAGGTTGATGCCTTTGTACTCCACGCGGGTCGGGTTGGTGAACCCGAACTTGGGCAGTCTGCGCACCAAGGGGGTTTGGCCCCCCTCGAAGCCACGGCGCACATTGTACCCGGAGCTGGCCTTTTGGCCTTTGTGGCCCTTGCCGCTGGTGCCACCATGCCCACTGCCCTGGCCTCGGCCGAGGCGCTTGTTGGTCTTCACCGCGCCTTTGGCGGGCTTCAATTTGCTCAGGTCCTCCATCAGTCTTGAATATTTTTCAGCCTCAGGCCTGGGTAACGGTCACCAGGTGCTGCACCTTGGCCACCATTCCTTTCACCTGGGGGGTTGCCTCCAGTTCGTTCTTTTTGCCGATACGGCCCAATCCCAGTGCGCGCAAGGTATCCTTTTGGAGTTTGGGGCACTTGATCTGGCTGCGGGTTTGCGTTACGATGATCTTGCTCATGGCTTCTTATCCGTTGAATACCTTGTCGATCTCCACCCCGCGCTGGCGTGCCACGGCTGCGGCGTCGCGCAGGTTGCTCAGCGCCAGGATGGTCGCCTTCACCACGTTCTGCGGGTTGCTGCTTCCCTTGCTTTTGGCCAGTACGTTGGTAATGCCGGCGGCCTCAAGCACGGCACGCATCGAGCCTCCGGCGATCACGCCGGTACCGTTGGCGGCCGGTTTGAGCAACACCTGTGCCCCGGCGTAGCTTCCCTCCTGCGTGTGCGGGATGGTGCCGTGGCGCAACGGTATGCGCACGAGGTTCTTCTTGGCATCGTCGATGCCCTTGGCAATGGCCTCCTGCACTTCCTTTGATTTGCCCAGGCCGTGGCCCACCACGCCGTTGCCGTCGCCCACCACCACGGTGGCAGCGAAGGTGAAGGTGCGCCCGCCCTTGGTCACTTTGGTCACCCGGTTCAGGTTCACCACGGTGTCCTTCAGTTCGAGGTCGCTGCTTTTGACCGTCTTATTCCTGTTGTCTGACATGCTGCGTGTATGGTGTTCAGAAATTGAGTCCGGCTTCGCGTGCGGCATCGGCCAATGCTTTCACCCTGCCGTGGTAGAGGTAGCCATTGCGGTCGAACACGACGTTCTGTATGCCTGCTGCCTTGGCCTTCTCGGCCAGTGCGGTACCAACCGCCTTGGCCTGTTCGATGCCGGGCGCTTTGGCGGCCTTGTCCTTCAGGCTTGCGGCGCTCACCAGCGTGCGGCCGGCCTCGTCGTCGATCAATTGGGCGTATATGTTCGTGTTGCTGCGGAACACCGTCAGGCGCGGGCGCTCGTTGGTTCCCTGCAAATGTTGGCGGATGCTGGTCTTGATCCGTGCGCGGCGCGCGTTTTTGTCGAATGCCATGGTCGGAATTATTTGCCTGCGGCTTTACCTGCCTTGCGGCGAACGTTTTCACCCACGAAGCGGATACCCTTGCCTTTGTAGGGCTCCGGCTTGCGCAGGCTGCGGATCTTGGCCGCCACGGCGCCCAGGACCTGCTTGTCGATGCTTTCCATGGTCACCACCGGGGCCTTCCCCTTTTCCTGTGTTGCGGTGACCTTGATCTCGGCGGGCAGTTCGAACACCACGTTGTGCGAGAAGCCCAGCGACATCTGCAATTGCTGGCCCTTGGCTGTGGCCCGGTAGCCTACGCCCACCAGTTCCTGCTCCACCTTGAAGCCCTTGGTTACGCCCTCGACCATGTTGGCCACCAGCGAGCGGTACAGCCCGTGCATGGAGCGGTGGTGCTTTTGGTCGGTGGGGCGGGTGAACGTAAGCACCCCGTTCTCTTGGCTGACCTTGATGGCCGGGTCCAGGGTTTGCTTGAGGGTTCCCTTGGGGCCCTTCACGGTGACCACGTTCTTGTCGCTGATGGTCACTTCCACCCCTGCGGGCACTTGGATGGGTTCTTTTCCTATGCGGCTCATTTCTTCTTCTGTGCTTAGCTGACGTAGCAGATCACTTCGCCGCCCACGCCGAGTGTGCGGGCTTCTTTGTCGGTGATCACACCGCGGCTGGTGCTTATGATGGCCACGCCCAACCCGTTGAGCACGCGCGGGAGCTCGCTGGCGTTGGCGTACTGGCGCAGGCCCGGGCTGCTCACCCGGGTTAGTTCCTGGATCGCGCTGCGGCGATCGGGGCCGTACTTGAGGGCGATCTTGATCAGGCCCTGCTTGCCGTCCTCCTCCATTTTGTAGCTCAGGATGTAGCCCTTGTCGTAGAGGATGCGGGTGATGTCCCGCTTGATGCCGCTGGCGGGCACGGTCACCACCTTTTTGCGCGCCATGATGGCGTTGCGCAACCGTGTGAGGTAATCGGCTATGGGATCAGTTGTCATTGGTCTTGAAATTGGGCGCTTCTCAGGCTTGATTTACCAGCTGCTCTTGGTCACTCCCGGGATTTTCCCCTCGAGGGCCATTTGGCGGAACATGTTGCGGCTGATGCCGAAGAGGCGGATGTAGCCCTTGGGCCTGCCGGTGAGCATGCAGCGGTTGTGCATGCGCACCTTGCTGCTGTTGGCGGGAAGCTTCTGCAGCGCGTCCCAATCGCCGGCCGCTTTGAGGCTGGCACGCTTGGCGGCGTACTTCTCCACCATTTTGGCACGCTTGCGTTCGCGGGCCTTCATCGATTCTTTTGCCATTGTCTTTGCTATGGGCCCGGCGGGCCGCTGGAGTTTTACTTGGTGAAGGGGAAGCCGAATGCGGTCAACAGCGCCTTGGCCTCAGCATCGGTCTTTGCGGTGGTCACCACGGTGATGTCCATGCCGTGGATGCGGGGTGTTTTGTCGATGTCGATCTCGGGGAAGATGATCTGCTCCTTCACGCCGAAGGTGAAGTTGCCCCTTCCGTCGAAGCCCGAGGCCTTCACGCCGTGGAAGTCGCGCGTGCGGGGCAGTGCCACCGAAATCAGCCTGTCGAGGAACTCGTACATGCGCTCGCCGCGCAGGGTTACCCGTGCGCCGATGGGCATGCCGCGGCGCAACTTGAAGTTGCTCACGTCCTTGCGCGACAGCGTGGGCTGTGCGCGTTGGCCGGTTATCTGGCTCATTTCCTCCACGGCCTGGTCCACGATCTTTTTATCGCCCACGGCCACACCTAGGCCTTGGTTAAGGGCGATCTTCACGATGCGCGGCACTTGCATGGAGCTCTTGTAGTTGAACTCCTTTTGCAGGCTGGGCACTACTTCGTCCCGGTATTTTGCCTTCAGGCGGGGTGCGTAGGTGCTCATTGCTTCTTGGCTGTTTTGCTGCTTTTCACTTTCACGTACCGCTCCAGTTTGCCGTCCTTGCCGGGCTTGCGGCCCACGCGGCCGGGCTGGCCAGTTTTGGCGTCGATGAGCATGAGGTTGCTCAGGTGGATGGGGCCTTCCTTGTCGAGGATCCCGCCCTGGGGTGCCGCCGTGGTGGGCTTGCTGTGCTTTTTGTGGATGTTCAGGCCCTCCACCAGCGCGGTGTTGGTCTTGCGGTCAACGTTCAGCACACGGCCTTGCTTGGCACGGTCCTCCCCCGCCAGCACCTTCACCATGTCACCTTTTTTGATGTGTGTCTTCTTCTGCATCTGCTGGAGCGGTGCTGCACCGCCCTGGGTTATATCCTACAATACTTCGGGTGCCAGTGAGATGATCTTCATGAACTTCTTCTCGCGCAGCTCGCGTGCCACCGGCCCGAATATGCGCGTTCCGCGCATTTCGCCCGCGCCATCGAGCAGCACCACGGCATTGTCGTCGAAGCGGATGTAGCTGCCGTCCTTGCGGCGCGTTTCCTTGCGGGTGCGCACCACCACGGCCTTGCTCACGGCTCCTTTCTTCACGCCGCCGTTGGGCATGGCATGCTTAATGGACACCACCACCGTATCACCGATGCGTGCATAGCGCCTGGCCGTGCCGCCCAGTACGCGGATCACCAGCACTTCGCGGGCTCCGCTGTTATCGGCCACTGTGAGCCGGGATTCCTGTTGGATCATTGGTCTATTCGGTCTTACTTGGCACGTTCAACCACTTCCACCAAGCGCCAGCGCTTGAGCTTGCTGATGGGCCGTGTTTCGGCGATCCTTACGGTATCGCCCACATGGGCCTCACCTTTCTCGTCATGCGCCATGAAGGTGCTGGTGCGCTTCACGAACTTCCCGTACTTGGGGTGCATCACGCGGCGTTCCACCGTTACAGTGATGCTCTTGTTCATTTTGTCGCTTACCACAATGCCCACGCGCTCTTTGCGCAGCTTGCGGGCCGGGGCCTGCTGTTCCTGGACTTGCTGTGTGCTTTCGGTGGTCATTGTTGTGCGTTGTTGGCTATGGTACGGCGGCGCATTTCGGTGAGGATGCGGGCCACTGATCGGCGGGTGCTGCGCAGTTGTGCCGGGCTTTCCACGGGGCTCACGGCGTGGTTGAAGCGCAGTTTCGAAAGGTTTTCACGCTCGCTCGCCAGCTTGTCCTTCAGCTCGAGCTCGGTGAGGTCCTTCAGGTTGTCTTTTTTCTTGGCCATGGCGCTGTGTTATTGAACGTCGAGGTCCTCGCGTGCAACGAATTTGGTGCGGATCGGCAGTTTTTGTGCGGCCAGGCGCAGGGCCTCCTTGGCGGTTGCCAAGGGCACACCGTCGATCTCGAAAATGATGCGGCCGGCGCGGGTCACGGCCACCCAATGGTCGAGCGAGCCTTTACCCTTTCCCATCCGCACCTCGGCGGGCTTGGTGGTCACCGGCTTATCGGGGAACACCTTGATCCACACTTGTCCTTCACGCTTCATTTCGCGTGTAAGCGCCACCCTAGCGGCCTCGATCTGCCGCGATGTGAGCCATACGCTCTCCATGGCCTTCAGGCCATAGGAGCCGAGCGCCACGCGGTGGCCGCGCTGGCTCTCGCCCTTCATGCGGCCTTTGTGCATATTGCGGCGCCTGCTGCGCTTTGGTTGCAACATGGTTATTTGTTGTTATTCCGGTTAGCTCCACGATTTCCTCCCCCCCTGCGCTCGCGGCGTTCGCCTCCGCGGCGCTCGCCACCGCCCGGGCGCATGCCGGCGGGCCCTTTCACCTGGCCCTGGTTGGGGCTCAGGTCGCGCTTGCCGTACACTTCACCGCGCATGATCCAGCATTTCACCCCGATCCGCCCCATTTTGGTGTGCGCCTCGGTGATGGCGAAATCCACATCGGCCCGCAGGGTGTGCAAGGGCACGCGGCCCTCGCGGTACTTCTCGGTGCGGGCGATCTCGGCACCGTTCAACCGGCCGCTCACCTGCACCTTGATGCCCTCGGCACCCATGCGCATGGAGCTGGCCACGCTCATTTTCATGGCCCGGCGGAAGCTGATCCGGCCCTCGAGCTGGCGCGCGATGCTGTCCGCCACCAGGCGTGCATCGAGTTCGGGCCGCTTGATCTCGAAGATGTTGATCTGCACGTCCTTGCCGGTGAACTTCTTCAGTTCCTCGCGCAGCTTGTCCACCTCGGAGCCTCCGCGCCCGATAATGACGCCGGGACGGGCGGTGTTGATGGTGACGGTGACCAGCTTCAGCGTGCGCTCGATGATGATCTTGGATACGCTGGCCTCCTTCAGGCGGGCCATGAGGTACTGGCGGATCTTTTCATCCTCCACCAGTTTATCGGCGTAGTTGTTGCCGCCGTACCAGTTGCTGTCCCAACCTTTGATGAGGCCCAGGCGCAGGCCGATCGGATGTACTTTCTGTCCCATTATGCTTTGTTCTCGGCGGTTTCCTCGGGTGCGGTGTCCACGATCAGGGTAACGTGGTTGCTGCGCTTTACCATGCGGTAGGCACGGCCTTGCGGTGCGGGCAGCATCCGTTTCAATCCGGTGCTTTCATCCACCATCACGGTCTTTACCACCAGTTTGGTGTCCCCGGCCTTGCGTCCTTCGTTCTTGGCCTCCCAGTTCGCGATGGCGCTGAGCAACAGCTTTTCCATCGGTTTGCTGGCGTGGCGCGGGCTGAAGCGCAGCAGTCCAAGT
>JBIQMI010000202.1:0-6046 GCA_044463585.1 Cryomorphaceae bacterium
GCATCCCGTTCATCACCACGCTTCACGGCACCGACATCACCCTGGTGGGGCGCGACCCCAGCTTCGAGCCGGTGATCACCTTCGCCATCGAGCGCAGCACGGCCGTTACCGCGGTATCGGAAAGTCTGCGGCATGAGACGTGTGCGCATTTCCCCGTGAAACGGCACATTGAAGTGATCCCCAACTTCATCAGCCTGGAGCGCTACGGCCATTTCGAGGACCCCGCGTTGCGCCGGCGTTTCGCCCCCAAGGGTGAAAAGCTGATGGTGCACGTCAGCAACTTCCGGCCGGTGAAACGGGTGCGCGATGTGCTCACCGTGTTCATGGGCGTGCGCAAGCAGATGCCCGTGCGGCTGCTGCTGATCGGCGATGGACCGGACCGCCATGAGGCCGAACTGATGTGCCGGGCGAACGGCACCTGCGAGGATGTGCTCTTCCTGGGGAAAATGACCGAACCCGAAGCCGTGGTGGCCAACTGCGACCTGTTCGTGCTGACCAGCGAGACCGAAAGCTTCGGCCTTGCCGCGCTGGAGGCCATGGCCTGCGGCGTACCGGTGGTAAGCACCCGCTCCGGCGGCACCGCCGAAGTGGTGGAGGAAAACGTGGCCGGCCTGCTGAACGAGGTGGGGGACACAGATGCCATGGTGGCGAATGCCCTGGCCATTTTGAAGGATGGTGCCACCTTGCAGCGCTTCAGGCAGGGGGCACGCCGTTCCGCGGAGCGGTTCAGCATTGACCGGGTGCTGCCGCAATACGAACAGCTGTACAAACAGGTGGTGCGAGAAGTGAAGGAGAATGGAGTTCATCAGTGACCGTGTGAGCACCCAGCGCGCCGCCGACGGCGCGTTTTCCGTGGTGATCAGCAACCGCCTGCCCAAACGCCAACTCTACCTGTTGATCGGCTGGCTGGTGGCCTGGACCTTCTGCGGCGCCGCCTTTGTTGTGGAGGCCGTGCGCAACACCAACCCCGACCTGAGCGTGCCACTGATCGTCATGATCGCCTTCTGGGCCTATTTCGAAATGCGCACCGTGCGCACGGTGCTGTGGCGCACCAAAGGCCATGAACTATGGCGCGTGATGGACGGCGAGCTGACGGTGAAGGACAGCCTGTTCGGCTACGGCAAGGCCAGCCGCTATTTCATCGCCAACATCCAGCGCTTCGGGCTGCTCACCATAGAGGAAACCTCGTGGAAGTGGCAGATGAACGACTCCTTCTGGACGCGGGGCGCCGAAAGGGTGGGCTTCGAGTACCAAGGAAAAAAAGTGGCCATCGGCCGCGGCCTTACCAAGGAAGAGGCACGCAGCGTGGCGCACCTGGTGGGCAAGGAATTGACACGTGCGCGGAAAGAACAGTGAGGTTTTCAATTTGCCAATTTGCCAATTTGCCAAGTCGCCAAGTTGCCAATTCCCGGCGCCCTACGCACCTGGCACCACCCGGAACGCATTCCCTGTGATCCTTCTCGTGGGCGTTCCTTCAATGTTTTCCTCCCGCACCATGCCTTGCGCCGTGGGCGAACTGAGGGCCTGGTCCATGCTGTTCACGGCGCCGGCGGGCACGCCTTTTTCCCTTAGCGCTTCCAGCAATTCGGCCCTTTTCCATGGGGCTATGGCCTTCTCCAATTCGGCGGCCAGCGCGGTCCGGTTCAGCACGCGCAGGGCGTTGGTGCCGTAGTGCGGGTCCAGCGCGGCGGAGTCCAGTTTCAGCAGCGTGCATAGCCTTTGGAATTGCACATCACTGCCCACGGCCAGCACGATCCGGCCACCGTCCGCGCAGCGGAACAGCTCTCCGTACGGCGCAATGTTGGGGTGCAATGTGCCGATCGGCCCCGCCACATGCCCAGCCATCAGCCAATTGGTGGCCTGGTTCACCAGCCCCGTGAGCGCGGCCTCCTCCAGCGATACTTCCACATAGGCCCCCTTTCCCGTCGTCATCCGCTGCATCAAGGCCAGCAACAGCCCTTCCTTCAATTGGTGCGCCGCCAATATGTCGATCATCGCCACGGGCATTTTGGCCAAATGCTCCGCATCGGTGCCGGTCATGCCCAGGTAGCCGGTCTCGCCCTGCAGCACCACATCGAATGCTGGCCGTGCGGGGTCGGTGGCGTAGCCCCGGATGTGGCCGTGCACCAGGCGCGGGTTCAACGCGCGCAAGCGCTCATGCTCCAGGCCCAGCTTGGCCGCATCCTTGTCCATGTGGTTCGTGATCAGCACGTCCGCCATGGCCAGCAGTTCCTTCAATTCAGCCTGGCCATCGGCCGAGCGCATGTCGATGAAGCGGTGCTCCTTCCCGAAATTCACGCTGCTGAAATAGGCGCTTACTGCTTGGGCGGGATCCTCCGAAGGCAGCTTCCAGCCGCGCGTCACATCACCGCCCGTTGCCGGGTTCTCCACCTTCACCACGCGGGCGCCGCATTCGGCAAAGAACATCCCCACCGCGGGCCCGGCCAGCACACTGGCGGTCTCCACCACAAGCAGCTCCTTCAGCATGCCGCTAAGGTAGAAGCAGGCCACCGCCGCGCAGAACATTCGTGGCGCTTGGGCGGTTAACTTACCGCGGACCGGCAAGGGCCTATTGGCCCAGGCCGCCCACCACCACCGGCCCACAGCGGGCAAACACATGAGCAAGAAAAGAAGCACATCGAAAAAAGTTGAGATCAGGCCGCTTACCCTGGATTGTTTCGAGGACCTGCAAGCGGCCATGGCGGCCGCCTACCCCGATTGGAATGGAGGCCTTTGGCGCCGTGAAACCATCGAACGCCTGTTGCGCATCTTCCCGGAAGGCCAGCTCGGCGCCTTCGTGGATGGCAAGCTCGCCGGTTGCGCGCTCGCCATCATCGTGGACATCAACAAGCTCGGCCTCGACCATACCTACCTGAAGGCCACCGGCAACTTCAGCTTCTCCACCCACACGCCCAAGGGCAACGTGCTCTACGGCATCGAGGTATTCATCAGGCCCGAATACCAAGGCATGCGCCTGGGCCGCAGGCTGTACGACGCCCGCAAGGAACTGTGCGAACACCTCAACCTGCGCTCGGTGATGTTCGGCGGACGCATCCCCAACTACCACGAGCACGCCGACAAGCTCACCCCGCGCCAGTACATCGCCAAGGTGCGCGACAAGCGCATCCATGATCCCGTGCTCGCCTTCCAGCTCTCCAACGAATTCCACGTGGTGCGCCTGCTCAAGGGCTACATGCCCAACGACGAGGATTCCATGGAGTACGCCACCCTGATGGAGTGGGACAACATTTACTACAACGAAGAGGAAATGGGCGGCAGCTGGAGCCGCAACGTGCGCCTGGGCCTGGTGCAATGGCAAATGCGCAACTACGCCGGCATCGACGGCCTGTTCGAGCACCTCGACTTCTTCCTGCAGGTGGTCAGCGGCTACAACAGCGATTTCGCGGTATTCCCCGAATTCTTCAACGCGCCCCTGCTCGCCCTTTACGAGGACCAGAGCGAGGCGGACGCAATCCGCAGCCTCGCCAGCCACACCGTGGCCATCCGCGATTTCATGGTGCAGGCCGCCGTGAAGTACAACGTGAACATCGTGGGCGGCAGCATGCCCGTGGTGGAGGATGGCGTGCTGTACAACATGGGCTTCCTGTGCCGCCGCGACGGCAGCTGGGAACGCTACGAAAAGATCCACATCACCCCCAACGAGCGCCAGGCCTGGGGCATACAAGGCGGCAAGCAAGTGCGCGTGTTCGACACCGATTGCGGAAAAGTGGGCGTGGTGATCTGCTACGACAGCGAATTCCCCGAACTGGTGCGCCTGCTGGCGTTGCAAGGCATGCAGATCCTGTTCGTGCCGTTCATGACCGACACGCAGAACGCCTTCTCACGCGTGAAGCTGTGCACCATGGCCCGCGCCGTGGAAAACGAATGCTATGTGGCCATCGCCGGCAGTGTGGGCAACCTGCCGCGCGTAAAGAACACCGACATCCAGTACGCCCAAAGCGCCGTGTTCACCCCCTGCGATTTCGCCTTCCCCGCCAACGGCATCAAGGCCGAAGCCACCGCCAACACCGAAATGGTACTGGTGGCCGACGTGGACATGAGCCTGCTGATGGACCTGCACCATCGGGGCAGCGTACAGAACCTGAAGGACAGGAGGGAGGATATTTACGTGCTACGCCCAGCAGGCGGGGAGGGTGCGTGAAAGAGAGGGAGGGGGGAGGATGGCCGCTGAGGCGCAGGGGCGCGGAGGAAATGCTCGAACCGCCCAGACACCAGGAACGCCGAAAGCGCGTGCTCATATTCGTGTCCTGTGCTTGGGATTTTCCAGGAGCAGGGCATGGCGGATTGAATGGAGAATGGATCAAGCACCGCCCGCAGCTGTCAGCGCATCCACCTCATGGAATAAATCGTTCAGTGCGTTCAACTCCACCAGTCGTTCGCCCCGGGAAGATGTGCTTTGGCCATTAAGCGCGGGGTCGTGCGAAAAGATGCGTCTTAACGCGGCAGTGACCATCCTACCCGGCTTAGCTTCGAGATCCAGCTTGTATACTGCCATGGTAGCGCAGAGGTCCGGTTCACCTTGGGCGTAATGCAGCATGCGGAGGTTACGGTCCCGTGCCCGCTCATATCCTTCCGCAGTGATCGGTATTCGATCCCGCCCTGCATCCTCGTGGAATCGCCACACGATAAGCAGACAACGGGCAACCACCTCGAACACCTGCGGTGAAAGGTCCTTATGGTAACCAATGAGCATGGACATCAAGAATGGCTGGCGCTTGGCAAGCCGTTCCATGAGCACCTCCATGCAGGAGCTATCCGCCTGAAGCACATCGTTGATGATCGGGACCAGCCTTTGGTAATCCTCCCGATCGGCCGGAGTGGGGACAATTGCCGAAGATGCTTTCATTTTGATTACTGCGTGATCGGGTAGATCAAGTCCATGGCTCTTTCGTCGACCATGGAACTTTACCCCTCATCGTGTTCCAGCGGCACCTCAACCGCAAGGTCCCAGATCATACTGCCCACGTGGTAGCTGAACCAGGCGTTGAACAACGCCCAATCGCGGTTGGTGGGCCATTCGTCCGGGTCGGTGCAAATGCCCCAAAGCTCCATTTCGAAGATGAGTTCATAGTGGCGCTTCACCACCTCGGCCAGGTCCTTCACCCCGAAATCATCGGAAATGGCATAGGCCGTGGCCTCCTGGTCCTGGCCCATGGGCGCATCATCCTTGAAAACGGTATTGGCCCAATCGTAGAAAGGCTGCTTCGGGATCACGCTAACGTATCCGCGGTTGATGGCCGGGATCGGTAGATCTATTTCTTCCATGGGGGTTATGTGGTGGTGAAGGTATCGGCAAGCATTTCGGCTTGGTGGAGCACCAGGTCGGTGGCGAGTTTTTGCATGTCGGGAGGGTAGCCGTACTGCCGCAGCGTGCGCTTCACGATCACCTTCAGTTTGGCCCGCACGCTCTCCTTGATCGTCCAGTCGATGCTGGCGTTCTGGCGCACGCGCTCGGTGAGGACCACGGCCAACTCGCGGAGCTTCTCCTGTTGCATCAGCTCCTTGGCGCTGTCGTTGTTGGCTACGGCGGTGTAGAAGGCGTACTCGTACTCGGTGAGGCCCATGTCGGCGGCCTGCTTGTCACCGGCGGTGATCTCCTTGCTCACCTTGATCAGCTCTTCGATCACTTCGGCGGCGCTGAGGATCTTGTTGTGGTAGCGCTTGATGCTATCCTCCAGCATGTCCATCAGGCTGCGGCTCTGTACGATGTTGGTTCGGGCGCGGGCCTTGATCTCGTCGTTCAGGAGCTTCTTGAGCACTTCGATGGCCACGTTCTTGTGCGCCATGCCCTTGAGTTCCATCATGAACTCCTCGGACAACACAGAAATGTCAGGCTTCTTGATGCCGGCCGCGTCGTAGACGTCGATCACCTTTTCGGAGACGAGAGCTTGATCGATCACCTGCCTGATGGTCGTTTCCAGTTCATCGTCCGTTCGGCCGGAACCCGTGCTGTCGAATTTCACGAGGCGCGCTTTCACGGCTTGGAAGAAGCCGACCTCGTCCTTCACGTCCATCGCCTGGTCGT
>JBIQMI010000203.1:0-6044 GCA_044463585.1 Cryomorphaceae bacterium
CTGGGCAGCAGGTCGAAACTGAACGCCTTGCGGTCGGGCTCCAGGCTCGGGGCGGCCACGCCGTTGAGCAGTACGGTGTTGTAGCGTTCTGCCAGGCCGCGCACCAGCACGAAGCGTTCGCCCTGCAGGGTGATGCCGGGCACGCGCTTTACCACATCGGCGGCGGTGCGGTCCTGCCCCTTGGCGATCTGTTCGCGCCCCACGCCGTTGGCCAGCTGATCGCTGTTGCGTATGGCCATCATCACGGCAGCCTCGGAGTTCACGCGGCGTTCGCGCACCACCTGCACCACGTCCATCTGCACGCCGCCGTCTTCAAAGGCCAGTTCCACGTGCACCGTGGATGCGATGCCCAGGGTGACCTCGCGCTCGATGTTGGCATGGCCGACCAGGCTGGCCACAAGCACGTGGGTACCGGGGGGGACGACCAGGCTGAAGCGGCCGTCGGGGCCGGTGCTGGTAACGATGTTCGTTCCTTTCAAGGCCACGCTGGCGAACGGCTGCGGAAGTTGTACGCCATCCTCGGACGCGGTCACTGTGCCGGTGAGGTGCCCCGATTGGGCCATGGAGTTCAACACAAGTGGAAGGAACAGGACAGAAAGCAGGAACCGGTTCATTGAAGCCGTGCCAGTTTTGATGCTCTGGATCACGGCGGCAAAGCACCCCCGGCAACCTTAACCGGTTCTTGGCGCCTGGTTAAGCTTGTGTTATTCCTGCCCGTCCGACCTCCTCTCCCGGAAGGTCTTGCCCTTGATCGGTTCTTCCAGGAACCACCATTCGGGTATGTGTGCGCCCTTGCCCTTGCGCTGGTGCCACATGTCCACCAGTTCATCCTGCAGCACTTCCGTGGCCTCTTCCACACTGTCCACCACGTGCAGGAAGGGGAGTTCATCGCGGCCGATGGTGCCCTTTTCCATCATATGGTCGATCTGCTTGAGGGTGCTGGCCCAGAATTCCTTTCCGTACAGGATGATGGGGAAACTTTTGACCTTTCCGGTCTGGATGAGCGTGGCCGTTTCGAAGAGTTCATCCAGGGTGCCGGCGCCACCTGGCATCACCACGAAGCAGATGCTGTACTTGAGCAGGAGCACCTTTCGCACGAAGAAGTGGTCGAAGGTGAGGCTGACATCGAGGTATGGATTGGCGTACTGCTCCATGGGCAGCACGATGTTGCAGCCCACGCTGGTGGCGCCCACGTCGCGCGCGCCGCGGTTGGCGGCCTCCATTACCCCCGGGCCGCCACCGGTCATTACGGTGAAGCCCACGCGGCCGACGCGCCTGGCAATGGAACGGGTGGCCTTGTAGTACTCGTGGTCCTCCGGGAAGCGGGCACTGCCGAAGAACGTGACGCATGGCCCCACGAAATGGAGCTTGCGGAAGCCGTAGAAGAATTGCTGGGCGATCTTGAACTGGGTCATCAGTTCCTTCCAGCGCGAGCGGGGCCCGCTGAGGAAGCTGAGGTCGATCCGCGATCGATCGCCGGGTATTCTGCGCATGGCGCGAAAGTAGGCTGTTCGAAACGCAGCCGGTGGGAAGGCCTACAACTTGGCCCAGCGCAACCGCAGGCTGTTGGTCACCACGCTCACGCTGCTCAGCGCCATGGCCGCGCCCGCGATCATGGGGTCCAGCAGGAAACCGTAGGCGGAATAGAGCACCCGCCAGCCCCATCGCAACGAACCCTACTGCATTACCCGACTCAGAGCATGATGAGGTCAAGCTCCTCTTTCAGCTTCTTGAAGTGTTTGTCCTCCGTTACCATCGGAATGCCTGATCGGATCGCGGTGGCAGCGATCAAGGCATCGGCGAGCTTCATGCGATGGCGGACACAGAGGTCGATCGCTACGGACTTGATTCCTGCGTCCATATCGATGATGCGGATGAACTCCATGTCAGCGATGACCTGGGCTCGTTCATGTGCCGTATAGCCGTGATATCCGAGAATCTCGATCTCCGTTACGAAAGAAATGTGTATCAGCGCACCGTCCAGCAGTCGTATGGTCCGCGGATCGCCGTTCCAGTGGTGGATCAGGATATTGGTATCCACTAGCAGCGGTTCAGCGGTCATTCCGCATATTCTTCAAGTACTCCTCCATGCGTGCCGCCAATCCCGGGATCATGCCGGCCGAACGCTTTGCATCGTAAGCTTTCTGCCGTGGTTTCTTTGGAACACGGAGGCGGGGAGCCTTTCTAGCGTATGCCACAGGTGGATCGCTCAGGGAATTATCCAAGTGTTCCCCAGCAGGCTTCTTCTTGCCGGTCCGTTTGGTTGCAGCAGCCATGGCACTAAGGTAATGCGGCCCGCATGATCACGGTTCTCGTAGCTCTTCCCCACGAACCTGTGCTTCTGCCTGCTCACCCGATCCGAGCCCAGCGTAAGCGCAACGAATTGGTCACCACGCTCACGCTGCTCAGCGCCATGGCCGCGCCCGCGATCATGGGGTCCAGCAGGAAACCCGTGAAGGGGTAAAGCACACCGGCGGCAATGGGCACGCCGATCACGTTGTAGATGAAGGCCCAGAAGAGGTTCTGGTGGATCACGGCCACCGTGCGCCGCGATAGCACAAGGGCTTTCGGCAGGCCGTTCAGGTCGGTGCTGATCAGGGTCATGCGCGCCACGTCCATGGCAATGTCGCTGCCGTGCCCCATGGCGATGCTTACATCGGCCTTGGCCAGGGCCTCGCTGTCGTTGATGCCATCGCCTACCATGGCCACCACGTGCCCTTGCTGCTGCAGGCCTTCCACGAACGCGCCCTTGTCGCGCGGCAGCACCTCGCTGCGGAAATCCTCGATGCCCACCGCCTTGGCCACGGCCTGCGCGGTGCGCCGTGAATCACCGGTTTGCATGTACACCTTGATGCCGGCCTTCTTCATGCGGGCAATGGCCGCGGCCGCGCCGGGCTTGATCTGGTCGGCGATGGCCAATGCCGCGCGCACGGTGCTGCCATCCGACAGCCAGATCACCGTTCGGGCTTCTTCCTGCCAGGCTGTTTCGCGCCCGCGCCAATCCGCGCCGATCATCACACCGTTCTCCTCCAGCAGCCTGCGGTTGCCGGTGATCCACACGCGCCCGCCCACCGTGGCCTTCACGCCTTTGCCCGTAAGGCTTTCGTAGCCTGAAACCCCGGCAGGGGATGCGATGCCGGCGGCTTTCAGGTAGCGTACCACGGCATCGGCCAATGGATGTTCCGACCGGGCCTCCAGGGCCATCAAGGCCTGTGCTGCCTCAACATCATCAAGGCCTGCACTGTCCACCACCTCGGGTTTGCCCGTGGTTATGGTGCCGGTCTTGTCCAGCACCATGGCCGTAACGTGGCGTGCACGTTCGAGGCTTTCGGCATCCTTGATCAGTATGCCGTTCTCGGCGCCCTTGCCCATGCCGGCCATAATGGCGGTGGGGGTGGCCAGGCCCAGCGCACAGGGGCAGGCGATCACCAGCACGGTGACCATGGCCAGCAGCCCGTGCGTGAAGGCATGGTCGGCGCCCACGGTCCACCATACCACCGCGCTCAACAAGGCAATGGCCATGATGACGGGCACGAAAACGGCGGCCACCTTGTCCACCAGGTCCTGCACGGGCGCCTTGCTGCCCTGGGCATCCTGCACGGTGCGCACGATTTGGGCCAGCAGCGTGGCGGCGCCCACCTTGCTTGCACGCATGCGCAGGCTGCCTTTCTGGTTGATGGTGCCCGCCAGCAGAAGCGCCCCGGGCAGCTTGGGCACCGGCAGCGGCTCCCCGCTGAGCATGCTTTCGTCCACGTAGCTCTCCCCATCGGTCACCTCACCGTCCACCGCGATGCTTTCGCCCGGGCGCACCACCAGTATATCGCCCACGTTCACCTGGGCCAACGGCACTTCCTGCGTGTTGCCATCGAGGCCCTCGCGCAGCACGGTGTTGGGGCGAAGGCCCATCAGCTTCCTGATGGCGGTGCCGGTGCCGGCCTTGGCCCGCTCCTCCAGGTAGCGCCCCAGCAGGATGAAGGCGATGATCACGGCCGCCGCCTCGAAGTACACGTGCGGCTCCAGCCCGCGGCTGGTCCAAAAGGAGGGCCTGACGGTGTTGAACACGCTGAACAGGTACGCCGTGCCGGTGCTCAGCGCCACCAGGGTGTCCATGTTGGCACTGCGGTGCATGGCCTGTTTCCATGCGTTGATGAAGAACTGGCGCCCGAAGAGCATCAGCACCGGGGTGGCCAGTGCCCACTGCACCCATGGCGACCACGGCGCATCCATGAAGCCCATGCCCACCACCATCAGCGGAACGCTGAACACCAGTGCGGCGATCATGCGGCGCTTCAAGGCCCTCAAGCTTTGTTGTTGCATGCGCTCCAGCTCGTCGCCGGCCTCCTCGCCGGTTTCGGTCAGCAGGTCGTAGCCGATGGAGCGCACCACGGCCTGCAGGCCCAGCTCGTCGATCATGCCCGGCACGTATTCCACCTGGGCCGTGTTGGTGGCCAGGTTCACGGCCACGCCCAGCACGCCGGGCGTTTCGCGCAGCATGCTTTCCACGCTGCCCACGCAGCTGGCGCAGGTCATGCCGGTGACGGGAAAACTGCGCTTGGCCACCGGCACCGCATATCCGTGCCCGCGGATCGCTTTCACCGCGCCACGGACCGCCTCCACCGGCCGCCCGCTCTTGATCACCGCACGCCTGTTGTTCAATTCCACACGGTGGCCGCTTACGCCGGGCACGGTGGCCAACGCCTTGTCCACCGCCAGGGCGCAGTGCTCGCTGTCCATGCCCTCCACGGGAATGAACAGCTCCTGGGCGCCGTTCACCGCGGTGCTCATGGCTGCAGCAGGGTAAGTCCGTAACCCGCCGGGCGCACGGCCTCGGCCAGCTCGTCGCCGGTTATCCCGGGTCGCGCCTCCACCGTGGCGGTGCGGGCCTCCACATCAACAGCAACCGACACCACGCCCGGCAAGCGGCCAAGGATGGTGCGCACACTGTTGGCGCAGCCACCGCAGGTGATGCCCGTGGTGGTGAAGCGAAAGATCTTGGTGGTCGTGGTGTTCATCGTCTTCGTTTTTCAGGTACGATGCAAAGGTCCGGCCCGCGGGCCGGTAGCGTGTTATAGGCTGATGGAAAAGGTTTGTATCGGGCTACCGCCCGTTGAATTCCCCCGTTAACAGCTCCGCCTGCCGCAGCACCAGCTCCGTCGCCAGTTTCTGCATATCGGGCGGGTAGCCGAAGTGCCGTAACGTGCGCTTCACGATCACCTTCAGTTTGGCCTTCACGCTCTCCTTGATCGTCCAGTCGATACTGGCGTTCTGGCGCACGCGCTCGGTGAGGACCACGGCCAGTTCGCGGAGCTTCTCCTGTTGCATCAGCTCCTTGGCGCTGTCATTGTTCGCCACGGCGGTGTAGAAGGCGTACTCGTATTCGCTGAGACCCATATCGGCGGCCTGCTTGTCGCCGGCGGTGATCTCCTTGCTCACCTTGATCAGCTCCTCGATCACTTCGGCGGCGGTGAGGATCTTGTTGTGGTAGCGCTTGATGCTGTCCTCCAACATGTCCATCAGTGATCGGCTCTGCACAATGTTCGTGCGGGCGCGGGCCTTGATCTCGTCGTTCAGCAGCTTCTTGAGCACCTCGATGGCCACGTTCTTATGCGCCATGCCTCCGGGGTGGATCGGATCACCTCGCTCCGGCGGCGGCCCTAACGCGCAGGCCCAGCGCACGGGGCTTGCTCTCGCCGGGCCATCCTTCGTTGCCGCTCAGCCGGATACTTCGTTCCAGTATCCTTGCTTCACGGCGCCTCGGCTGGCCCAACGATAGCGGCGCCCGCCATCCATTCGAGGTGATCCGAACCACCCTAGCTCCAGGAGGAACTCCTCGCTGAGCACGGAGATGTCCGGCTTCTTGATGCCTGCCGCGTCGTAGACGTCAATGACCTTCTCGCTCACGAGCGCTTGATCGATGACCTGCCGGATGGTGGTCTCCAATTCCTCATCGGTGCGACCGCTGCCGGTGCCGTCGAACTTCACGAGGCGGGCTTTCACGGCTTGGAAGAAGCCGACCTCGTCCTTCACGTCCATCGCCTGGTCGT
>JBIQMI010000204.1:0-6017 GCA_044463585.1 Cryomorphaceae bacterium
GTTCGCAGGGGCTATCGGCCTCGTGCGTGGCCGTTTCAAAGTCCAAGGCGATGAAATCCACGGCGGTCAAGCGTGAACGGCACGGATCGTTTCCAAGGCCTTCCTGAGCTGCTTTGCGGTAATGTCCCCAACCGGCACCAACGGCAGGCGCAGGTGGTTGTCGCAAATGCCGAGCGCCTTCAGCACTTCCTTCACACCGCCCGGGTTCCCTTCCACGAAAAGCAGGTGGATGATCTCGATCAATTGCAGGTGGGCAGTACGGGCAGCATCGAAATCGCCTTTTAGCGCCCCGTGCACCAAGGCCGCGAATTCCGCGGGCAGGGCGTTGCCCACCACGCTGATCACCCCGTCGCCGCCCAGGGCAAGGATCGGCAAGGTGAGGGCATCATCGCCGCTGATGACCAGGAAGTCCTTGGGGCGGTTTTTCAGGATGGCCCCGATCTGATCGAGGTTGCCGCTGGCCTCCTTGATGCCGATGATATTGTCGAAATCGTTGGCCAGGCGCAGGGTTGTTTCGGCCGTGATGTTGCTCATGGTGCGGCCCGGCACGTTGTACAGGATCAAGGGTTTCAGGCTCACCTTGGCCAATTCGGCATAGTGGCGGTAAATACCTTCCTGCGTGGGCTTGTTGTAGTACGGGCTCACGCTGAGAATGGCCTCCACATCGTTGAGGTTGAACGCCTGCAGTTCCTGCGCAACGGCGTGGGTGTTGTTGCCGCCTATGCCAAGCACAACGGGCACGCGGCCGGCGGCGGTCTCCAGCACCTTGGCCAGCACATCCTTTTTCTCATCCGTTGAAAGCGTGGCGCTTTCGCCGGTGGTGCCCATCACCACCAGGTAGTCCACACCACCCGTGATCTGGTGCTCCACCAGTTTGGCCAATGCGGGAAGGTCCACTTCACCGTTGGGACGAAAGGGCGTTACCATGGCCACGCCAAGGCCTTTGATCTTGTTGGTCATTTTCAATTCAATGAGGGCACCTCGGTAGGTGCGTTGATCATCATGAGGTACCGGTTGAGGTTGGCGATCAACTGCGGCAGGCTATCGGCCCCTGCCGTGTCGATCATCATATCAAGGAAATGCGCGTTGGTATCGCTCAGGCGGCCCACTTTGAAGCGTGCCTTGCTTTTGGCCAGTACGTACTGCAGCGGCAACATATCGCGCACCGTGAGGTCGATGAGCACGTCGTATTCCTCCGCGATGAAGTTCTGCACCACGTTGCCATGCGGGATCCTGTACCAGTTCAGGTTCTTTGCCGAGAACACGTCGAAATTGAGCTTGGCGTGGAGGTAGAACGGCGTTTCCTTCTGGTCGAAATAACCCAGTGCCATGATCTTGGTGATGCCCAGTTCCTCCTTGATCTTCTTGACATAGTTGCGCACGTGGTTGTGCGCGGTTTCATCGGCCACGAAGTAGATGATGCCCACCTTCACTGACTGGCACAGGTTCTTGGCCACGGGCCTGCGGTCCGGCTTGGCCTCCTTCAGCAGGGCGCGCCGGCCCAGCCATTCCTTGATGCGGTCGATGAGCTTCATGGCCCTATCATCTTCCTGAATTCCGTTTCATCGATCACCCGCACGCCCAGTTCCTCGGCCTTGGCCCGCTTGGCGGGCCCCATATCGGCCCCGGCCACCACAAAGCTTGTCTTTTTACTGATCGAACCGCTCACTTTCCCTCCATTTTCCTCAATGGCCTGCTTTATCCCATCGCGGGTGAAGGTCTCAAAAACCCCTGAAACAACAATGCTGAGCCCGCTGAGCTTGGCACTTACCGTGCGCGGTGCTTCTTCCTCCGCCTCGAAATTCAGGCCGGCCTGCCGCAGCCGCTCCACGATCTCGCGGTTGCCTGGTGCCGCAAAGAAGTCCTGGATGCTGGACGCGATCACGGCGCCCACTTCATCAATGCCCATCAGCTCTTGCGCGGACATGGTGGCCAACCTGTCCAGGCTGCCCACGGCCCGGGCGATCTTCTTCGCCACCGTTTCGCCCACATGGCGGATGCCGAGGGCATAAAGCACCTGCCCGAACGGTGCCTTGCGGCTGGCCGCTATGCCCTCGATGATCACCTGTGTGCTGCGTTCGCCCCAGCCCTTTCCCAGCGCCAGCAATTGTTCCGGGCGCAGGTCGTACAGGTCGGCCACATTGCGCAGCAGGCCCGCCTGCCATAGTGTTTGCACGGTTTCTGCGCCCAAACCGTCGATGTCCATGGCCTTGCGCGCCACGAAGTGCTCAATGCGGCGCACGATCTGGGGCTGGCAAGCGTGCTCGTTCGGACAATAGTGCTGCGCTTCACCTTCGTCGCGCACCAACGGGGTGCCGCACGCGGGGCAAAGCGCCGGATAGGTGACCGGTTTGGCGTGGGCCGGGCGGCGTGCCAGGTCCACGGCGGTGATCTTGGGGATGATCTCGCCGCCTTTTTCCACCTGCACCATGTCGCCGTAGTGCAGATCGAGCTTGGCGATCTGGTCGGCGTTGTGGATGCTTGCCCTTTTCACCGTTGTGCCGGCCAGCAGGACGGGTTGCAGGATGGCCACGGGCGTAATGGCGCCGGTGCGGCCCACATTGAATTCCACGTCGAGCAGCTCGGTGAATTTCTGCTCCGCGGGGAACTTGTAGGCCACGGCCCAGCGCGGGCTTTTCGCCCGAACGCCCATTTCTTCCTGCAGGCGCACATCGTCCACCTTGATCACCACGCCGTCAATGCCAATGTCCAGGTTGTGGCGCTCATGGTCCCAGTAGGCAATGAACTCCATGATGCCCTCCACGTTATCGGCCTGGCTGATGAAGCGCCTGGCTGGGTCCGGTGTGCGGAAGCCCCATTCATGGCATTTCATGATGTTGCCGAATTGGCTGTTGGTGGGCAACGGGTCGCATTGGAGCGAATACGCGTAATTCTGCAAGTGGCGGGCAGCCACGACCTTGGGGTCCTGCAGCTTTAGGGTGCCTGCCGCGGTATTGCGCGGGTTGGCGAAAAGCTCCTCTCCCCGCTCCTCGCGCTGGCGGTTCAATCCCGTGAATTCCTTTATGCCCATCAGGATCTCGCCCCGCACATCGAGCTCCGGTGGAAAATCGCCACGAAGGCGCAACGGTACTGAACGCACGGTGCGCACATTTGGCGTGATGTCCTCGCCGCGTTCACCGTCGCCGCGCGTGAGCGCCTGCACCAACTGCCCATTGCTGTAGCTGAGGCTGATGGCCACGCCGTCGTATTTCAGCTCCATGGTGAAGAGCGTGCGCCCATGTTCACGCTGTATGCGTTCCACGAAATCCTGCACTTCCTCGCGGCTGTAGCTGTTGCTGAGCGAAAGCATGGGGCTGCGGTGCGGCACGGTGGGGAACTCCTTGGTAAGGTCGCCCCCGACGCGCTGGGTGGGACTGTTCGGTGAAGCCAACGCCGGCCATTTTGCCTCCAGGGCTTCAAGCTCCTTCATCAGGAAATCGAATTCCTGGTCCGTGATCTCGGGCTTGGCCTTCACGTAGTACAGGTGGTTGTGCCGTTCCAGCACATCGGCCAACTCCGCCATGCGGCGGCCCGCTTCTTCCTTCGTCAATTCGGCCATGGTCCCTGCAAAGATCACTTCCACGCGTGAATGAACCGCGGGTTGCCGCTGAGGTCGTGCAAAAGCCGCACATGGGGGAATCCGGACCGGCCCAATAATTCAGCGGTACCCGCTGCATGGCGGTAGTGCCCCTCGAACCACAGTTCATCACCCGGCTGTAGGGCCTCGTACGCTGCACCGGCAATGGCGCGATAGAAAAGCTGGGGATCGTTATTGGGAACGAACAATGCGGCATGCGGCTCATTGTCCCGCACGCTGTCCTGCATGCTACCGGCCTCGGCCAAGGGCACATATGGCGGATTGCTCACCACCAAGGTGCGCGTGGGTGCAGGTGCGAACAGCAGTTGCGCAAGGCTTCCGGCCAAGGCATCCATGTGCAGCCAGACCACCTGCAGATCATTGCTCCGGGCATTTTCTCCCGCCAGCTTCAAGGCATCCGCGCTGGCATCGATCCCGGTAACGGCCGCAGCCGGAAAGCATTTCTTCAAGGCCAATGCGATGCAACCGCTGCCTGTGCCAATATCGATGATGCGCTCCGGTGCGGGGCGCTGGCAGATCAGTTCCACCAATTCCTCCGTTTCAGGGCGCGGGATCAGCACCCTGGGATCCACCTTCAGTTGCAGGCCATGGAAGGCAACGCGCCCAAGCACATATTGCAGCGGTTCACCGGAGGCGAGCCGTTCCAGGTCCCTGTTAAACACCCCGACCTCTTGCGCGGTAAATGTGCGATCGGGCGCCAGCTCGGGATGGGCGATCCCGGCACGTTCCATGAACACCGCTGAAATGATGGCACGGACTTCCCCTGCGCTTCGGCCTTCAGTGAGCATGCCGCGGAACTCCGCCGCCAATTCGCGGACTGTTTTCGCCATGCGGGCAAAGGTGGGGCAAGGTTTGCACGATCGCGCCGCGCGAGTGGGGCGGAATTTGCCTCGAACGGCCAATGTTATGAGTACCTACTGTCCATTCCGGCTTGGCAGGCCCCTTGCTGCAGCGAGCGGAAAACATCACGGAATGAAAGCTTCATTGATATGCATCGCAGCGGGCGCCCTGTTACTGCTTCCTTTTTCTGCTGCCGCGCAGGAGATCCGGTTGTACGGTGGCTATAATGGTTCCAATGTGAGCAAGGCGGGCGATGAAAGCTGGGTGGGCCGCGCGGGATACCAATTCGGCGCGGATGTGACCATCGGCAGTCGCTGGTTCCTGAAGCCGGGGATCGAGTTCATGGTGCGCAACCTAAATTATTCGTGGGCCGGCACGGATGCCAACGGTAATCCAGCCACGTCCGACCACGAGTTCGACTATACGAGCCGTTCGTTGCGTGTGCCCGTGATGCTGGGCCTGCACCTGATGGACCCCGCGGATGACCCGGCGGTGAACATTTACCTCATGGGCGGCCCATCGGCACTTATGAACCTGAACGCCAACCTGAACAACAACCAATTGAACGTGGAGACCAATTCCAACCAATGGTACATCGGTTTCGGCGGCGGGCTGGAACTGGGTTTCCTGTTCGTTGAGGCGGGGTACGACGTGGCCATGAGCAACGTGTTCAAGGGCAACGAATTCAAAACCAACCCCAAAGTGAACTTCGTCCACGCGAACGCAGGTATCCGGCTCCGTTTAGCGCGGTGACCGAACAACGGATCACACCGCTTCCGATATTTGCGGTCCCCGGGGCAATAGCTCAGCTGGCTAGAGCGCCGCGTTCGCAATGCGGAGGTCGAGAGTTCGAATCTCTTTTGCTCCACCGGGAAGCCCCTTTTTACGAGGGGCTTTTTCGTTTGCGGGCAAGGGGTAACTTCGCGCCCCTCCAGCCGTTGGCAGCCCTTATGGAGAGGTGGCAGAGCGGTTGAATGCGGCGGTCTTGAAAACCGCTTTGCCCGCAAGGGCAACGGGGGTTCGAATCCCTCCCTCTCCGCCGATCAACAAGCCGCCCCGAAAGGGGCGGTTTTGCCATGCCCCCAAGCCCCGAGCTTGCTCTAAGGGCTTGGGGGCATGGCAAAACCAGAGGCGAAGCCTCCAGGGCTTGTTGATCGAAGCCTCCCCCAACGGGAAAGCGGCCTGGCACGCGAAGCGGGACAGGCCGCAATCCCAAGAATAAAAAGCCGAGATCGAACAACAACACCAAGAGGCGAAGCCTCAGTGTTCCAGGGAATTGTAGGCAGCAGCCAAGAGGCGAAGCCTCGAGGCCCAAGACATTGGCGGGATAGCACCTAGAGGCGAAAGCCTCGAGGTTCAGGACATTGGCGGAATGGCACCAAGAGGCGGAAGCCTCGAGGTCCCAAGTCATTGGCGAATGACACCAAGAGGCGAAGCCTCGAGGTCCCGAAGGAATTGCGAGAAGCAGCCACCAAGAGGCGAAGTCTCAAGGTTCCAGGGAATTGTGGGCAGCAGCCAAGAGGCGAAGCCTCGAGGCCCCACGCCCCTCCCCAATTGGCGAATTGGCACATTGGCATTT
>JBIQMI010000205.1:0-5972 GCA_044463585.1 Cryomorphaceae bacterium
CGCCGTACGGATCGCGGGATAGTCCTCCTCCACCACGCCGCCCGCCGCAAAAAGTTCGCGGAGCGCAGGCAGGGTCCTGAACTTCTTCATCGCATCGCCCCCGTGGCGCTGGCATTCACCGTCGTGCGTGCGTGCCAGATCGTGCAGATAGACCGCCGCCCAAAGACGCGGCGCCTCCTCCGTCCAGCCCGTGGCCGCGAGCAGCTGGAAGGCATGCACCATCACGCGCGATACGTGCGCCTGCCCATGCAAGGTGCTGGGATGCGTGAACAGCTCGGGAGGCGGCGCGAGCCGCTCAAGGGGCAACGGAATGGGCAGCCGCATGGAGGCAAGGATACGGAGATATGGCAGGCGGTGGTTCAACCGCCCGGTCATCAGCACACACCACCTATGCAACGCACGTCGTGGTGGTGGCCGTAGGACACGAATGAACAGCCTTCCCCGCTACTCCACTCCCAAATGCAGCTGCAGGTACACGCTGATCTTTGATAGCATGTCGCTGATGTCCTGCGCCGACCAGTTGCCGTGGCCTCCGTTGTAGATGGTGAGCGCGTGGGGTACTTGGTGCGCGGCCAAGGCGGAATCCAGGCGGTAGGCGTTGGTGATGGGCACCAGGTCGTCCGTGGTGCCGTAGAACATTACGGTGGGGCTGCTGCTGGCGCTTACTTGGTACACCGGGCTCAGCGTTTCGATGAAATTGGTACCGGCCGGGTAAGCAGTGATGTCGGTGAGCATCGCCAATGCCGCCGGGAACATCGGGTTGTACATGTAATAGGGGTCGGAGAAATCGGCCGGCCCCACGATATCGGCCACCATTTTCACGCGGTCCGTGGGGTCGTGGGCGTAATCGTACAGCATGGCCAGGTGTGCGCCGGCGCTTGCGCCCACCAGGGCAAATTCGGGCTTGATCTGCCATTGGCCGCTGCGCGCGGCAAGGTGGTCCAGCACGGCGCCCACATCCTGCACCTGCCGTGGGAAGGCCTTGGTGCTGCTGTCGCCCAGCACATAGTTCATGTTGGCAATGGCCACCCCGGCATGGTTGTTCCGCACGTATTGCACCAAGGTGTCCATGTCAGCTTTATCGCCCCCTATCCATCCCCCGCCGTGCACCAGCACCACCACCTTGGTGGCCGCGGCCGATCGCCCCGCGGGCAAATAGAGGTCGTACAACTGTTGGGCGTGGGGCCCATAGGAAACATCCACGAATTGTTCGGCCGGAAGCGGGGTGCCATCAGCACCTGCCGGCGCGGTGGATTCCTTGGAACAAGCCCCCAGCAGCAGGGTGATCAATACAAGTGGGAGAGCAGTCCTCATTTCAATTCACATGGGTTCACTTGCCGGGCAGGAAGGTGACGGTACCGCTGCGGACCACCGTTTTCCCCTCGCCGTTGCGGAAGGAGCAGTAATAGGCATAAACGCCCTGCGGAACCAAGCGGCCATCCACCCGGCCGTCCCAGGCCTGCTCCGGGTTGGTGGTGGTCCAGATCAGTTGGCCCCAGCGGTTGTAGATGTTCAGTTCGTAGGTGCGCGCATCGGCGTAAGCCAATACTGGCTTGAAGGTGTTGTTGGCCCCGCCCTCGATGAACGCGTTGGGGATCCACACTTCCTCATGCTGCACGGCACAGGCCGTATTGCTGACGGAACTGGCATCCGTGCCCGATGGGTTCCCTGATTCCTGCGCCACCACGTAATAGCAGAAGCGGCCCGGCGTGGCGGTGAGCCCCTGCACATTATCGTCCAGGGCCCATTGCGTGCCGGGCATGGTGCCCAACAGCTCGTACGGGCCATCGGCCACGCTGCGGTATACAGCATAATGGCCCACCGTGCCCGCCCACTGCACATAGCCGTTCCAGCGCAGGTGGTTGATTCCATCGAAACCGGGTTCGGCCTGCAGCAGGATCGACGTGCCCTTGTTGCTCACGGCCACCGGCTTGCCGCAACTGTCAAGCACCGACACGCGGTAGGTGTAGCTGCGCTCATCGGTGAGCACATCGTGGTCGATGAAGGTGGCCGGAAGCCCCATGGCGGCCTGTATGGCCACCGTGTCCCAAGGCAGGCCGTTGTAGGACCGCTCAAGCAGCAGTGTGCCGCCCGCCCCGGCCGGGTCGGGGATGTCCTCAATGCGCACTTCACCCGGCCCGTCCACCGTTACCGTGGCCAAATAGTTCCAGGCCGCCGTGGCGGGGTAATCGGTGTTGCGGCACGTGAGGTTGGACAGTGCGGTCTGCCCCGTGGTGCCAACGGCCTTGACCACAAAACAGTACGACCGCCCCGGTAGTACACCCGACAACAAATACTGCTGCACGCCAGGTGGCATCACCGTCAGCAGGACCAGCGGCCCGGCATGGTCCGGTTGCATGTACAGTTCATAATGGGCCACTGGCCAACCGCCGTAATCGGTGCGCTGCACCAGGATGTTCCCCGCGCAACGGTCGTACCGCGTGCTGAGGTGGACGGTGGTGTGCGGCTGGCTCGCCGCGCTGGTATTGGGGCTTGGCGGGGTTCCCTTCCAGCAGGTATCAATGGCCGCCACCGTGTAGGATTCAGCGCCGTTGCCGGCCTGGCTCAACAGCCAGGTGTAGCTGGTATTGAATTGGCCGTAGATCGTATCGAGAATGGTATTGCCGCCCGGAGTGGTGAGCACGATGATGTACCCCTGCGTATCGGGCTGGGGGCTCGGGTCCCAGTGCAACGTGGCACGGTTGGTGGCCGTGTCCACCGTGGCCTGCACGATCACGGGCACCGAAGGCGGCGTAATGTCCTGGTACCAGCCGCTGGCCACGCTGCTCACGCTGGCACAGCCGCTTTGGTCGGGCAGCGCTACGGTGAAGAAGAGCGAATCCGCGCAGCGGTCCACCACGCGTTGCCAATGGTGGGTGGTGTGCAGCACGGAGTCCACTTGTTGCAGCGTGCCGGCCCCGGTGCCCATGGCCACGTTGGTGCGCCCCAGCAAGCTGGGCAAGGGTGGCACATGCGGCAGGTTCCAGTCGAGCACCGAACTGCCCAAGGGCACGCTTTGCGAGGCCTGCAATAAAATGGAGGCCAAGGTGTCGCTGGGCTCCGAGGGTATGCCGGGCATGCCGCTGGTAACGGTGCGCATGTAATAGTAGCGTACGGCATTGGCCGCCCCGGCGCCGACGTGGACAAAACTGGCTTGGCCGATCACCGGCACGGTTCCCACCAGGTTGAACGGCCCGGTTGGGGTGTTGGCTTGAAAGATCTCGTAACGGTCGAATTGCCCACCGGGGTCAGCCGGCGGCTGGTAGTCGAGCTGCACATCGCCTGCAGGGCCAAGTACGGAAATGCAGCGCAGCCCGGGCGGCGCCAATTGGGCCTGCCCTTCGAACGCTGCGGCAAACAGCACCGCCAACACCAAGAACCGCACGGCTGCATAACGCAATTCCATGGTGATCGTTATCCTTTTCAGGGACGCATGGGAACATGCGCGGGTTTGTTCATTCGGCATCCTACACCAGGCGGAGCCCCGCCAGTGCCTCCTGAGCGCTTCGGAACTCCTTCATCACATGCTCCACGATCACGGCCGCCGGCAGCACTTCATCCAGCGCAGCGGCCACTTGTCCGATCTCCAGCTCGCCCTGCTCCAGGTCGCCCTCGAACATGCCCCTTTTGGCCCGGGCGCGGCCCAGCAATTGCTTCAGCTCCTCCGGGGAGGCACAGCGCGCATAGGCCGCCTGCAGTTCATTGTAAAAGGCGTTCCGCATCAAGCGCACGGGCGCCAATTCCTTCAGCGTAAGCAGGGTATCGCCCTCGGCGCTTTCCACCACGTGCTGCTTGAAGGCGGGGTGCGCGCTCGATTCCACGGAACAAACGAAGCGGCTGCCCATCTGCACGCCATCGGCGCCCAAGGCCATGGCGGCCAGCATGGCGCGCCCATCGGCAATGCCGCCTGCCGCCAACACCGGCACCTGCACGGCATCGCGCACCATGGGCACCAGCACCATGGTGGTGGTTTCCTCGCGCCCGTTGTGGCCACCGGCCTCAAAGCCCTCGGCCACCACGGCATCCACGCCGGCGGCCTCTGCCTTGCGGGCGAATTTCACGCTGGCCACCACGTGCACCACCGTAATGCCCGCATCCTTCAGCCGGGCGGTCCATGTGGCCGGATTGCCCGCACTGGTGAACACAATGGGCACCCGTTCGGCGATCACCGTGGCAATGTGTTCCTCCACGGCAGGGTACAGCATGGGTATGTTCACCCCAAAGGGCTTGTCGGTGGCGGCCTTGCACTTGCGCACATGCTCCAGCAGCACCGGCGGGTACATCGACCCAGACCCGATGATGCCCAGGCCGCCCGCATTGCTGACGGCCGAGGCCAGCCGCCAGCCCGAATTCCAGATCATGCCCGCTTGCACCAAGGGATAGCGGACGCCGAACAGGGATGTGATGCGGTTGTTCAAATGGTACGGTGTGCGTTGGGGCCGCGAAGGTAACCCGGTGGCCGATCATGCCGTGTTGACAATCCGTTCAGGGGCCCGCGTCGGGCGAGGGATGTTTTTTCTAAGTTTGCCATTCATCCGGATAATGTTTCGCGTATGCTAGCAGGAAGAATACACTTGATGCTTCTGGCGGGAATGCTGGTGGCCTTTGCAGGCGAAACCCGCGCCCAATATGACTGGGACGTGGGTGGGCACTTGGGTGGCGCCAACTACTTGGGCGAATTCGGGGGGAAGGAAAAAACCCGCCAGGATTTTATCTGGGACATGAAATTGGGCCAAACCCGCTGGGCGATCGGTGGTTTTGCACGCCGCAAGATCAACCGTTCCTTCTCGGTGAACGCCGGCCTGATGTATTTCCGCATACAGGGCGCCGATGCCTTGAGCACCAACGTGGAGCGGGTGGGACGGAACCTGAATTTCCGCAACGACATGTTCGAGCTGTACCTGCGGCCGGAGTTCACGCTGTTCCAGGACAATGACCTGGGCGGCCGTGGGCGCTACCGCACGGACTTCCGTCTGTTCGCCTATGTGGGCGGGGCCTTGTACCTGAGCAATCCAAAGGGGCAGATCAACCGCACCGGTGAGTTCTACAACCTGCGCGAGCAGAACACCGAACTGGCCTCCTATTCCAACTTGGGCTTCGCGATCCCGGCCGGCCTGGGCTTCCACTTCACCTTCAAGCGCCGCCACCGCGTGGGTTGGGATTTCGGCTGGCGCACCACCTTCACCGATTACCTGGACGACGCCAGCACGGTATATGCCGACCCGGCCCTGCTGCCCGGTGGCGCGAACAGCACGGCCGCGGCACTGGCCAACCAGACCAACTTCCTCGACCGCGTGGGCAACCCGGATATTCCGCTGCCGCAGAACTACGATGCAGGCGCCAAGCGTGGCGACCCCACGCACAACGACAGCTATCTGACGATGACCTTCACATACAGCTATGTGCTAAGGGGTCAATCCAACTTCTACCGCCAACGCTACAACTGGATGCGCGGCAAGAAGCGCATCGGCAGGAAGAGCCGGGCGAAATTCTAAAAGTACGGCCAGCAGGGTCCCGCAATGCGGTGACCCTGCATGGACACAAGCGGCCACCCTGCTTGCACAGCAAGCGGTGACCATCCTCGGACCGCAAGTGCTGTGGTACCACAGTGATCCGGCCATTGGCACTTGGCGAATTGGCCCCTTGGCAAATTGGCAAATTGCCCGTGGCCCAGCCGCCGAATAAGCTAGTGGCTAGTGGCTAATGGCTAGAAGCTGGAAGCTGGAAGCTCTGGCGAATTGGCAAATTGGCACCTTGGCACCTTGGCAAATTGGCAAATTGAACCCTATGCCTCAATCCCATTGCGCTCGATCCAATCCTCCAAAGCCACCAGGGTCCAAATGCGGTACCAAGTAACCGACCGGTCGTTGCGCAGGAAGCGTTGCCAAAGGCCGACCACGGCCCCAGGCCTGAATACGGGCCGATCGCCCAAGGAATGGATGTTGCGGGCACAAAATGCCTTCAACTCATTG
>JBIQMI010000206.1:0-5899 GCA_044463585.1 Cryomorphaceae bacterium
GCTTACCTTAGCCGTACCAACCAGAAAAAGCCGCATGAAATTCCTGTACAGGAAATACCCCGCGAAAAAAGGTGAAGTGATCGAGGTGAACCTGAGCGAGCCCGCACTTGTAAAATTCATGACCGCCAAGGAATTCAAGAATTACGGCGCGGGGCGCACCCACACCTACTATAAGGGGCGCACATCCGATGATGGACCGGTGCGCTTCGAGCTTCCGTTCGATGGCATTTGGCACGCCGTGGTGGAAAAAGGCGCCACGGGCGTGAGCGCCACTTGCAAACTGTGCCCGCCAGACCCTGAATACCATCGCTTGGCCTCGCCCACAGCAGAACTGGAACAGGAATACCCGGTGGAGGAGAGTTGAACTGAAACGCCACGATAATGCCGCACACCCAGGAAAATGAACTCGCCGACCTGCTAAAAGGCCAAAGCGACCTGATGCAGGAGGTTTACAGCCTCTTGGAACAAGAGGAAAAGCAAGATGAACTGGTGCGTGCGGTGATCCGAAGCAGTTTCAAACCGGCCGGGAATGTGCTGCCCGGCCTGGATCCGCGCCGCATATTCAGCGAGGAGGCCATTCGCCGCACCTGCATCAAATACCGGCTTCGTTTTCTGCCGTCCGGCCGCTTCAAGGGCCCTGTGCCCCACGAGGCCGTGGCCGCCGTGCGCCATTTGGAGAGCCGCGCAGGGAAGCATGTGAAGGGATTCATGATGCTGGCCCCCGCCGGGCGCTTCAAGCTGTGCGACTGCGATGCCGACCCCATGCTCTTTGTGCCGCTGGCCAACGGGCAATACTACATGGTGCACCGCTGGGGCCGCGATATGCACCCGCTACGTGCGGTATGGGGCTGGCCTGTGCGCAGCCTTCGTCATTTGGTGGCGTGCGCCTTCACGCTGGCCATGGTGATCGGGGCCTTGGTGCCCACCGCATGGATCACTCCTGAACCCGGTGCGCCGTGGTGGGGTTTCTATCGCTTCGGTGCCATTTTCTGCGCCAGCATGCTGGTGGGTGCGGCCTGCAGCTTCGGTTGGCTCGCCTTCTTTGGGCAAACCAGCCGCGAAGCCTGGAACAGCAACACGTTCAACTGAGCTGGCCTTGTTGCATGCCGCCGGAGGGTGTCGGCACTTTGCACACACAGGAGGTTCGGAACCACTGCTTCAAGTGATCGCGCTCTTCGGGCAGTAGGCGCCTGAACGCCTTGCGCAATTCCTTTCGGAAGACCACGCGGTCCGCATGGCTGATCTTGCCCAATACCTCTTTGTAATATTCGATCAATGGCTTTGACATAGTGCATGTGTTACGGCGGCGCATGCCGCAATGTTGCCTGCCTTATCGGATCCATTAAGGACCGCGGCCCCGGGAAATCCCAAGGGCCGCGTACCTGAACACTCCGATCAGGGTTATCCGATGTTGATCTGCTTGGTGGCAGGCTTCAATTCGGCGCGTTTCGGCATGCTTACTTTCAGCACCCCGTCCACGTGTTCGGCCTTGATACCGTCCACATCCACCGTTTCGGGCAAGCGGAAGCTGCGGCTGAAGCTGCTCTTGGAGAATTCACGGCGCGTCCAACGCTCGTTTTCCTTCAATTCCTCGTGCTCCTTCTCCGCGCTGATCGTCAGCACGTCCTTCTCCAAGTTCATCTTCAGGTCCTCCTTGCTATAGCCGGGTGCCTGCAGTTCCAACTTGAATCCTTTATCATTCTCCACGATGTTCACGCGGGGGAAACCGTTGGAGTGGTCATCGCGCCCTTGCAGTTGGTCGATGTTGCTGAAAAATTGGTCCAGGATCCCCGAGAATGGGCGGAAACGGACCGGCATGTCGCTGGTTTTGTAGGTCATTTCCTTTTGGTTTTTAATGGGTTTGCCCGGCGTATCACCAATGCGGTGCCGAAGGCAAACACTGCCGTTTTGGCCTATCCAGCCTAGCCCTGAGCGCAACTTGGACAGCCCGCGCCAAGAGCGGTGGGACAATTTGTCCTATTGGGCCAAGAAAATGTAGGTGATGGTGCCCCGTTGGGGCTGTGCCGCGGCGGCTGAGCTGTTGAAGCGGGCACCACTGGCCGAAAGCAGCGCATTTTCCGCCATGCAGCCCGAAATGGCGGTACTGGCGGCAGGGTCCAGTTCCGCTTTGCTTACGTTGCCCGAACGATCAACGGCAACACGCACCACGATCTTTCCGCTGCCTTTGCACAAATACGCCGGTACCTCAAGCACAATGTGGCTCCGGCCCACCAGGTCGTAGGAAACGGTGGTGAGCCCTTCCACTTTAACCGGTTTGGGCGGCTTCTCCATATAGTTGCTCTTGTCGAATTTGCTGGGATCAAGTTGGGGCACGCTGATCTCCTTCCCCTGCTCGCGCCGTTCCTGGGCCAACCGGTCGAACTCGCTCTTCTCCATGTTCAAGAGGTCACGCTCCACATGCTCGGCCATTCTTTCACGTGCGCTTCGCGAAAGCGATTGCTCGGGGGTGGCCGTAATGTTGCTTGCCACGTTGGTGACCGGCTGCGCAGCACCGGGTTCCTGCTCCTCTTTGTGCGGCTGTGCCTCGGCCTCGGTGGCCTCGCTTTCCAAGGCCAATTCGATCGGCGCTTGTTCTGCTGGCAGCGGTACCGAGCTCACTTGGCCGAGGATCAGTACGGCCATCAGTACCGTGTGGAAAAGGAGCGTACCAATAATGCCGTACTTGTGCCGGTCGAAAAAGTCGAGTATGCGGTCCAGCGCGGCCATGGTGGTGCAAAGTAATCGCAACGCAAGCCGCGTGCCCTAGCGCATGCGTATGCGCCATGCGGCGGGCCACCGGTTGTTCCAGCGATTGCCCGCGCCGTTCAACCATCCTAGGCCCAAGCCCTGGTACCGCGCCAAGGCGGGTCCTTGGGCCGACGCGGCGGGTAATGCCTCTCCCCTCAAATACGCAAGCGCCTGTTGCCGGTCCAGTTCAAGGGTGGTGAAGTGATCGTGGTTGCACCAGCGGTCCAATGCCAACGCGGCGTCGGGCAGCCACTGCCCTGCCTTTTTCACCGCTACCGGGGTGCCGGGGGCCAATACCCCGCCGTTGCGGATCAGGGCGGCCACGGTAGCACGCCACCGTGGCTGTACTGCATAGAGCGCCCCATCAAGCTCCACTGCTGACGCGGCGGACGTGTCCTTCAGCCACGGTGCCACGGATGGCGGCCAAGCCGTGGCATCTGCTTCCGGCCCAACTGCGTGCTGGGCGCCCGGTTTGCGCACGGCCGCCAGGAAAAAGCCTTCACCCTTCAACTTGTGGTGGTAGCAGCGTAGGCCAAACGCACTTCTTTCACCCCCCCACGCGGCTTCCGCGGGAATGTTCACCGGTATGCCTCCCCATGAAGCGAGCAAACGCACTTGATCCTCATTCTCTGCCGTTTCCCAGGTGCAGGTGCTGTACACCAGTGCGCCACCGGGCTTCAGCATGGCCCAGGCCTGTTGCAGGATGCCGTGCTGGCGCAGCGCACATTCGGCCACCAAGGCTTCGGACCATTGCTTGCGGGCGAAGGGATCTTTCCTGAACATGCCTTCGCCTGAACAAGGCGCATCCACTACGATCAAGTCGCAGAATGGGCCCATGCTCGCAAGTACGCCGGGGTCCGCACCGGTGGCCACCACGCCCGGGCGGCCCCATTTGCGCAGATTTTCGATCAGTGCGGGCTGGCGTGCCCTTACCGCTTCGTTCGCCAACAGCAGCCAATCGTCGGGCAGCAATGCGGCCAAATGCGTGGCCTTGCCGCCCGGGGCCGCGCACAGGTCCAATGCAACACCTTCCGCGGGCAAGGGTGAACATGCGGCAATGGCCTGCTCGAGCAACATGCTGGCGGCCTCTTGCACATAATACGCCCCGGCATGCAACAGGGGGTCGAGGGTAAACACGGGCCGTTCCTCCAAGTAGCGGCCGTTGCTGCACCATGGAACGGGCTTTCCGGGCATCTCCGCGGCCTTTGCGGGATTGTAGCGGACGCTTACCGGAGGCGGCTGTTCCAGCGCCTCCTGGAGCAAGGCTGTTTCTTCACCGAGAAGACCAGCGACATGCGGCGGTACGGCCACGGCCACTCCCTGCGGCGCAGGCCTTTCCCGCCGTTTCCTGGCCATTACGGCGCAACCGCCGTGGCTTGGCGCAGCAGCGTGTCCTTCCGGTCGGGCCCCACGGAAACGATCCTGATGGGCACACCCACGGCCTTTTCAATGAACCGGATGTACGCCTCGGTGGCGGCAGGCAAGGGCGCCCCCGCATGCAATGTGCCCCAGCCGTCCAACGTGGTGTAGACCGGCTCCACATCGCCCGACAATTCGTACGGGAAATCGGTGGTTTCCTTCCCGTTAATCCGGTACGCCGTGCATACCTGCACTTCATTCATGCCACCCAGCACATCGGCCTTCATCATCGCCAGTTCGGTCACGCCGTTCACCATGGCGGCGTACCGCAGGGCCGGCAGGTCCAGCCAACCGCAGCGCCTGGGCCGCCCGGTGGTGGCCCCGAATTCGTTGCCGGCCTTGCGCAAGGCCTCGCCTGCCGCATCATGCAGCTCGGTGGGAAAAGGGCCACTGCCAACCCGGGTGCAGTAGGCCTTGAAAATGCCGATCACCTTGCCGATGCGCGATGGGCCGACCCCCAGGCCGATGCATGCGCCAGCGCTGATGGTGTTGCTGGAAGTGACGTACGGGTAGGTGCCGAAATCGATGTCGAGCAGGGTGCCTTGGGCACCTTCGGCCATCACCGACCGTCCTGCTGCCAATTCCGCGTTGATCCACTGCGCGCTATCGACCAGGGTGAACTGCCGCAAGGCTTCCACGGCGTCCAGCCAATCGGCCTCGCCACCGCACCATTCCACTTGGTGCTCGTGTATGCCGAACAACCGTTCATGCTTTGCCACCAAGGCTTGGTAGCGTTGGCGGAAATCGGGCAGCTCAATGTCCCCCACGCGCAATCCGTTCCTGCCGGTCTTGTCCATGTACGTGGGGCCGATGCCCTTGAGGGTGCTACCGATCTTGCCTTTTCCCTTATCGGCCTCGCTCGCGGCGTCCAAGGCACGGTGCGTGGGCAGGATCAGGTGGGCCCGCCTACTGATGAGCAGCCTTGGCCTCACATCCACGCCGGCCGCATCCAGTTGTTTCACTTCCTTCAGGAAAGTAACGGGATCGATCACCACGCCACTGCCCACCAGGTTCCAAACACCGGGCCTGAACACGCCGCTGGGTATGGTGTGCAGAACGTGCTTGCGGCCGTCGAAAATGAGCGTGTGGCCTGCATTCGGGCCACCTTGGAAGCGCGCGATCACGGCGTAATCGGGCGCCATTACGTCCACCACCTTCCCTTTTCCCTCGTCGCCCCATTGGGCGCCCAGGATCACGTCCACTTTTCCGGCCATGTTCACGCGCGCAGCTTCTCCAGCGCCTGGTCGACGCTATCGAGTATGGGGAAAACCGTATCGAGCTTGGTGACCACGAAAAGTTGGCGCACTCCGTGCGATATGGCGGCGAGCACGACCTGGCCACCGGCCTTTCGGGTGCGGGTGAGCACACTGATCATGATGTTCAGCCCCGTGCTGTTCATGTACACCAGTTCGCCCATGTCCAATACCACGTTCACACCTTCGTTGTCCTTCAGGTGCTGGTCCAGCACGGCCATGAGCTGATCAGCCTGTTGCTGGTCCATCAGGCGCCCTTTCAAATGGAAGACCTTGGCTCCTTCGCGGTCGGAGACCTCGAGGTTGAAGGTTGGCTTATCCGTTGCTGTGCTGGTCATGGTTGATTTGGCGTTCTTTGATGCATTGGGGGCAGAGGCCGTAAATGTGCAACGAATGATGGCTTACTTCAAAGCCCATCACCTCGGCCACGGTGTTCCTGATGTTTTGGATCCGGGGATCGCAGAACTCCATCACTTTGC
>JBIQMI010000207.1:0-5891 GCA_044463585.1 Cryomorphaceae bacterium
TAACACCGTTGGCGCAGGGCCCGTTGTTCACCGTCCATTGGAATACGTTGGGCCCCAAGGCCAGGCCGGAAACAGCGGTGTTCGGCGCATTGGGGTTGGCGAAGGTTCCCGTGCCGCTCACCACGGTCCAAGTGCCTGTTGCGGGAGCAGTGGGCGTATTCGCCGCCAGTGTGGTGCCGCCGGAGCCGCAGATCTGCTGGTTGGGCCCTGCATTGGCGTTGGGGCTGGCGCTGGAATACACGGTCACGGTCACATCATCCGAGGTGGAACCCGGCGTGCAGGGCCCGTTGCTGATGGTCCAGCGGAACACGTGCACGCCCACGGGCAGCCCGGTAATGGTGGTGTTGCGGCTGGCCGGGTTGGTGATGGTGCCGCTGCCGCTGACGAGGGTCCACTGCCCGGTGGCGGGCGCGGTGGCCGCGTTGCCGGCCATGGTCACCGTGCTGGTGGGCGAGCAGATGCTGATGTCAGGGCCAGCGTTCGCTGCGGCCTGGGCGCTGTTGAACACCGTTACCGTCATCTCGGACTGCGTTGTGCCGCATGGCCCGTTGTTGATCGTCCAGCGCAGCCGGTTCACACCGTTGGCCAGCCCCGTTACCGATGTTGTGGGCGAGGACGGATCAGTGATGGTGCCCGAACCGGTAACAAAACTCCACGTGCCCGTGGCCGGGGCTGCAACAGCGTTGCCGGCCAGGGTAACGGCATTGGGCGGGCCGCAGATCTGTTGGTCAGGGCCGGCGTTGGCCGCTGCCTGTGCGGTGTTGTAGCTGGTAACGGTAACTGTGGCGGTGCGGGTGCCGCAGGTCTGGTAATTCACGGTCCAGCGGAACACGTTGGGGCCGGGGGCAAGGCCGGTGACCGTGGCGGTGCGGGAGTTGACGTTGGAGAAGGTGCCGCTGCCGCTAACCACCGACCATGTGCCCTGGAGCCCGCTGTACGGGAGCACGGCGGCCATGGTGGCGGTGCTGCCGCAAACGGAGAAATCGGGACCGGCATCCGCGGGTGTGGCAGGCGGGGTGACCAGGATGGAGAAGCCGAAATCGTTGGTGCCCTTGATGGGGCAGCCATTGTCCTCCACATGCACGGTGAATGTGTTGTTGCCGATGTTGGCCACGGTGGGCGTCCAAGTGAACGTGCCCGTGGGGAAAGGCGAGCCTGCGCTGGTGAACGTGGCGCCGGGGATACCGCTGTTCCAGCCCATGGTAACGGTTTGGCCGGCGTTGGCATCATTGCTGTTCACGGTGAATGACACCGGTGTACCGGCGCATACCTGCATGCTGTAGTTGGAAGTGCCGTTGATGCCGCTTACCGTTGGCGACGAGTTGCCGGCGCAGGGCCTGACCACGAACTGCACGTCGCGGTTGATCGTGCCCATCAGCACCCCGTTGCGGTACTCCTGCACCTGGTAGGTGACCACGGCGGTTTGTATCACGCTGGGGGTCACGGTCATGGTGCCCGTTTGCGGGTCGATGCTTACCGCATTGGCCCCGCCGGTGTTGCGGATCGGCTGCAGGGCCGAGTAGTTGCTGTTATAGGGAATATTGCCACCGTTGGCACCGCGTGCGGCGATCAGGGAGTACACCAGCGAATCGCCGTCAACATCCACCGCGCCGGGGTTGTAGCTGATCTGCTCGCCGATGCAGTAGAATGCGGCTGGCGAGTTGGTGAAGGTGGGCGAGTTGTTGCAGGCACCGGCGGCCTTGTTCAGCCGCGCATCCAAGTAGAGTTCGCGGTTGCCGGGGTTGTTCAGCGAGGTGATCGCATTGTTGCGGCAGCACAGCGACCAGGAGAAATACCAGTCGTTGGCGTTGCACGCCGCATAAGAACTGAGGTCCACCACCTTTGTGTAGGTGTATTTCTGCACGCCGTACGTGCCCGAGGTGCTCACGCAGCGGTCCGTTTCCGAAGGGCAAATGGGAGTGATGATCTCCACCGTGGGCGTGTTGGGGAAGCATTGGGTGAAGTTGGCGCCGCAGTTGTTCGACCTCACCCTGAACTCAAGCCCGTTGTTGCAATTGGTGGGCGCGGCCACACCGTTGCAATCCCGGTAGAAATTCAAGGTCACCTCCCAGCGGTTGTTGCCCAGGCAACGGTAGGTAAGCTCACCCCCCATGGCGTGGGTGGCGTATGCCTCGCCTTGCCAGAAAAGCAGGGCGAACGCGGCCAGGGCCAGGTTGCGCAAAGCGGATAAGGCCCAGCTTGGGAATGAGCGGTTCTTGGATCTTGCTGGGGCGGCGGGTAGTTGATCAACCATGTAGGCGGATATATGATCGGCCGTGGCCCCCGCCCCGGAAGTCGTTCCTCTCCGCTGCTGTCCGGGCTGAAAACCTGGACTTCAAAGCACGATCGGTGCGTGTTGCAACGCCACTTGCCTTCCGAGGATGGGTACGGCCAGGCCAAACATAGAGCCGTGCCGATCGGCCCTTTCCCCGGGCATTCCGGCAATTGTCAACACTTCGATGTTGGGCGCATTAACCTTTCCTAACGGAAAAGGCCCCCGTGGGAATACTGGAAATGCACCAAGAATGGCCGACACAGCGCGGCCCCGATGGCCTAAAGGCCCGCCAGGATCTCGCCCGGATCCTTGCCGCCGAGCACCAATTTGGCAGGATCCTCCAGCATCTCTTTCACCTTGTACAGGAAGCTCACGCTTTCCTTGCCGTCCACAATGCGGTGATCGTAGCTGAGTGCCACGTACATCACCGGGCGAATGACCACTTGGCCGTTCACGGCCACCGGGCGCTCCACAATGTTGTGCATGCCCAGAATGGCGCTTTGCGGCGGATTGATGATCGGCGTGCTGAGCATGCTACCGAACACGCCGCCGTTGGTGATCGTGAACGTTCCCCCGGTCATTTCCGCCAGGCTCAATTTGCCGTCGCGCGCCTTGATCGCCAGTTCCTTGATCGCCTTCTCGATCTCGGCCAGGCTCATCTTTTCCGCGTTGCGCACCACCGGCACCATCAGGCCCTTGGGCGAGCTTACCGCAATGCCGATGTCGGCGTACTCGAAGTTCACGATGTTCTCCCCGTCGAGCTGGGCATTGATGTTCGGGAAAAGACGAAGGCCCTCGGTAACGGCTTTGGTGAAGAAGGACATGAAGCCCAGGCTTACACCGTGCTTCTCCTTGAACTTGTCCTTGTATTTCTCGCGCACGGCCATCACCGCGCTCATGTCCACCTCGTTGAAGGTGGTGAGCATGGCGGTTTCGTTCTTCACGCTCACCAGGCGCTCGGCCACCTTCTTGCGCAAGGTGCTCATCTTGGTGCTGGTGCTGTTGCGCGTGCCGCCCCAACCGTTCATCTGGGCGGGCGCCGACAGGCCACCGGCGATATAGGCCTCCACATCGCCGCGTGTAATGCGCCCTTGCGGGCCTGTGCCTTTCACATCGCCACCGGAAATGCCCTTGTCGGCCATCATGGCCTTCGCCACGGGCGTGGCATGGGCAGCACCATCGCCCTTGCTGTCCTCTTTTTTCCCCTTCCCGCTCTCCTTCCCTACTTCTCCCTCTTTTCCTTCCTTTCCCTCTTTTCCACCCTTTCCTTCCTTTCCCTCTTTTCCGTCTCCGCCCTTCTCTTTCCCACTCTCCTTCTTCTCCTCCACCTTCACACTGGTATCGATCTTGGCCACCACATCGCCCACGTTCACCGTTTGGTCGGCCTCGGCCAGCAAGCTGATCTTTCCGCCTTCCTCGGCATTCAGCTCCAAGGTGGCCTTGTCGCTGTCGACCTCGGCGATCACTTGGTCCTTCTTCACGGTATCGCCATCGGCCACCAGCCATTGCGCAATGCGCACTTCGCTGATGCTTTCACCGGGGCTGGGTACTTTCACTTCGATCTCGGCCATGTTCGATGGGGCAAATGGATGGGTTTCTAACGGGTATCAATTCTCTCGTTCAGCTTGTGCGTGCCGCTGTTCCAACACTCAGGCGCGCACCTTTGTTTTGCTGCGCTTGGCCTGGGCGGCGGGGCGGTCGGCAAAGGCCTCGGCCAGCAGGTGCTTTTGCTGGTTGGCGCTGCGCACACCGCTTCCGGTGGCGGGGGGGCCGCTGGCACGCCGCGCAATGATCTTCAGGTCGCCGATGGCCGGTGCGCCCTCAACAGTGGGCAATTGCTCGTTCATGTAGGTGGCCGGGCCCATGTTGCGCGGCTCTTCCTGCACCCAGCGCACTTCCTGCACATGGGCGTAACGCTTGAAAATGGCCGCCAATTGGGGCGCCGGCAACGGGTACATCTGCTCCACGCGCACGATCGCCACGTCCGTGGCCCCGGATTCCTCCTTGGCCTCCAGCAATTCGTAGTAAACCTTGCCTTGGCACAGGATCAATGTGCTCACCTTGTCCGGATCGGCCGTGGCATCGTCGTACACCTCATGGAACCTGCCGTTGGCCAGGTCGTCCATGGTGCTGATGCAGCGCGGATGGCGCAAGAGGCTCTTCGGGGTGAACACCATCAGCGGCTTGCGGAAGTTCCATGCCAGTTGCCTGCGCAACAGGTGGAAGAAGTTGGCCGGCGTGGTGGGGTTGGCCACAATGATGTTCAGCTCGGCGCACTGCTGCAGGAAACGCTCAAGCCGCGCGCTGCTGTGCTCCGCGCCCTGGCCTTCGTAGCCGTGCGGCAGCAGCATCACCAGGCCGTTCATGGTGTTCCATTTTTCCTCGGCAGCGGTGATGTACTGGTCGATGATGATCTGGGCACCGTTCACGAAGTCGCCGAATTGCGCCTCCCACAGGGTAAGGCTGGAAGGGGTGGCCAATGCGTAGCCGTACTCAAAACCGAGCACCGCGTATTCGTTCAGCGGCGAATTGTACACCTGCATCAGCGCCTGACCGTCCTGCAGGTGTTTCAGGTGGATGTATTCCTCCTCGCTGTTCTCCACCTTCACCACGGCATGGCGGTGGCTGAAGGTGCCGCGCTCCACGTCCTGCCCGGTAAGGCGCACCGAATGGCCTTCGCACAGCAGCGAGCCGTAGGCCAACAATTCGCCCATGCTCCAGTCCAGCCGGTCCTCGGCCACCATTTTGGCGCGCTCGTGCAGGATCCGCTCCAGCTTGTTGAAGAACTTCATGCCCTTGGGCACCTCGCCCAGCTTGGCCGCGATGTCCAGCAGCAGGTCCTTGCCCACGCCGGTGGCGGGCGAGTTCAACAGGCCCTCCTCCGTGGCGCGCTCGTGGCCGATCCAGCGGTCGGCCATAAATGAGGTGATCACCGCCTTGGGCAATTCCTTCGATTCGGTCAACCGCGCATTGAGCAGCTTGTTGAAGCTCTCCTCCATCTCCTCGGCCACGCTGGCCT
This sequence comes from Cryomorphaceae bacterium, assembly GCA_044463585.1. Lineage (GTDB taxonomy): Bacteria > Bacteroidota > Bacteroidia > Flavobacteriales_F > PHOS-HE28 > PHOS-HE28. The sequence continues at coordinate 5,295 of JBIQMI010000207.1, forward strand.
CAATGGCGCCGCTGGCCAGCAGCTTTTCGCTGTAGATGGCCCGCGGGTCCTTGTGCGCGGCGATGGCCTTGTACAGGATCGGCTGGGTGAATTTGGGCTCGTCGCCCTCGTTGTGCCCATGGCGGCGGTAGCCCAGCAGGTCGATGAACACATCGCTCTGGAACTGCTGCCTGTAGTCCAGGGCCAGTTTCATCACATGGCACACCGCCTCCGCGTCGTCGCCGTTCACGTGGAACACGGGGCTTTGGGTCACCTTGGCCACATCGGTGCAGTAGGTGCTGCTGCGGCCGTCCACGTAGTTGGTGGTGAAGCCCACCTGGTTGTTCACCACCAAGTGCAGCGTGCCGCCCACATTGTACGGCTTCAGGCGGGCCATTTGCACCACTTCGTACACCACGCCCTGCCCGGCAATGGCCGCATCGCCATGGATGATCACCGGCACCAGCTTGCCCGGTTCCAGGTTGTGGTTCTTCTCGATCAGCGCACGCGACAGGCCCTGCATCACCGGGCCCACGTTTTCCAGGTGGCTCGGGTTGGGCACCAGGATCAGGTTCACGCCCTTGCCCTTGTTGGTGACCATGCAACTGTTGAAGCCCA
>JBIQMI010000208.1:0-5888 GCA_044463585.1 Cryomorphaceae bacterium
GCCCAGTGACAAGCACGCGCCACCAGGCTGTAGTGGTGCGTTACCTTGCGGGCATGAAGGAAAATGACGAACAATTCATGCGCGAGGCCATCGAATTATCGCGCACCGGCATGCAGCGTGGCGATGGCGGCCCCTTCGGCTGCGTGATCGTGAAAGAGGGCCAAGTGGTGGGCCGGGGCACCAACCGGGTTACCAGCACCAATGACCCCACGGCCCATGCCGAGGTGATCGCGATCCGCGAGGCTTGTTCAGCGCTGGGCTCTTTTCAGCTGGCAGGCTGCACGGTGTACACCAGCTGCGAGCCATGCCCCATGTGCTTGGGCGCGCTTTACTGGGCACGGCCGGCGCGCATCGTTTACGCGGCCACGCGCGAGGATGCCGCCGATGCCGGATTCGACGATAGCTTCATCTACGAGGAGTTGCCCCTACACCCCGCCGAGCGGCGCTATGCCATGGAACACAAGCTGCGCGACCAGGCGAAGCAGGTATTCGAGGAGTGGAAGGCCATGGAAGCGAAGGTGAAGTATTAAGTTCCACGGGAACGCGTTGCCCTCGAAGCCGTTCCCGCAGGATACGGGACGGACATCCTTGGCCCAGCGGATACGGGCGAGGGACCAGAGAATCACTTCGGCCGCGACGGCTTCACGAGGGCATCAGGCTGCGACTGAAGCCTATTCCAGCTTGGCAGGAACGAAGAAACCCCGCTTTCGCGGGGTTTCTCCTGTTGGCCGACCAGGGCTCGAACCTGGACTCTTCTGAACCAAAATCAGACGTGTTGCCAGTTACACCATCGGCCAGTACCGCTTTGGAAGGTGCTTGCACCCGCCGGAAGCGCGGCAAAAGTAAAAAGTTCCGCAATACGGAGCACATAAAAGATGTGGTGAACCGAGTTTCGGTAGATTCGCCGCTTGTCCGAGCTTACAACCGCATGAATTTCAAGAAGCTGAACAACCTCACCGGGTGGGCCGTGTTCCTGGTGGCCGCTGTCACTTACATCTCCACCATCGAACCCACGGCCAGTTTCTGGGATTGCGGCGAGTTCATCGCCACGGCCTACAAACTTGAAGTGGGCCACCCCCCTGGCGCGCCGTTGTTCATGATCCTGGCCCGCGTGGCCAGCGCCTTCGTATCGGTTGAGGCCGTGCCCGTGGCGGTGAACATCCTCAGTGCGCTCGCCAGTGCGTTCACCATCCTCTTCCTTTTCTGGAGCATTACGCACATGGCCTATTACCTGGCCGTGCGCCGTGCGGACGAGGAGTTCACCACCGGCAAGATGCTGGCCGTGCTCGGCAGTGGCGTGGTGGGCGCCCTGGCCTACACCTGGAGCGATTCCTTCTGGTTCAGCGCCGTGGAGGGCGAGGTGTACGGCATGTCTTCATTCTTCACCGCCATCGTGTTCTGGGCCATTTTGAAATGGGAGCGCGAAGCGGACAAGCCGCACCACACCCGCTGGTTGATCCTGATCGCCTACCTCATGGGCCTCAGCATCGGCGTGCACCTCCTCAACCTGCTCTGCATCCCGGCCATCGCCTTTGTCTATTACTTCAAGAAGTTCAAGGTCACCCGCAAGGGGATCATTTACACCTTCGTTATTTCCGCTTTGATCCTGGGCGCCATCCAAGCGCTGATCATACCCGGCCTGGTGAAGGTGGCGGGCAGCTTCGAGCTGCTGTTCGTGAACGATTTCGGCCTGCCCTTCAATACCGGCACATTGGTGTATGCATTGCTGCTGATCGGTGGCATTACCTGGGGCTTGGTCTGGAGCCAGCGCCGGGCCAAGGTGGTGCTGAACACGGTGCTGCTGGGCGTGGCCGTGATCATCCTGGGCTACAGCACGTTCGCCATGGTGGTGATACGCAGCAGCGCCAACCCGCCCATCGATGAGAACAACCCGGAGAATGTGTTCAACCTGCTGAGCTACCTGAACCGGGAACAATACGGCGACCGGCCCTTGGTATTCGGCCAGTTCTGGGGAAGCCAGCTCGCCAACCAGCGCGAGAACGGAAAACCCGTGCGCACGGCCACCTACAAGGTGATGAAAGGAAACCGCACCGAGAAAGTGTTCTACGACAGCTGGGCCGCCAAGCATTATGTGGAGCAGAACCCGGGCCTGAAGATCAAGCACGAATATGTGGTGACCGACCCGCGGATCGGTACCGAGCCCGTGTACGACCCGGCCACCACCATGGCCTTCCCGCGCATGTACAGTTCCCAGGCCAATCACGTCAGCGCCTACAAGGAATGGAGCAACTTCAAGGGAAAGAGCATCCGCACCACCGACCGCGAAGGCAAGCCCACCATCGTGCAAATGCCCACCCAGGGCGAGAACTTCAAGTTCTTCATCAACTACCAGGTGAACTGGATGTACTGGCGCTACTTCCTCTGGAATTTCGCCGGCAGGCAGAACGACATCCAAGGGCACGGCAACATCACGGACGGCAACTGGTACACCGGCATCAAGTTCATTGATGCACAACGCTTGGGCAACCAGGACCACCTGCCGCCGAGCATGACCAACAACAAGGGCATGAACAAGCTGTACCTGCTGCCGCTGCTGCTGGGCCTCATCGGGCTGGTGTACCACATCAGCCGCGATGTACGTAACTGGACAGTGGTGATGCTGCTCTTCTTCTTTACCGGCCTGGCCATTGTGATCTACCTCAACCAGTATCCCTACCAGCCCCGCGAACGCGACTATGCCTATGTGGGCTCGTTCTATGCCTTTGCCATTTGGATCGGGCTGGGGGTGTACGCCCTGTTCGATGCCGCGCGCGAGATCGGCAACAAGGAATTGCTGTACGGCGTGGGCGGAACGCTGGCCATCGGTGCCCTCAAGTTCATGGTGGAGGCGGCCACGGGCAGCGACCATTCCGTATCGTACTCGTTCTTCTACCTGGGCATTGTGGGCGGTGCGGCCCTTGGCCTGATGTACCTGCTGCGCAACCTGCGCGATGACCGGCCCAAGGCGGCGGTGGCCACCCTGCTGGGACTGGTGGTGCCCATTGTAATGGTGAAGGCCGAATGGGATGACCACGACCGCAGCAACCGCTACCCTGCTCGCGACCTTGCCGCCGATTACCTGGAGAGCTGCGCGCCCAACGCCATCCTCTTCACCAACGGCGATAACGACACCTTCCCCCTGTGGTACGCGCAGGAGGTGGAGGGCATACGCACCGATGTGCGCGTGGTGAACCTCAGCCTGCTGAACACCGATTGGTACATCGACCAGATGCGCCGCAAGGCCTACCTGAGCGACCCCGTGCCGTTCAACATCGACCCTTCGAAGTACCGCCAGGGCACCCGCGATGTGGTGGCCTTGATCCCCAACGAAAAGGTGACCGGTCACCTCGACCTGAAACGGGCCATCGAATTCGCCACCGACGACCGCAACCTGCAGCAGATCTTCCAGTTGGGCATGAAGGATGCGTACATCCCGTCGCAGAACTTCCGCATACCTGCGGACAGCGCGTACTGCTTCGGGCCCGAAGGCATGCTGCCCTTGTCGGACACGGCCATCTTCACCGGTGATGTACGCTGGACCATAAACCGGCAATACGTGCTGAAGAACCATTTCATGATGATGGACCTGCTGGCCAACAACGATTGGAAGCGCCCGATCTACTTCGCCGTTACCACCGGGCCGGACAGTTACCTGAACCTGCAGAACTACTTCCGCCTGGAAGGGCTTACCTACCGCCTGGTGCCGGTGGCCGGCAAATCGGCAACGGCCAACACGTACGGCAGCGTGGCCACGGACATCATGCTCAACAACGTGATGAACAAGTTCCGCTGGGGCGGCATGGACCATAAAGGAGGTGTGTACCTTGATGAGAACGTGCTGCGCATGACCACCAACCTGCGCCTGCAGATCGCCACCTTGGCCTCGGAGCTCGCCGCTGAAGGCCGCAAGGAAGAGGCCAAGCAGGTGCTGGACCTTGCACTGGAGAAGATGCCCGAGCACAATGTGCCCTACGACCGCATCATGCTGCCGCTGATCGAAGCCTATTACCAAGCTGGCGACACCGCATCGGCCAACCGCCTCAACGAGCGCTTGTTCACTATCATGGATGAGAACATGGCGTGGTACCTGAGCCTGCAGCCGAACTTTGCAGAACAGGTGGGCGACGACATGAACCTGGCCAAATTGGTGATGGACCGCTTGGCGCGGGCCGCCCAGATAAATGGCCAACAAGAGCTGGCCGCCAAGCTCTCGGCACGTTCGGCCGAGGTGGACACCCTGTACCAGATGAAGCTGGAGGAGATCGCCATCGGCGGCAGGCGCACGATCAAAGCCCGGTTCTGATGCTCGGCCCGTGGGCCATGCGGCTGTTGGCGCCGTTGGGCCCGCGCATCACGTGGCGGGTGCCCCATGCAACCGATGAGGTGTTCCTCACCTTCGATGATGGGCCGCACCCCGGCATAACGCCTTGGGTGCTGGACACCTTTGCCCGATATGGGGCCGGGGCCTCCTTCTTCTGCATCGGCCAACAGGCCGCCATGCATCCCGGTTTGCTGCAGCGCCTGCGCGATGAGGGCCATACCGTGGGCCACCACACATGGGACCATGCCGATGGTTGGCGAACACCGGCAAGGGTCTACCTGGAAAGCGTGCACCGTGCCGCGGAACTCATCGGCGGCCCATGGTTCCGGGCGCCGTACGGGCGCATTCCGCCCACATTGCTCCATGCGATCACCCACCGGTACCGCACGGTGATGTGGGACATCATGCCGGGTGATTTCCTTCCGGGAAGGCAGGGCCATGAATGTGCCGAACAGGTGCTGCGGCAGGCCAAGCCGGGCAGCGTGGTGGTGCTGCACGATAATCCCAAAAGCGCGGATTGCCTGCGGCAAGCCTTGGGCCCGATGCTGGAAGGCCTTGCCGCCCGCGGGCTGCGCGCGGTCCCGCTGGATATCGTCCTTACGAACCCGTAGTTCCCGTGACCGTGTATTCCGTGCGTTCGTTGCCGGCGTGCTGGGCATCGCTGCACTCCACGCCGGGGCCGCAGGGGTTCAAGGGTTTGGTGTTGCCGTAAGGCTTCACGGTGATCCGGTCCTTGCGGATGCCCTTGGTGCGCAGGTAATCCTCGATGGCCTTGGCCCGCGCTTGGCTTTGTTTCTGCGCGGCCTCCGTGGCCAGCTTGGTGCTGGCATGCACGCCCAGCTCGAACATCAGCGAAGGATTCACCTGCACACGGTCGGCCAGTTGGTCCAATTCGGCTTTCGCCTGCGGCGATAATGCGGTGGCCGCGTCAACCCATTTCACGTACTTCAGCGGCAGTGGCCTGCCCACCTGCACCTTCTCCAGCTCCAGTGGCATGATCTCCGCCAGTTCCATGATCCCCCGTTTCATGCCCACGGTGCTGAAGGGCACGCTCATGGTGAAATAATCGGGCTTTTCCAGCATGGCCTCGAATTGCTCGTTCGGTTGCAGCCTGAACAGGAAGTCGCCGCCGGCCGGGGTGGTCTGCACATCGCTGAAGAAGCTCGTGAGGTTCACCACGCTCACTTTCACGCCGTCCGCAAAGCCCAGCCGGTCCTTGTAGCGCACCGCGCCGCGCAGCCAGATGCCGGCATCGGGCACCAAGTGCACGTCGCGCGCCATGATCTGCTGCTGGGCAATGTTCTCGGTGCTCAGGTGCGCCAGCGCATCGTAATGCCCGGCCAACCGCGCACGCACCGCATATTCCTTGTTCTCCTCCACCGCAAATGAGTAGCGCCCATCGGCATCGCTGGTGGCGCTGGCCACCACCATGCCGGCGGCATCCAGCAATTCCACCTCCGCACCGGGGGCAGGCTCCCCTGTTTCGTCGTCGATCACCGTTCCGGTGCACAGGTAATGCTCTTCCAGCGGGTAATGCATGGCGAACGAATAGATATCGTCGCCACCC
>JBIQMI010000209.1:0-5887 GCA_044463585.1 Cryomorphaceae bacterium
ACGCCGCTCTTGGCCACGAATTTGATCAAGTCCTGGATCTGGGTAATGTTCATGGGTTCGCTGCAATGGTTTTGGCCACGGCGGGCCAAGTTAGTTACGCGGCAACTTCACGAGCCGTAGGCCCACTTCACGAAGATAGCGCCCCAGGTGAAGCCGCCGCCGAATGCCGATAGGATCAGGTTGTCGCCTTTTTTCACCCGGTTTTCCCACTCCCATAGGCACAAGGGAATGGTGCCCGAGGTGGTGTTGCCGTATTTGTGGATGTTCAGCATCACCTTGCTGTCGTCGAGCCCCATGCGGTGCGCCGTGGCATCGATGATCCGCTTGTTCGCCTGGTGGGGCACCAACCAGGCCACATCCTCAGCCCGAAGGCCGTTCTTTTCCATGATCTCGGCGCTTACGTCGGCCATGTTGGTAACGGCGAACTTGAACACGGCCTTGCCCTCCTGGTGCACGAAGTGCTCCTTGGCCTCCACGGTCTGCATGGATGCTGGCCGCATGGAGCCGCCGGCCTTTTGGTGCAGGTATTGGCAACCGCTGCCGTCCGAGCGCAAAATGCTGTCGATCACGCCCAACCCTTCGGTATTGGGCTCCAACAGCACGGCGCCGCCGCCATCTCCGAAAATGATGCACGTGGCCCGGTCGGTGTAGTCGATGATGCTCGACATCTTGTCGGCACCCACCACTACCACTTTGCGGTATTTGCCCGTTTCGATGAATTGCGACCCGGTGACCAGGCCGTAGATGAAACCAGAGCAGGCCGCATTGATGTCGTAACCCCAGGCGTTGCGCGCGCCCACCTTGTCGCAGATGATATTGGCCGTGGCCGGGAATTGCATGTCGGGCGTTACCGTGCAGCAGATCAGCAGGTCGATCTCCATGGGGTCTATGCCCCGCTTGGCGCACAGGCCTTTCACGGCCTCAGCCGCGATCACACTAACGCCTTGGTCCTTGCCCTTGAGTATGCGCCGCTCCTTGATGCCCGTACGCTCGGTGATCCAGGCGTCATTGGTCTCCACCATGGTCTCGAGCATGGCGTTGGTGAGCACGAATTCGGGCAGGTGGCCCTGTACAGCGGTAATGGCGGCGGTGATCTTCATGTACTATCGGGGGCCGCAAGGTACTTGCGGACCGCGGCGCAAGTTGGTCATTGGAACGCTTCGTGGATGCGCTCGTGCAATTTGCTCTCCACCACCTTGCGTGTAAGCAGCAGCATGTTCTTCACGGTGGCCTCGTTGCTTATGCCATGGCCGATCATCACTGTGCCGTCAACGCCCAGCACGGGCGTTCCGCCATAGTTCTGGTAGTCGAAACGCTCCAGGAAAGGGTCGTTGTTGCCGCCGCGTTCCTTGATCAGGCCATGGAAGCCCTCCAGGGCCTTCAGCACCACGTTGCCCGTGAAGCCGTCGCACACCACCACGTCCGCCTTGTCCAGGAAAAGGTCGCGGCCCTCCACGTTGCCTATGAAATTGAAGCGGTCGGTGCCTTTCATGAGCGCGTGCGCGGCCAGGGTGAGGGCGTTGCCCTTCTTCTCTTCCTCGCCGATGCTCAGCAGCCCCACCTTCGGCCTGGGCAGGCGGTACACGTACTTGGCGTACAAGGAACCGAGCAGGCCGAACTGGAAGAGCATCTCGGGCTTGCAGTCGGCGTTGGAGCCCACGTCCACCATCAGGCCGAAGCTGCCATCGGCCTTGGGCAATATGCTGGTGATGCATGGGCGCAGCACACCGGGCATGGGCTTCATCACCATTACACTGCCCACCAGCATGGCGCCGGTATTTCCGGTGCTTGCGAAAGCATCCAGTTGCCCGGCCTTCAGCATGCGGAAGCCGATGGCAATGCTGCTCCCGGGTTTCGCGGCCAAGGCCTTCGAGGCATGGTCGCTCATCAAGATATCGTCGGTGCTGGGCACGATGTCGAAGCGGGCGGGGTCGCCACCCTGGCTTGCCAGGCCTTCACGTATGGCCTGTTCGTTGCCGATCAGCACAATGCGCACCTCTTCCGGCAGTTCCCTGCCGGCCAAAATGGCTGCGCGAATGGGTACCAGCGGCCCGTGGTCGCTGCCCATGATGTCCAAACCTATCCGCATGCTGCTTGCGCGGACGAACTCGGGTTTGGTTACGCCTCGGATGATTTGGTGGCCACCACCTTCCCGCGGTACATCAGGTCGTCGCCCACTTTGTAGGCGCGATGGCGCAGGTGCACTTCACCGGTGGTGCTGCAGGTGCTGAGGGTTACCTCAGGCGCGCTTTGGTGCGTGCGGCGCTTGGCGGTGCGGGTTTTCGAGAATCGGCGTTTTGGATTTGGCATGGTCCAATGAATGAATGCGCCTTAGGCGCCAGGTTTTTTCAGTTTTTGCAAGGCCGACCAGCGGGGGTCGGGTTCGTGGTGCACCTGCATTTTTTCCAGCACCCGCATTACCTCGGGGTCGCATTGGCCCGCGGGGTGTACATGGCGGATGGGCAGGTTGAGGCTGATGCACTCGAAGAAGTAATGGGTGAAGTTGATCTCCGTTGCGTCCGGGTCGAGGTTCACCAATTCGTCGTCGTCGCTTTCGCCGTTGCCGTTCAATTGGAAGACCTGGCGCTGGCTGCCGTGCACCGGCTGTTCCATGCGCGTGTTGCAACGGTCGCAAAGCATGGCCACATGCCCGTCCACTTGTATGCGGGCCACATAAAGGTGGTTGGTCTTCTCCAGATCGAGGTGCACCAGGGTCTTTCCGCCGAGGAATTCCTCCATTCCGCTCGCCGCGAAAAAGGGGTCGCCCAGCTCCATATCGTAGCTGTGCAGTCCGTCCTTCAGGCCGGTGATGGCAATGGTATGTTCGGCTAATGCTTCCATGGGGAAAACCCCCGTTTCCGGAAATGGACCGGCAAATGTAAGGAGCTTCGGCCATTCCGGCGCAAATGGGCTGGCACGGCCTACTTGGCCCGGCTATTTTTCCTTGCGCTCCTTCTCCCGCTTTTGTGCTTGCAGCGGGTTGGCCGTCATCTTTTGGTAGGCGCGGCGGTTGGCCAGTATATCGCGGGCCAGCCATACCGCATGGCGGAACGAGCCTTCGTCGGCCTTGCCTTGGCCCGCTATGTCGTAGGCGGTGCCGTGATCGGGGCTGGTGCGCACCACGGGCAGCCCCGCCGTGTAATTCACCCCATGCCCGAAGCTGAGCGCCTTGAAAGGGGCCAGTCCTTGGTCGTGGTACATGGCCAATATGCCATCGAAATGGCGGTAGGTGCCGTTCCCGAAGAAGCCGTCGGCAGGGTAGGGGCCGATGGCGGTAATGCCTTCCTCGTTGAGCTTGCGCACGGCAGGGGCTATACGTTCCTTGTCCTCGTTGCCCAAGGTGCCGCCATCGCCGGCATGGGGGTTCAGGCCGAGCACGGCGATCTTGGGCCCGTCGATCCCGAAGTCGCGTTCGAGGCTTTGGCGCATGATGCGGGCCTTGGCCAAAATGCGCTCCATGGTAATGGCGGCCGGCACGTCCTTGAGCGGGATGTGCCCGGTTACCGTGCCCACACGCATGTCCTCGCTCACCAGCATCATCAATTCCTCCCCGGAACTGCCTGCCAGGTGGGCCAGGTATTCGGTATGGCCGGGAAAGCCGAATCCCGCTTGTTCCATGGTGTGCTTATCGATGGGGGCGGTCACCAGCACGTCCACTTTTCCAGCGGCCAGGTCGTTTGCGGCGGCCTCAAGGCTTTTAATGGCGTAGGCGGCCACGGCGGCCGAGGGCTTTCCCAGCTCAATGGGTGCCTCATCCTCCCAGGCATGCACCACGTTCAATTTGCGGGGCAGGGCCTCGGCGGCATCTGCCAGGCCGTGCACGGCCAATTGCTCGGCCCCGCCAATGGCCCTGCGGTGCAGGCTTACGGCCCGCGCGCCGCAATAGAGCACCGGTGTAAGGTCCTGCAGCATGCGCGGGTCCTCGAAGGTTTTCAGTACCACTTCCAGCCCAACGCCGTTCAGGTCGCCGCAGCTGATGCCGATCTTGGGGACAGGGCCGCTCATGGGATCACTTGTTGGCCGAACGGCGCTTGAGGTAATCGAACAGCAGCCTTACGCCCACGCCCGTGCCGCCCTTGGGCCGGTAATGGTCGCGCTTGTCCAGGAAGGCCGTGCCTGCTATGTCGAGATGAATGAACGGGCGCGTGGTGAAGCGGGCCAGGAATTTGCCCGCGGTGATCTGCCCGGCCAATGCACTGCCGATGTTCTTCATGTCCGCGATATCGCTTTTCAGCTCCTCGTCGTATTCTTCCCAGAAGGGCATGCGGGCCAGGCGTTCGTGCGTGGTGGCGGCAGATTCCTGCAGGGCCGCGAACTGCTCCTCGGGGGCGGTGCCCATGACCACGGAGCCCTGCGTGCCGATGGCGCGTGAAGCTGCCCCGGTAAGCGTGGCCACGGTGAAGATGGTCTCGGCCTTGTACCGTTCTGCGTAGCTCAGCGCGTCGGCCAGGATCAAGCGGCCTTCGGCATCCGAGTTCAGGTTCTCCACGGTTTTGCCGTTGTGCATGCGCAGCACATCGCCGGGTGCAAAGGCCTTGCCGCCGGGGCGGTTGTCGGTGGTGGGCACCAGCGCCACCACGTGCACGGGCAGCTTGCGCTGGGCCGCGGCGGTAATGGCGCCGATCACGGCCGCCGCGCCCGCCATGTCGCACTTCATGGCATCCATGCTGTTGGCCGTGGGCTTCAGGCTGAGGCCCCCGGTGTCGTACACCACGCCCTTGCCCACCAGCACCACCGGCTGTTTGTTCACCGCGCCCTTGGGCTTGTATTCCATGATGATGAAGGCCGGCGGCTCCAAGCTGCCCTGGTTCACCGCCAACAGCCCGCCCATGCGCAGCGATTCGATCTGCTTCTTGCCCAATACCTTGGTGGTGAAGCCATGCTGCTTGCCCAGCGCCTGTGCGGCCTCGCCCAGTTGCACGGCGCTCAAGTGGCTGGCCGGCTCGTTCACCAGGTCGCGCATGGCCAGCACGGCGTTGCATACATCGGTCGTTTCCTGCAGGTCCGCAGCTTTCACCCCGGGGGCGGAAAGCACCAGCTTTTTCAGCCTGCGCGGCTGCTCGCCGGTTTTATGGCGCAGGAAGGCATAGTTGCCCAATGCCGCTCCTTCCAGCAGGGCCAGGGTAAGGGCCGGGTCTTCCTGCAGGCTCACCACTTGCGCCTCTTCCCGTTTGGCACCGTTGAGCTTGGCGGCCATGGCATTGCCGGCGCGTCGGGCAAGCTCCAGCTGTTGCGGCAGGGTACCGGGCCTCACTTGGTGCACCATTACCAGCCGCCCGCTGATGTCACAGTAGGCCACTGGGGCATCATCCTTCAATTGTTCAACCAGGTATTGCCTGTCGTTGCGCACCAGGTCGATGCCGCGCAATTGGGCGGGGTCGGCCAGGATCACCATCAGGTCCTTGGCACCGGCGGCGCGTGCGCTTTTCGTGATCTGCAGCATGTTTTCTTGGATCGATAACGAATAACGGGAAAGGGAGGCCGAAGATAAACCTGCACGGGGCGGCCGTTGACGGGCGTGGTGGCGCGGCGCCGTGGCCAATAACAACGAACGGCCCGGATGGCACGGGGAACGGAGTGCCCCGCATGCCGGGGTTGGCTGGGAATTCCCGTACTTTGTAACAACGATGGGAAGCTATTTGCGCCCGCTGCTCAGCATACTGCTTATGGGTTTGGCCACTATGGCCCAGGCCACGCACAACGAGGCGGGGGAAATACTGGTTTGCCACGTGGGCGGGCCGGGTTCGCTTACCTACGAGGTCACCATCATCACCTACACCAACCCCAATTCCCCCGCTGACCGGCCGGAATTCATTGTGGACTGGGGCGACAATAGCCCGCAGGATACCATAGCGCGCACCTCCTTCGATGTAGTGGTGGTGGCCGG
>JBIQMI010000210.1:0-5874 GCA_044463585.1 Cryomorphaceae bacterium
CAGCTTGCCGTCCGTGGTGCGCAGTTCCCAGCCGCCGTTGGCAATGCCATCGCCGAAGCTGTCGTAGATGCGGAAGCCGTAGCACGCGCTGCCCGGCGTACCGGTCAGGCACACATTCCAGCTCTTGGTGGTATTCATATTCCCGGTAAGCGGGCCACTGTTCATCAGTACCCCCCCTTGGTCGTCCACCAACTCCCAACTGGTTTGGCTGGGTGAGCCGTCCGTGGCCACATTCACCACCACTGCATTACCGCTGCAGGGCATCACGTTCACCGTGTAGTCCTCGGCTTGGCCATAGCTGTAGCTGCCGCACGGATTGCTCGGCACCGTACTGAAGTTCTTCACCACCCGCATGCGCGAGGCACCGGGCACAGCCCATACCGGCACCGTGATATTGCCGGATACTGCCTGCGTGCACACCGTGTTGTTCATCGACCCCAAGTTCACCATGGTCTCAAAGTTCCCGTTGCCGTCCCAGTCGAAGAATACCGCGACATGGCAGGTGAAGGACCCGTTGGTATTGCCGGTAACCGACATCGGATAAACATTGCCCGGCTGCACCGTGGCACTAAATGCGGTGAAATCCTCCAAGGCCGGTGAGCCGTTGATGGTGCTGGACGAGGTATTGTTGATGCCAGCGAAGGTCACGTTGCAGATCGGCTCCACATCGGTAGTGAAATTGATGGTGCTGCAATAGCATTCCGTTGCTGGTTTCGATTCCACCTTCAGCACAGTGCTGCTGCCGGTTGAAGGGCCCGTAGCGCAGGTAACCTCATTGTAGTACCATGCTGTTCCATTGAACGTGCCGGTGTAGGTAGCTGCGTTGGTCCCCACTGTGGTCCAGGGTCCTATTGGCGAGACCGTGCTCATGTACCACTGGTAGGAAAAGCCGGGTCCGGAAAAGGCATATTCGAGCCCCAGTGTTATGCTGGTGCCGGTACAGGCGGAGGCCGGTCCGGTGGTGGCACCTGGCACCGGAACCCCCGTGCATGGCGGGAGGATGCTGAACGTTCCGGGGCATGGGCTGTTGGGCGCTGCAAAGGTGTCGAACCAGATGTAATAGGTAACCCCTTGGTCCAACTGCACGGTGAGGCTGTTCGAGCTGGAACTGCCCGCACCGGACGAACCCACGCATGTACCACCGGTGTTCGGGCACGCATCGGCGTACACGAAAATACCGGAGTAGGTAACGCCGCTATAGTTGATGGTGTGGTTGCCGGAAGCGCTGGGCACGAAGGTGTACAGCGCCTCGAGGCCGCTCTTGTAGCTGTTCGACGCCGAACCGCAGGCAGCAGGAACGTTGGTGGCATTCAGGTAACCCGGTGTGGAGCCGCCGAGGCACACAAGTGCTTGGTTGGTCACCGCACCGCCGGTAAGGGCAGTGGCAGCAGCATCACAATCCCATGGTGTAGTAATGTTGATCACTGCGTTCGGGCTGAAATCGCCATCGCCGCAATCCTGCCTCACTACCAAGGCATAGGCCGTATTGTGGGTGAGCCCCGAAATGTTGATCCCGGGATTTGCGTTCGTACTAACGAGCGTTCCATTGGTGCCGGCCGTTGCCCCGGTGCCCGGCGTATAGCCTTGCGGCCCATACTCCACAATAAAACTGCCCGTGCATCCAGTGCAGGTCCAGTTCAGGTCCGCCCCGTTGACCGAAATGTTGCTTGTGCCCAGTGCGATCGGCGGCTGGCAGGTGGGCGGCACGTCGATCTTGAAGTTATCGAAGGCGATGTCATAGTCACCGCTGGTCCAGTTCGCAGTGATCCGCACCTTCACGTACTGGCCGCTGTAGGCCGCCAACGGGTATGTTCTGGGTCTCCAACCGGGCAGGCCATCGTTCGTCACGGTACCAAGGTTGGTCCAATTGGCTCCGAAATCGGTGGATATGGCCACAACGAAGTTGCCTGAACCTGCCGGCGGAGGGCCATAAGGGCTGGCATAAGCGGCCGCCATATGGTCGAAGGACAATTCATCCGTGGCATCCACGGGGCCAACCGCAATTGTAGTGAACGCAGCAGAAGTGGCGCCCGACCACATATTCCGGTAAATGTTGTTTCCCGGATTTCCGGTAACACCACGTGTGGAACCAATGGCCCAGGATGATGTTACGCTGGTATTCCATCCAGTTGGTGTTGTTGTGCTGGCAAAAGGCTCGCTCCATGGGCGGGGTGCGGCCAATGGCGTGGTAAAGCTGGGCGAAGTGGCCCAGCCGCTGAAGTCGCCCCCGCCGCAATCGGAGCGCACATGGAGCCAATAAGTGGTGTTGGTGGTCAGCCCCCCAACCGTTGCGCTTGTGCCTGAGTTGAACGTACCCGCGCTGGGCGGCGTGGCCGAGGTAGTGACCGCATACTCATATCCACTGGCGGGCGGCGGCGTGGCCGCAGACCACGAGATGTTCGCACCCGAAGGTGAAAAGGCCACGCCGGACGGTGAAGTTGGCAAGAAGCAGGTGGGTGCATCACCGATCGCGAAGTTGTCAAAGGCCTGGTCATAATCACCACTGTTCCAATTGGCAGTGATCCGTACCTGAACATATTGGCCGCTGAATGCGGACAACGGGTAGATGGCTGTCCGCCAGCCCGCGATGCCATCGTTGCCCACGGTGGCCAAGTTTGTCCATGTTGTACCGAAATCCGTTGATACCGCCACCACAAAGTTGCCGGAGCCAACGGCGGGCGGGGCATACGGGCTGCTGTAATTCGAGGTTTTGTAGTCGAAGCTCAGTACATCATTCGCAAGCAGCGGGCCCACGGCGATCGTACGGAATTCTGCCGTGGCAACGCTCGAGTACATGTTCTTATAGATGTTCATCCCGGGATTTCCGGTGGCACCACGGGCGGAACCGATCAGCCACGAGGAGGTGTTGGCCCACCCGGTGGGCAGGACGCTGCTCGCAGCGAATGGCTCGCTCCATGGACGAGCGGTTACGTGCGGAGTGGTGAAACCAGTTGAGGCCACCCAAAGGCTTTGATCACCCGGCCCGCAGTTGGCTCTTACATATATGGTATAGGTTGTACCGGCTGCAAGTCCGGTGGCCAGCGCATCTGTAATACCTGCCCCAACTGAACCATTGGCCGCCAATCCAGCAGCGCCACTGCCACCCGCACCACTGGTGCGCACCTCCCATTCATACCCGTTGCTGGGGTTGGAGGGCGATGCCGTCCACTGGAACCCAACGGTTGTTGCTGCCATGGATGTGGCGGTCACACCGCTTGCCACCAAACAGGTTGGTGCCGGTTCCAATTTGAAGTTGTCGATACCGATATCGCTGGCGCCGAAATCGCTTGTGGCCTCAATGCGGATCACCGTGGTGGCCGATGTGGAATTGAAGTCAAAATGCTTGTTCGCCCATGAAGAAGATGTGCCGATGCTGCTGCCCAATTGCGTTTCTGTAACGCCCCCATCGATGGAAAGGAACACTTTGAGCACATCGCTACCGCTGGCATTGATATGATCGAAGGACACCCTGGAGCTACCGGTGGCCGTGCTCATGTCCATATGCAAGATCAAGCTTCCCTTGCTGCCGCTGGAGGAATTGAACGAATGGAACCGGGCTGAATAGCTCCCTTGGCTAAAACTGGGGCTGTATGAACCCGATGTGGATGTCCATCCGGCATTTGCACCTTGGTCGTTACGGCGCCAGCTATTGTTGCCCGTGGCGGGATCGTTGCTCCAGTTGGCCGAGGGGACGTCCGAGGTACCGCAACGGCTGCTCCAACTCTCGAAACTCTCGGTGTAGGGAACGTTATTGTAGATGGCGTAGGTGGCTGCCAACGATACCACCTGCAAAGGGTTGGAGTATGCAGACAGGCCGCTGCTGGCGCAGGTTACATTGCAACGGTAGTATTTGGATGCTGCCTGCGATGTGGTTTGTATGGCAGCAGTACCCATGTTTGTGAGGCCCACCGTAAAAGCGGCATCATCCGCACTTTGCCATTGATAGGTTACACCGGAGCCTGTGGTGGCATTCTGCAGGCTGAGGTTGAAGCTAACGCCGCTGCATACCGGGTTGGCGCTGGCCAAGGTGTTGCCAGGGGCTGGAGTGCCCGCGCAGGGGGCGCCGGCCACGTATGTGATCTGCACGTTAGGGCGTGAAGCGCTGATTGTTCCGTTGCCGGTCGGGGCGGTGTTATCACCCGTCCATGTTTCATGGTAGGAATTCCCCGTGGTAGTAGTGTACCGGAAGGTGGGGTTGGTACCACCACCTCCACCGCCGTAGTTGGTTTCCACCAGCACCAACAGGTTGTCCCCATTGTATGTGAAAGGTGTGGCCAAGGTGACCGTGTACCAGCTATTAGCAGGTGCTGGCGTGGTGGAGCCATTGTACACCAACGTCGCGCCGGAGGTCATGGTCGCCCACGTTTGCGCGGTCAGTGGAGCGGTGGCGGTTGTCGCCAGGTAGATCTTCGTGGGTACCGCGGTTCCTGCCGTACCAACATACCATGACAACGCGGTGATGTTGTTACCGATAACAGCTGCCATCTCCGTAGCGGTGTACAAGGCTGCCGAGCGCTCATAGCCCCAGAGATGGCCCAAGGGGAAGCGTTGGGTGCTTGTGCCGCTGCCTATGGTTATGGTCTGCGCCCAAGTTCCGGTGGCGAGGAACATGAACAAGGCCAATAATGTGGCTTTCCCCCACCGGCTAGGTATTGGCGGGACGTTGGTACCTGATCGACTATTCATGATAGTTTGGTTTGGGTGTTTGTTTCTGTTGCAATGCCTGCGTCCGTGCGGGCGGTACGAGCGTAACGCGGCCCCGTCCGGAAAACCGGGCGGGGTCTCGTGATCAGTAACAATAGCTTGGGTGGAGGTGGGAATAAAGTGAAGCTCAATAGTCCTTTTCCAGGGTTTTGGCGGCCGCAATGTAGGTTCGGGCAGCAGCCCGGTGAAATTTCCGCGCAGGAATATTTGGTGGCCTGAAATTGGAAGGGCTGCCCTCTCGGACAGCCCTCCCGAGGTCACCCCATTCCAGCTCAGCAGCCAACCCAAAGCCTCGGCATGCCATACACGGTTGGGGCAGACTTTACCTTATCATGCTCAAGCGCTGCGTTATGCGGGTGCTTTGCTGCTGACCGGGCAGGGACACCGTGATCATGACCGTATAGAGGCCGCTGCCGGCCTCATCGGGCAAGGTGAGGATGGTATTGAACCTTGGTCCGCTGTTTCCGTGCTCTTCCTTCAAAAAGCACTTGCCGGCGAGGTCAACCACTTCCACCGATATCTGCTGTTCAGGGCCTTCCAGGCCGTCCACGTTCAGGTTCACCCGGCCATCGGCCGCCGGATTGGGCCATAGCGTGGCCACGCCGGCATCCGAACGGGTGCTGTGCTGCAGTTGCTGGCCGGCGTTATTGATGGTGATGCTGCAGGTGCTGCCGCAATAGGTGCCCCATACGCCCGAGACCTTGGCACGGGCCTGCACTTGGTATGTGTAGCCGTTCTCCAGCAATGGCGCTTCGGCCGGTGTCCATTTCAATTGCAGGATGTAGGTATTGCGCACGAAGGTTTGATCATAGCCCTCCCCGGCATTGAAGATGCGGAATTCATACGCGGTGGCGGCCTCCACTGGCGTGGTATAGATGTAACTGCTCGCGGAAAAGCTGCGGGTCTCATTGCACGAATGGCCGTACGCCGAGCCCTGGATCAAACCTGTGCAACCGAGCACTTCCGTCCCCAGGCCCATTTCGCATCCTGTGCCCCAATGGGCATCGGCCATGGGGCTGTTCTTGTCGGTGCGCACGCGGGCGAAGTACTTCACCCCGGGCGTGAGCGGGTTGGTCACCATGTCCCAGAAGATCACGTAGTTCTGCGGGCGCGAAATGCGGCGGATGAAGCCGGCATCGGGGTCGCTGAACTCGAACTGGTAGTTCAGGG
>JBIQMI010000211.1:0-5848 GCA_044463585.1 Cryomorphaceae bacterium
GTGCGTGGGCAGGAACCAGATCTGTGGCACGGCGCCCGGGCGGTGGCCGCTGCGGCCCGCACGCTGTATGAAGCGTGCCAGGCCTTTCGGTCCACCCACTTGCACCACGGTCTCCACGGGCCGGAAGTCCACGCCGAGGTCGAGGCTGCTGGTGCATACCACCGCCTTCAACCGCCCGTCGTGCAGCGCCTGTTCCACCCATTCGCGCAGCTTACGGTCCAACGAGCCATGGTGCAGCGCAATGGCGCCGGCCAGGCCGGGCTGCAGGTCCAGCAGGTGCTGGTACCAGATCTCGGCCTGCGAACGGGTGTTGGTGAAGATCAGCGTGCTGGTGCTGGCCTCAATGATGGGGAGCAGGTGATGGGCCAGCCTCACGCCCAAGTGCCCCGCCCAAGGGTAGCGCTCCACCTGTTCGGGCAGAATGGTGTGCATCGCGATCTTCTTCTTCAGGGCTGCGCGCACCATCACGCTGCCGTGCTGCGCCCAGCCGGGCCCGAGCAGCACGTCCGCGGCCTCGTCCAGATTGCCGATGGTGGCGCTGATGCCCCAAATGCACAGGCCGGGGCGCAATCCCTTCAAGCGGCTCAGCGCCAATTCAACCTGCACCCCGCGCTTGCTGCCGAGCAGTTCATGCCATTCATCGGCCACGAACCATTGCAGGTCCTTGAAGAGTTGCGTGCCGTTCTTCTGCGCCAGCAACAGGTGCAGGCTTTCGGGCGTGGTCACCAGGAATTGCGGCAGCTTTTTGCGCTGCGCCGCGCGTTCCTTCGCCGCGGTATCGCCGGTGCGTATGCCCACTTCCCAAGCCAGTCCGGTGCCTTCGCACATGCGGCGGGCGCTGTCGGCGATCTCGTTGGCCAAGGCACGCAGCGGGGTGATCCAGATCGCACGCAGCCCGGCCCCAGGACGGGGTTGCGCCAAGGCCTGTTCCACCATGCCGCCCAGTACCGCGAAGGTCTTGCCGGTGCCGGTGGGTGCGTTCAGCAGTCCGCTGCGGCCTGCGGCCAAGTGTTGCCACGCCTCGCGCTGGAAGGTTTGCGGGCGCCAGCCCAACTGGTGGAACCAGGCCGTTGCCGCCCCGGCCTTGCTGCCGCTGATGCCTGCACGGCGCTGCTTTTCCGCCATCAGTTGATCAAGGCTTTCAGGTCCTCCAGGCTGTTGGCGTCCTCGGGCTGTTTGTCGTGCCGCCAACGCGCGATCCGGGGAAAGCGGACGGCTACGCCGCTCTTGTGCCGGCTGCTCGCACTGATCCCCTCAAAGGCGATCTCGAATACCAGGCGCGGTACAACCTGCCGCACCGGGCCGAAGCGCTCCACGGTGTGGGCCTTCACATAGGCGTCCACCTGCCGCATCTCTTCATCGGTAAGGCCGCTGTAGGCCTTGGCGAAGGTGACCAGCTCGCCGTGGTGCCACACGCCGAACGTGTGGTCGGTGTACAGGTTGGCCCGCCTGCCGTGGCCTTGCATGCTGAAGGTGAGCACCGCATCGATGCTCATGGGGTCCAGTTTCCATTTCCACCATTGCCCGCGTTTGCGCCCCACCTCGTAGCTGCTGCCCTTGTGTTTCAGCATCACGCCCTCCACCGCCCCGGCCCGCGCATTCCCGCGGTATGCCACGATCTCTTCCCAAGTGCTGAACGCGAGTTGGCGGGAAAGAAGCAGGTGGGGGTCATTGGCGGAGGCCACTATGGCCTCCAGGTGTGCCCGCCGCTCTTCCTGGGGAAGTTCGCGGATGTCGCGCCCTTCATGCTCCATGATGTCGTAGGTCATGAAAACGACCGGCACATCGTGCAGCAGTTTCTTTCCAACGGTCTTGCGGCCTATGCGTCTTTGCAGCTCCGCGAAGGGCAGGGGAACACCGTCCTTCCACGCGAGGATCTCGCCGTCGAGCACGGTGCCGTCGGGCAGTTTTTCACGCAGGGTGCCGAACTCCGGGTATTTGTCGGTCACCAGCTCTTCGCCGCGGCTCCACACGTGGTGCTGGCCATTGCGCACGATCAACTGGCCCCGTATGCCGTCCCATTTGTATTCCGCGGTCCATTCACCGGGGTCGCCCAGTTGCTGCAATTGCCCAAGCCCGGCACCTGCCGCGCGGCCGGTCTCTCCTTCAAGCCCGTAGGCCAGGTAGAAGGGGTAGGGCCGGGAGTGTTGCTCACTGCTGTTCTCCTCCAGCACAAGTTCCGCGAAGCTCGTGGTGTGCGGGTCCCATTGCCCCATCAACCGGTGCGAGAGCAGGTCCTCGCTGATGCCCGTGGCCATGCCCAGGCCCTTTACCATGGTGCGTTGGCTCACACCGATGCGGAAGGCGCCGGTAATGATCTTGTTGAAGACGAAAAGGCCCATGCCCCGCAGGCCGGCCCAAGCGGCCTTCACCCGTTCCGCCTTTTCTTCCTCCGTGCAGCGGCGCAGGTCTTCCACATAGCGCACCCATTCGGCAAGCCCCATGTGCATCGGCGGCCCCGGCCTGGCCACCAGGCTCACCGTTTCAGCGAGGTCGCCCACCACATGGTAGCTGGCCTCGAAAAGCCAATCCGGGATCGCGGCCATTTCGCCGGCCCATTTGCGCATTTGCGTGCTGGTGATGGGCCGCTTGGGGCGGCGTCCGCCCAGCAGCGCGATCACCCACACCTTGTCGCGGTCCACAGCTTCGGTGAAGTAGCGGGCCAGTGCCTCCACCTTGGCGGAAGTGGAAGTGGTGGAATCCAGTTCCTCGAAGAGTTGGGCCTCGCGTTCCATCAATCGCCTTCCGGGGTTTGGTCCGTGTTGGCCGCTTCGCCTTCGCGGGGTTGGCCGAAGAATGGCATTTCCTCTGCACTGGCGGATAATCCGGTGCTGCGCAGGTATTGGCTGAACAGGTCGGAGTAGCCGTGCGTGGCCACCACGTGTTCCGCCCCGGTTTCCGCGATGGTGGCCAACAGGGCATCCCAATCGGCATGGTCGCTGAGCACGAAGCCTTTGTCGAGGTTGGCCCGCCTTCTTCGCCCGCGCAGTTGCATCCATCCGCTGGCCATGGCCGTGGAGTACGGCCGCATGCGGTTGGCCCAAGGCGTGCCGAGCGCGCTGCCCGGGGCCACCACCAGCGCACGGCGGAATAGTTCCTTCGGCGTTTCCCGCGTTACCGCTTCCCACGGCGGCAAGGCGATCCCGCAGGCCTCCAGCGCCTCGTTCATGGTGGCCACCGCGCCATGCACCAGCACCGGCCCTATCGAACCATCGACCCCGGCGATCACCCGTTGGGCCTTGCCCAGGCTGTATGCGCTGATCACCGAGCAGATGCCCTGTGCCGCATTGCCACGCCACCACGCATTGATTTCGTCGAATACCGTTGATGCCGCACGCCAGCGGTAAACGGGCAATCCGAAGGTGCATTCGGTGATGAAGGTGTGGCAGCGCACCGGCTCGAACGGTTCGCTGATCCCATCGGCCTGGCGCTTGTAATCACCCGATACCACCCATGTTTCGCCGCCGCGCTCCACCCGCACCTGCACGCTGCCGGGTATGTGGCCTGCCGGGTGGAATGAAAAGCGGACCCCGTTGATCATGCGCGATGCACCGGGTGCCATTTCCTCGATCAGCAGCTCGGGCGACATGCGGGTGTGCATCAGGTGCTTGGTTACCGGGTGTGCCAGGTAGTGGCGGCTGCCCATGCGGGCGTGGTCGCTGTGGGCATGGGTGATGATGGCCCGGTCCACCCCGCGCCAAGGGTCGATGTACACGTCGGCCTCTGCGCAGTACAGGCCTTTTGGGGAGAAGGTGAGCAACGGGGAATCGGCCATGGGCGCGGTGTGTTAGCCGAAAGCGGAACAAGGCACGGTGGTTTCGGTTCAATGGGCCATTGCAAATTGAAACCCGCCGGGGTGCCGTTTCGTATTACAGGCCCAAGAATTACCCTGCACCGTGCAACGCTCCATGCCACTCTTGTTTTCCCTGGCCCTGCTCGCTGGGGCCATTTCCGGCCCGGCCAACGCGCAACGCGCGTACCTCGATGCCGTGCTCGAGCCCACTTCCAAGGCCAAGGCCGTTTATTACCTCGAACCCGAGGGCGCCGATGGCACCGGTGGGTTCAACGCACGCATCTTCAACTTGGATGGCTCGCTGAAGGCCGCTGGCCGCTATGCCGACGACAAATACCGGATACCCGATGGCCATTTCGTGTTCTACCATGACAATGGCAAGATCGAGAGCGAAGGGGCCTATGAGAGCGGACGCAAGAATGGTGTTTGGACCCGGCGTGATAAATGGGGGAGGGAACTGGCGGAAAAGGTGTACGATGCCAAACCCTTGTTGAACATTGTGTACACCATGGCGCAGACCATGCCGCAGTACCCCGGTGGCGAAAGGGAAATGGTGCGCTACGTGAAAGAGAAGGTAGGCCGCACCAAGGGCAATGTGATGGCCAGTTTCATCGTGGAGAAGGACGGGCAGGTGACGGACCTGCAGGTGGTGGGCGCCGATGATCCCGCCTTGGTGGAGCAGATCGCCGGCGCCATCAACGAAGCCGGGCGGTGGGAGGCAGGCACCCAGGACGGCCAACCGGTGCGCGTGCAGATGCGCGTGCCGCTGAAGTAAGAACCAAACTACATACACATAAAGCAGGACGCCCCGGATCTTCCGGGGCGTTCCGCGTTCAGCTCGTCGGCATAGGCTAAGCGCCCATGCCGTGGCACTGCTTGTATTTCTTTCCGCTGCCGCAGGGGCAGGGATCGTTCCGTCCCACTTTCTTCTCCACCCGCACAGGTTGCACGGGCTGCTGGCGCGGCATGGGCGGCGGCATGGGCCCGCCGGGTGCTTGGGCGCGCTGTTCGCGGCGCGGTGCGCCGTTTGTGCCGCCGGCGAAGGAGGGCACCTCGGTGCGGCTGGTGCGCATCTGCTGTTCCTCCCGGGTGGCCTTGCGCTCGGGCGCCTGCTGCACGGCCGGCTCGGCCTGGGGCAGCCCGGCGCGTACCAGGAACTCCACCACCTCATTGCTGATCTTGTCGATCATGGCATCAAACAGTTTGAACGATTCCAGCTTATAGATCAGCAGCGGGTCCTTCTGTTCAATGCTGGCATTCTGCACATCGCGCCGCAGGTCGTCCATCTCGCGCAGGTGCTCCTTCCATTCATTGTCGATAATGGCCAGGGTGATGTACTTCTCCACGCTGTCCGCCAATTCGCGGGCCTCGGTGCGGTAGGCTTTTTCAAGGTTGGTCACCACCTGCATGGTCTTGCTGCCATCGGTGATGGGCACCACGATGTTCTCGTATTGCTTGCCTTGGTTCAGGAACACATCGCTGATCACGGGCAGGGCCTGCTCGGCCATTTGCTTGCTGCGCCGCTGGTAGGACCCGAACGCGGCCTCGAACACGGCCTCGGCCAGTTCGTCGGCACGGGTGTTCTTGAAGGCTTCCTCGTCCACCGGCGATTCGATCGACAGGCGGCGGAACAGCTCCAGGCGGAATCCCTCGAAATCGCCTTCCGGTTGGTAGGCCGCCGTGATGTTCTCGGCCACATCGTGGAACATGTTCAGCACGTCCAGCTTCAGGCGGTCGCCGAAGAGCGCGTTGCGGCGGCGCTTGTAGATCACCTGCCGCTGCTTGTTCATCACGTCGTCGTATTCAAGCAGGCGCTTCCGTATGCCGAAGTTGTTCTCCTCCACCTTTTTCTGTGCGCGCTCAATGCTGGCGGTCACCATGCTGTGCTGGATCACCTCGCCTTCCTTCAGGCCCATGCGGTCCATCAGCTTGGCGATCCGCTCGCTGCCGAACATGCGCATCAGGTCATCCTCCAGGGAGACGTAGAACTGCGAGCTGCCGGGGTCGCCTTGGCGGCCCGCACGGCCGCGCAACTGGCGGTCCACCCGGCCGCTT